>CAZKTW010000065.1:0-15214 GCA_964555775.1 uncultured Bifidobacteriaceae bacterium | reverse complement strand
ACGTTTTTGCTGCGCACCAGCCCGCCATAAAACAGGATCAACCCCGGCGCCGTCATCATCAACACCAGGGCGGAACTGGCCAGCACCCAGGCATTGTCGCCGGTGTTGACCGGCACCGCTCCGGGTTGCTGCAGCGCTTCAATCCGGGTTATCCGTTCTTCGAGCGAAAGACCGTTTTCGGCGGCCTTCAACACCGTCGTGCTGAATACCATCAAAAGACAGAAGATCGGCAGGAGGAAAAGCCATCTGGTTGAATAACGCAGGGAGTTCATGACCATTTTAAGAAATTATCTTTGACCCGGCAATCGGGCCGGGCATAACCGTTTGCGCTTGAAATCGGGAAGAAACGGCAGGACCAATTCCAGCGGAACCGGAACGACAACTTCGGTGACATCGGGCAATTCAGTGTCGTCGTAGAAACTTTTCCATCTGCCGTTCGTACCCCGGACGGCCAGGCACTTGTAATCCACGCATTTCACCAGAAAAATGGCGTCTTCCGGTGAAGAAAAGCCAGGGTTCATGCCCGGTACGATGGCGGGAACCAAGGGCCTAAGCCAACCAGAATTTGGCAACTATTGACTCAATTTTGAAATCCAATTCAAACGTCGCGTTCGTGCCGTTCACCCCGACCACTGCGCGGATGTTGCAACTGGCGCAACAGCCGGCGGAGCGAATCAATCTCATGCTCGTCGGCAAGTTTTTGGCGTTCAGCGTGTTCGACCAGCTCCAAAACATCCTCCATTTGCGCCAAGGCCTGTTTCAAGGATTCGACGATTCCCATTACTTCGTTGACGGCTTCGCTGATGGCGGAGGACGCCGGGGCGTCATGAATTGCGGCAGGAGGCCCTGGCTCAGGCGGGGGGGCGCTTTCAACGGGCGCGCCGGCGGGATGTTCGGTTTGCGGAATCGGTGCCGGACGGCGCGGGCCGCGGCCACGACCGCCGCGGCGTCCGCGTCGTCGTCCGCCGCCTGGTCGTTGCGGTTGCTCGGGCCGATTCGTCCCGGATGTGGGTTCCTCTGGTGGCATTCCGGTGCGAGCATGACGGGCCGCGGGGCAAAAGCAAAGGCGAATTATTCCCCGCCGCGATTTTTCGGGCGGGTCAGGCTTGCTTTTTCACGAACAGCGCTAGCGAGGCGGTGTAGCCGTGCAGGAAATTCTTTTCGCCGACCGGGCCGATTTCACCGTTGCAGAAGAAACCAGAGAGCCCGAACGGGCCGAGCCGTTCCTGCACCATTTCGGCGTCGTGGTTCGCCCGGCCGAACAGGTGTTTGCCGCGGCCATTGCAACAGCAGAGGCAGCCGCCGTAAATCGCAGCCCCGCCGATTTGAGCTTTGGCGCGCGCCAGCAGGGCATTCATGTCCTCGGTCGCCGCGTCAGCGTCGCGCCGTTGGAATTGCATGGTTTGCCCCGCCCGCGGCAACGTGCTGACGGCCAGCACGCCTGACTGCGGGTCGCCGCCCAGAAGGTTGCGCACCAGAAAGTCGCCACGATGGAAATCCTCGAGGTATTCGTTGACGACGAGACCGATGAAGAGATTGCCCTGGGCCTTGCGCTGTTCCTCGGGAGGAAGTCTTTGAAAGGTCTCGGCCAGCACCGCGTAAGCCGGCCGGTTGCCGATGTGGTGGATTAAATTTTTTTCCACGCGCGTGAGGGTCCAGGTCTCGCCAATGGGCGTGCAACCCTGGGAAATGACGCCAGTCAATTGTACTTCGCCGCCGACGGAAATGGCTACCCCGCCATCTTCAAACACGTCGCCGTTCAAATAGACCTGTGTCAGTTGCTGGTTGAAAATGCCGCTGGCCAGGCCGCCGAGCGCGGGCAGCGGCGCATAGGCCTCATTCCAGGAGCGGATCCAGCTTTCCGCGTCCAGGTGGAAGGGATCGATGAACACGAGCCAGCCGTTGGTGCGTGCCGGTTCGACGCCCGTCTCCAGGTGCCAATAGCCGGGGCCGTTGGCCTCCTCGACCTGTTCCTGGGTGAAACGAAAGCCTTTCAACTCCGCGCCGGGCAGCGAGTAAAGCGCCAGCACCAGGCCGGTCGCACCTTCAATTTCCTGTGCCCCGTTGATCAGCCCGGTGCTCGAACAGCCCACCAGCAGCGGAATCCGGGCGTGGACGCGCAGCAGTTCCAGCGCCTGCCGGGCGAACGGGAAAAACTTCGGCGACATGAAAACCAGGCCGAGCGAAACCTGCGGCGCGAGGAGCTGCGCGCGCAAATCCTGCGCCCACTGCTGCAGGCCGGCTTCGTCGAAACCGCCCGTCCAGTGGGCCGCAATGGAGTATTCGTTGTTCACAAGCTTACCTCAACCATGCCACAACTTTTTCCCCTGACCAAATTTCTTTCACCGGCTGACGCGTCCGCGCCACGGCGGCGCGCCGGCCGTTCACCAGAACCTCGGCGGCCTGCGGCCGGGTGTTGTAATTCGAGGCCTGGGCAAAACCATACGCCCCGGCGCTCAACAAGGCCAGGTGGTCGCCTTCGCCGACCTTGAGCAACGGGCGGTCCTTGCAAAAATAGTCGCCGGATTCGCAAATCGGCCCGACCACGTCGGACTTGAGCGTCGCGCCACCCCGTCGCCGGAGCGGCACAATTTCATGGTAGGCATCATAAAATGCCGGGCGGATCAAATCGTTCATCGCGGCATCCACAATGACAAAGTTCTTCCGGCCCGTACGCTTCACATATTCAACCCGGGTGACCAGAATGCCCGCATTGCCGATGATGAACCGGCCGGGCTCAATCAAAATTTTCAAGCCCAGCGGTCGCAACAGCGGCACCAGCCGCCCGGCATATTTTTGCGGTGTCAGGATGTCTTTTGCCGGGGAGGTTTTCCACCAGGCCGCCGACCCGCTGGCGAGCGCCGGCTGGTAAACAATGCCCAGGCCGCCGCCGAGGCTGAAGAATTCGAGCGGGTATTTCCCCTGCAACCGCTTGACCAGCGGCAGGACCTTGCGCACGGCCTGCTCGAACGGGCCGGTCTGGGTGACCTGCGAGCCGATGTGCATCTGCAATCCGCGCAGGCGCAGGTTTTTCAGTTTGCGGGCCCGGGCATAAACGCCCTCGACGTGTTCAAATTGAATGCCAAATTTGTTTTCATAGGTGCCGGTAGTGATTTTGGCGTGGGTGTTGGCGTCCACGCCGGGATTCACCCGCACGGCCACGGGCGCGATTTTTTTGAGCCGGGCGGCGATCCGGTTGATGCGTTGCAATTCCGGTTCGCTTTCCACGTTGAACGAATAAATGCCCCGTTGCAGCGCGAATTTGATTTCCGCCTCGGTTTTTCCCACACCGGCAAAAACACATTGCTGCGGGTTGCCGCCCGCGGCGATGACCCGCTGCAACTCGCCGCCGCTGACAATGTCGAAACCGCTGCCGAGATTGGCCAGGGTCCGCAGAACGGAGAGATTGGAATTCGCCTTCATCGCGAAACAAACCAGATGATCGAGCGGGGCGAGGGCGTGATCCAGCTTCCGGAAATGTTCCGTCAACGTGTGCTGAGAATAGACGTAAAGTGGCGTGCCGAATTGGCGCGCCAGCGACCCGACGGAGACGCCTTCACAAAACAACTGGTTGCCGACATAACGGAAATCATGCATGGCGATGGCAGTTTAAGGCCCAGAATTCAAAGTTCAACCCCGAAGGTCTTTCGATGGCCGGGGTGGGCAAAAAAAACCGCCGGAAGCGCACTTCCGGCGGGTGGGAAAGTTCGTGGTTTACGGCTGGGGATGGGCCAGGATTCCCGCGCGCTGTTTGTGATATTCCGCTGGCGTGATTTCATTGGCCTTGTATTTGGCGAGCAAATCCTGAAGTTGTGCCAACTGGGCTGCTGAAATCGGCACGTACGGCGCCTCCATGGGTTTCAAGCCCAATTCCTTGCCGGGAACAACCGCCGTGACTGAACTGGCCGGGTTCGGGACGCCGGATTGGACGGGACTTTGCGAGGCCGAATCGGGCGCCGACGCCGGGACGGTGGCAGGAACCGTTGTGGCCGGTTGGGTTTCCGCCGGTGCGGGAGTGGTTTCGGCGGGTTGAGCGGCTTCGGCGCCCGGACTGGCATTTGTCTCAGCGCTTGTCGGCGTGGCCGGTACGGTGGCTGCCGGCTCAGGAGTTGGGGCTGCTTCCGCCGGCATGGTTTCGGCCGGTGGGGGAGTGGCCGGTGCGGGCGCCGGCGCCGGTGGGGGCTGCGAATTGTCCGGAGCATTCAACTGTTGTTCCAACGCCGTGCGGGCGGCGGCCTGGGCAGCTGTGTCTCCTTCAGCAGTTGCTGCCGGCGCCGGGCTTGTTACCCGCGGCGCAGCGGCTGTCGCGGGTTTGGTTTTGACTGGCGCGGCAACCACCGGAGCGGCCACCGGGGCCGGCTGCGGCGTCACCGCTTTTGCAGGAACCGCCTTGATCACATTGGTGGCAGCTTTGTTGGGCTGCACGGGCGGCGTCTGGGTTTGCGGCTTGTCCAACTGGTCAAGCTTTTGTTCCAAAGCCGCACGGGCAGCGGCCTGGACCGGGGTGTCATCCGCTCGAACGGAAATAAAACTCGCACAAAAAACAGCCGCACAAATCGCGGGCGTCAACTTCATGATTTGCATACCAATTTTTTACGCCAATTTGCCTCCGGATGCAACAGCTTTCCCGCCCGTGGGAAACGATGTCCGCCACACCCGCGGCAGGGGATAGAGCAATATCAAACGCAGCCCGATTCCGCGCACTTCGTTTCGCGGGACCTTTACCCGTTGTTGCAGGTCCAACACGCTGGAGGCGCGCAATCGCTCAATGGTTTTCACGCCAATCAAAATCGGCAGCGCGCAACCCAACCGCACCCGCACCTGTCCGAACGGCAGCGTGTTCGTGTAAGCCCAGCCTGCGGCCAGGTGCGATTCGGCCCGGTCGAGATATTCGTGAAACAGCGGACGGAATTTCGCTGCGTTCGCCGGCGACAACAAAACCTCGGGCAACAATCCCGCCCGTTCCAGTTGGTCCGATGGCAGGTAGCATCGGCCTTTTCTTAGATCCGCCGGCAAGTCGCGCAGGATGTTCACCAGTTGCAGGCCCTTGCCAAACCGGACGCTGTCCGCCAGCAATTGCGGGTCGTCCAACCGCCGGGTCGGAAACAAATGCGCGCGGCACAGCTTGGTCCAGAATTCACCGACACAGCCGGCGACGCGGTAGGTGTAATCGTCGAGTTGGGCGGCCGTTTCGAGCGCGACAATTTTTTCGGCGGACGCGGCGGCGAACCGGCGCAGGTCCAGTTCCTGTCCGCCCGTGATGGTGTTGAGCACGGAGCGGACTAATGGTTGGTCGGCGTGGGAAAGGGTCGGGAGCAGCGCGAGACTGTCCTCGATTTTTTCCAGCAACAGTTTTTCGGCGGCTGAACCCTGCTGTTGCGCGAGCGTGTACAGGTTCAGTGGTGCGGTGGAGGTGCCCTGGATGCGCTCGCGCAATCGCTTGAGCGCGTCAATGCGTTGTTCGGGCGGTACGAGTTCGGTGTCGGCGATGGTGTCAGCCGTGCGGGCGAGCAGGTAAGCGAGGCTGATTTGCGGTCGAATGGCCCCCGGCAACACGCGCAACGTCAGGTAAAACGAGCGCGAGGTCGCTTTGAGCAAGTTATCCAAGTTATCCGCCATTTGTTTTCAGAGAATAAATCTTTTTGCTCGTTTCGCCAATCAAAGTCGTAAGGTGTAAAATGGTGGGATGCAAAAACGGCAGAGGGCTGGCGCAGTCCAAGACGCTGGCGCGAATTCGTGAGTTCGCCGGCAAACGCGAAGCGTCCTGGAGTGCGGCAGCCCTCTACCGCTTTTTTTCGGAACGGTTGTAAGTAACTCAATCGTTCAGGCAAAGAAGTTGCGCGCGCCATATTCCCCCCCCCTTTTTTCTTACGAAAGCTGTTCCCGCCACCGCGCCAGTTGCTTAGCCACCTCTTTTGTTCCCGGTGCGCCGATCAGATTTCGTTTGGCCATTGCGCGCTTCAGATCGAACACGCCCAGCGCGTCCCGGCCGAAATTTTTGTCCACGGATTGCAGTTCCGCGAACGTCAGGCGGTTCAGCGGCTTGCCCAGTTTTTCCGCCAGCGCCACGACGGCGCCCACAGCGTGGTGCGCCTGCCGGAACGGCATTCCTTTTTTGACGAGATAATCCGCCAGATCGGTTGCCAGCAATGCCGGGTCGCCCGCCGCAGCAGCGCAGGCGGGGCTATTGATCTTTGTATTCCGCAGCATCGCGGTCATGAGTCGTACCGTGGTGCGCACGGTATCGGTCGTATCAAAAACCCGTTCCTTGTCCTCCTGCAAATCCCGGTTGTAGGTCATCGGCAGGCCTTTCAACAGGGTGAGCAGGGCCACGAGGTTGCCGATGACCCGGCCGGATTTGCCACGCGCCAGCTCGGCAATGTCCGGATTCTTCTTCTGTGGCATGAGCGACGAACCGGTGGTGTAGGCGTCGGCGATCTTGATGAAGTTGAATTCCGCGCTGGCCCAGAGAATCACGTCTTCCGCAAGCCGCGATAGATGCACGGCCAGCAACGCGCCAGCGGCACAGAATTCCACGGCAAAATCGCGGTCGCTGACGGCATCCATGGAATTTTGCGTGAGTTGCGGCCTGCCGTGCACATCCACAAACCCGAGCAATTTGGCGACGAACACGCGGTCGAGCGGCAAGGTCGAGCCGGCAATCGCACCGCTGCCGAGCGGGCAGACGTTCACGCGCGAATAGCCGTCCCAAAACCGTTCGCAGTCGCGTTCGAGCATCTCGACGTAGGCGAGCAGATGGTGCGCGAGATAGACCGGCTGCGCGCGTTGCAGATGCGTGTAGCCGGGAATCAGCACGTCCGCGTTTTTTTCGCCGAGGGCGACCAGCCCGCGCTGCAAATCCACGATTTCACCGAGCAACAAAACCAGTTCGTCGCGCAACCAGAGACGGAGGTCGAGAGCGACCTGGTCATTGCGCGAGCGGGCGGCATGCAGTTTTGCCCCGGCCGGCACCCGCCGGGTCAGTTCGGCCTCGATGTTCATGTGGACGTCTTCGAGTTCGGGCTTCCACTTGAATTTGCCGGCCTTGATTTCCCGGGCGATGGCGTCGAGGCCGCGCACAATGGCGTCGGCTTCAGCCTTCGAGAGCAGGCCGATTTTGCGCAGCATGGTGGCGTGGGCCAGCGAGCCGAGGATATCGTGCCGCCACAGGCGCCGGTCAAAGGAAATGGACTCGGTGAATCGGGCCACGTCCGCACCGGGGGCGTGCGCGAAGCGTCCGCTGCGAGAAACGGGAGAGTTTTTTTTCATGCGCTTCAACGGTCCGAATGTGCGCCCGGGGGCGTGAAAAGTCACTCTAAAATGCCGGATTGCAGTCCGGTTTCAAAAATGGGATGTTAACAGCAACTTAAACGTGGTCGCCTCATCATGAGCGAATTCAAATATGCGTGTCCGGTTTGCGGCCAGCACATGCTGTGCGATTCGTCGCAGAGCGGCACGACGATGGAATGCCCCACGTGTTTCCAGAAGATTGTGGCGCCCCAAGCGCCCTCGACGGACGACCCCAAATTCATCATCACGGGCACCAAAGTGAGCGGGCGTCCGGTTCCGGCGGCGATAGCGAATGCGGGAATGGCACCCGCGCCCGTGCCGGAAAAAAGTTTTTCACAGCCGGCCGTTTTTTTTATGGTTTTGTTCTGCCTGGCCGTGGCGGGGTTGTTCGCTTTTCACGGCAAGCTTTTCAAGCCGGCTGGCGGGCAAACCCATACCGTGGCCAACCCGTCGGGCGGGCCGGCGCCCAAGCCCGTTGTCGCTGCGCCGCCGGCGAACGATACCAACTGGATGCTGGATCTGACCGCAGCGGTTCTCCCGGACACGCCGGCCGCAGGGCGGCTTCACGGGCAGGATTTTATCGTGGACCGCGCTGTTTTTCAGAATGGCACGCTGACGTTTCGCGCGGGAACGCGCGGGACGGTGGAATCCGGGGTGCTGATTAACTTCATGGGCGCACCGGCTGAGTCGCTTTCCGGCCAATCCCTCAATGTCACCACCAACGCGGACAAGGCGGCGAGTGTCGTGTTGCGCTGGATGGACGACGGCCAGCAGAAGAAGGGAAGTTTTGACAATGGTTACGCCCTGCGCCTGGACTTCGGGCAACCCCTCGGGAACCGGTTGCCGGGCAAAATTTATCTCTGCACGCCAGATGATGAAAAAAGCTACCTTGCCGGGGCCTTTATCGCCGACCTCCGCAAACCCAAACCGCCCAAGAAGTAAAAATAAAGTTTAAGGTTCCGTCCGCCGGAGGACCGGTCTGACCGGCCTTGTTCCTTGCGGCCTAAGCGCGGGATGACAAACGCAAAGACTTGCCATGCGCCATCGCCGGGCGGAAACTTCCGCGGGTGAAAATTGAACTTCTCAATACCGGCAGCGAATTGATGCTGGGTCGCGTGCTCAACACGCACCAGCAGTGGCTCTGCCGCCGCCTGGCCGATCTCGGTTATGTCGTAACCCGCCAGGTGGCCGTGCCGGACACGGCCATCGACATCCAATCCGCCGTTCGCGAAGCGTTGAGCCGGGCGGATTTGGTTGTCGTTACTGGTGGGCTCGGGCCGACCTCTGACGACCTGACGCGTGATTTGATTGCGCAATTGCTGGGCCGGAAATTACGGATCGATGAGGCGGTGCTTGACCATATCCAACGCCGTTTTGCCCTGCGCAAGCTGGCCATGCCCAAAATCAACGAAGTCCAGGCCCTCGTGCCCGAAGGCGCGCTGGTGCTGGCCAACCCAAACGGCACCGCGCCAGGGCTCGCCATGAAGATCGAGGATCGGAGATTGGAAATCGGAGATGAGAAACGGCGCTCCCCAGCTTCGATCTCCGAACTCCCAACTCCAAATCAGTGGCTGGTGATGTTGCCGGGGCCGCCGCGCGAATTGCGCCCGATGTTCGACCGCGAGGTCGTGCCGTTGCTTCGACGCGAGTTTCCGCTGGACGCATCGTTTGTCTGCCGCACGTTGCGGACCAGCGGCATCGCCGAATCCCTGGTGCAGGAAAAAATTCAATCCCCGCTCGCGGCGTTCACGGCCGCCGGGCTGGAGGTTGGTTATTGTGCGCGGGTGGGGCAGGTGGATGTGCGGTTGTCGGCGCGGGGCGCGGACGCGGAGAAGGTGGTACGCGAGGCGGAGATGATCGTGCAAAGGATTTTCAGCGCGCAGATTTACGGCCGGGACGATGAGGAAATGGAGACGGTGGTTGTCCGGCTTTTGACCGGACGCAAACAAACCCTGGCGCTGGCCGAATCCTGCACCGGCGGCTGCATCGCGCATCGCGTGACGAATGTGCCGGGAGCGTCGGCGGTTTTTCTGGGCGGGTTCGTGACTTACAGCAACGCGGCAAAACAAAAATTTCTCGGGGTCCGGGCCGAAACGTTGATGACGCATGGCGCGGTGAGCGAACCGGTGGCCCGCGAGATGGCGGAGGGCGCGCGGACGCAGACCGGGGCGGATTATGCCCTGGCCGTTACCGGCATCGCCGGGCCCGGGGGCGGGACCGGGGATAAACCGGTGGGAACGGTTTTTTTGGCGCTGGCCGCGTCATCCGGAACGGTGGTCGAGCGCCGGTTAAATTCCTATGAACGCGAGACTTTCAAGCAATTAACGGCACAGCAGGTGCTGGAGATGTTGCGACTGAGATTGGTTTCTCCTTGAGGCCGAAGGCTTTTTGGCTAGAATAATGCCGTTCGACGTTCTCACTGAGTTAACCTGAAAATGTGATTTCAATATATGATCATGACCAGTGAACCGGTAATCGCCAAGGGCAACGCCGCAGAGGCCGACAGCACCACGTTTCGCAAACGCCGCGGCACGTTGCTGGTGGTGGACGACGAGGACGGACCGCGGCAGTCGATGCGGGTCATTTTCAAGGACGAGTATAATCTGCTGATGGCCGAGGATGGGCCGACGGCGATTGAACTGGCGAAGCAGCATCCCATCGATGTGGCAGTGCTCGACATCCGCATGGCCGGCATGTCCGGCATCGAGGTTTTGGAACGCCTCAAATACGTGAACCCGAACATCGAGGCGATCATGATGACCGCGTTCGAGACGACGGACACCATCCGCCAGGCATTGCGGCTGCGGGCGTGCGATTACATCAACAAGCCATTTGACGTCGCCACGATGCGCGCCGCCGTCGGCCAGGCGATGCAGCGGCGCAAGCTGGAAAGTGAAATCCACAGCAGCGCGGAAAAAGTGCAGGAATTGTTGAGCGAACTGCAAAGCCAGAAGGTCGAGGAGCAGATTGCCAAGGAGCGGGGCGACATCTATGCCAGCATCATTCACGACATCAACGGTCCGTTGACGGTCATTTCCGGTTTTACGCAGGTGCTGAACCAGCGCCTGAACCGCAATTCCCGGCTGGAGATGGAGGATCTGGAATTCATCAAGGATCGTCTGCGCATCATTGCGCGGCAGGTGGGAAATTGCGTGGAAATTTCCCGGCGTTACCTCGGGTTTTTGCGGCGCAAGTCGGTCGAGGCCCCGCAGGTCAGCGTGAACCAATTGTTCAAGGATCTGGAGCAGCTCATCCGCGTCCACCCCCGGTTGCACGAAAACGAATTCGCCGTTCAGCCGATGGCTGAAGACATCGGGGTCAAGATGAATGGCACGGATGTCATCCAGGTTTTGCAGAATCTCACCGTCAATGCGCTGCAATGCGCGCCGCTCAGTCATCGCGTGGAAGTCGGCGGCGAAGTCCTGCGGGAGCCGCTCAACCTGGCCGGGTTCAAGGACGGTGCGTATGACCGGCTGCTGAACGTCGAGAGCATGGACAACACGGCGCCGCTGGTGAAACTCTGGGTGCGGGACAACGGTCCCGGCATTCCGGCGGAAGTGTTGCCGAAAATTTTCCAGCTTTACTTCACCACCAAAGGGCCGCGGGAAGGCACGGGCCTCGGTCTCAACATCGTCCAGCGGTTCATCAAGGAAGGTAATGGAGCCTTGCACGTCCATACCCGGCCCGGCGAGGGGACGACCTTCACGGTCTATCTGCCCGGCGCGAATCTGGCAAAGTAAACCGGACGCATGCGCGCGGGAATTTTCATCGTGCTCGGTTTGCTCGCGGCCGGTTGGACCGCGGGCGCGGATGAGAAGCTCCCGGCGCTCAAGGTGGGCAGTCAGGTTTACAGCAATGTGACGGTGACCACGGTCACGGCCACGGATATTTACTTCACTCATGCCGGAGGGATGGGCAATGCCAAATTAAAAAGCCTCAGTCCTGATCTGCGAAAACATTTCCATTATGATCCTGTGAAGGCGGGAGCGGTGGAGCAAAAGCAAACCACGGCCGACTCGCAATTCCGTGTCCAGGCAGCCCATCAGCCCCCGCCCCGGCCGCCGGCGGCAGAAGACGCGGCGCCGCCGGCCCAAGGAGGACAACCTTCGGGGTTGGCCTGGGGCACCGACCTGCCCGGCGCGTTGAATCAGGCGCGGTCGGAAAACAAAATGGTTTTGCTTGATTTCACGGGTTCGGATTGGTGCGGCTGGTGCATCAAATTTGATCAGGATGTGCTTTCCACCGGTAAATTTGCCAGTTACGCCAAAAGCAAGCTCGTGCTGGTGAGGCTGGATTATCCGCATCACAAGGCACAGGACGCCGCGCTGAAACAGGCCAATGAGAACCTGGCGCAACGATTCGGCGTGGACGGCTTCCCCACGTTTGTGCTCTTAAACCCCGCCGGCAAGGAACTCGGGCGGCAGGTTGGCTATGCCGAAGGCGGACCGGACGCCTTCATTGCCGAATTGGACAGGTTTGGCAGAAAATAGCCCCTTGCCAGTTTTTGGCCTATTGATTGGGCCAGCATCTGTTGTCCGGTGCAATAACCACAAAGTAGATGATGCCCGCAACCAGGACGGTGTCCACCGTAACGGCTACCGGTGACAAAGCAGTTCGTTCCGCCATGCCCACCGGATCAGAGTACATTGGCAGGTCGTGTGAACTGACCATCTGGTTGTTGGAATAGACCATGAACGACTCGGTGTTCGTTGAGGCAATCGCGCAGAACTTCGGCAAAGTATTCGTGTTCGCGGGCATGGGTTCCTGAAAAACCGGCACGACTGGCAGTCCCAGCGCCATTCGGAGGTTTTCAAAATGAGGGCGCTGGTTTTGTTCCACCCGGCTCTGATTTTTGTACAGCAAATAAGCGCGCGCGTGGATGGACTTGGTGCGTTCGGAGTATTCGTCATAGACCACCAGCAAATCCTTTTGCCGCTCGACTTGAAACAGGCGCAGATCGGGATTGGCAGCGGGTTTGTCAACCCAATCGGTGTTGCGCCAGAGCAATCCGGTGCATCCGCTGGTCACCAGCGGCAGCAGCACCAGCAGTATGCGCAACGGGTGTCGCACGATGAAATCCTGTGCCAAAAGACAACGATTGCAAGCCTGGTTTGCCGGCCACCCCGGCTAATTTCCCAAATACTCGCGCGGATCCACGATCTTGCCGGCAATGGCGCTCGCCGCCACGGTCATCGGCGAGGCGAGGAACACCTGCGATTCCTTGTCCCCCATGCGGCCGGGAAAATTGCGGTTGGTGGCGCTGATGCATTTGATGCCGGCCTGGTTGATGCGGCCAAACGTGTCCACCGGCCCGCCCAGACACGCGGCGCACCCGGCGTTCTCCGTCATTTGCACCCCCGCGTCCACGAGGATTTCCCAGATCGTCTTGCCGCCCCAGCGGGTGGATTGCAGATCGTGCACGATCTCCGGCGTCGCGGGCACGCCGAAAGTGTCAATGGTCACTTTTTTGCCGCGCAACACGCGCGCGAACTCCACGAAGTCGCTCGTCTTGCCGCCAGTGCAGGAACCGACATAGGCGCGGTCGAGTTTGACATGCCCCATCTCCTTCGCCTTTTTGCGCTGGCCGGGATCGGGATGGCACGCCACGGTGGGTTCGAGCTGATCGAGGTTCACCACGTGTTCGTAAACGAATTTCTGGTCCTTGTCCGGCGTCACGGGTTCGTAGGTGGATTTGGTGCCGTTCAATTTCACCCGCGCGTCCACGTATTCCGCCGTGCGCGAATCAAATTCAAACATCGCGTTCTTGCCGCCCGCTTCGATGGCCATGTTGGCGATGGTCATGCGGTCGTCGATGGACAGATTCCGCGCGCCCTCGCCGTCGAACTGCAGGGCGCGGTACGTGGCGCCGTCGAATCCGATTTCGCCGATGCAATGGAGGATCACGTCCTTGGCCATCACCCCGGGCTGCAACCGGCCTTCGAGGCGGAAGTGCATCGTTTCAGGAACCTTGATGAGCAGCCTGCCCGTGCCCATGACGAAGCCGGCGTCGGTGTTGCCGATGCCGGTGGCGAACTGGTTGAAGGCGCCGGCCATGCAGGTGTGTGAGTCGGTGCCGAACAGAATTTCGCCCGGCCGGGTATGGCCTTTTGCCGGGAGCGCCGTGTGGCAGACACCCGCGTATTGCGAACCGTATTGCCGGTTCAACATCCCTTTTTTCGGGTCGAAAACCCAGTGGCCATCCGGATTGTCAATCACGTCGTAAAAATACGGGAGGCTCTGCTCCTTGACGAAATCGCGGAGGATGTCCACGTTGCGGTTCGAGAGCGAGTCGGCGGTGAAGATGTAATGGTCGGGGATGATGACGATCTTGTTTTTGTCCCACACCTTGGCGGTCTTGCCGAATTCGCGTTTGAACACGCCGATGGTGCCCGGCCCGCAGACATCGTGGGTCATGAGCACGTCGGCGTTCACCCAGATGTTGTCGCCGGCTTCCACCCGCGGTTTGCCGGCCGCCCGGGCGAGAATCTTTTCCGTCAAAGTCATAGGCGGAACAGGATAGCCGATGAGTGACGCAACTTCAACTGAACAAACAAGCTGGCGGTGTCTCGATTTATCGGAGCGCGGAGCATTGCTCCGCGCTCCGCCCCGATCAAATTAAGGCATTACCAACAAGCCCCGTCGGGGCGGAATATGCCGCTCCCGCGGAGCTTGGGGAATTATGATGGCATGTTTCTACAAAGATGTCGCGCCTACGGCGCTGGCTGGTCTGAATGGTCGGAAGAATCAACGACGGCTTCACCTTCATCCGCGCGTCAAGTCGGCACGGCTTGCCGATTCACCATTGATTGGTTAGATTAGCCGGCATGAGCACGGTTGCGGAAATCAAGTCGGCCATTGACCGCCTCACTTTTGAGGAGCGGTGCGAGCTGGAGGCGTTGCTGCATCCGCGCGTGGACGATGATTGGGACCGCCAGATGTCCGCCGACACCGAGCCGGGTGGCAAATTGGATCGGCTGAAACAGGCTTCGATTAAGGAAGCCAAAGCCGGCAAGTTGAGGGATTTCCCGACACCCGGATCAAGATGAACTCAAAAGTTGACCCCGCGTTCTGGCGGCGGTTCAACGCGCTGCCGCCGACAATTCAGCAACTCGCCGGCCGCGCGTTCGCCCTTTGGCTGAAAGACCCATTTTATCCTTCACTCCATTTCAAAAAGTTGACAGGCGATACGTGGTCGGTCCGCGTCGGCGATCATTATCGGGCAACCGGTTATTTCCTTTCTTCGGACACTTTTGTCTGGATTTGGATTGGCACACACGAGGAATACAACAAGCTCTGAATTCGGCCGCTCCGGTTGGATTCATTTTACCCTGATTTCAAATACCTCGTGTGACTCCGGCTGAAACCTTTTTGAACCTGCTGCACGGCCCGGCGCCGCTGCTGGCGCTGGCGCCGATGCAGGACGTGACCACGCTCGAATTCTGGTGCGTGATGGCGCGTTACGGCGGTCCGGATGCCTACTGGACGGAATACTTCCGCGTCCATGGCGATTCGCGTCCGGAAAAATGGATCCTCCGATCCATAACCGAAAATCCCACCGGTCGGCCCATTGTCGCCCAGCTCATCGGTAACAACATTCCCGCGCTCATTCGCACGGCGAAGGAATTGCAGCGCCATCCCATCGCCGCCATCGAGCTGAATCTCGGCTGTCCGGCGCCGGTCGTTTATCGCAAATGCGCCGGTGGCGGTTTGTTGCGCGAGCCCGAAAAGATTGACGCCATCCTCGGCACGTTGCGTGAGGCCGTGACGGTTCCATTGACGGTCAAAACCCGGATCGGCTTCGGGTCTCCCGCCGAGTTCGACGATTTGTTGCCGTTGTTCGCCAAACATCCAATCGATCTGCTCACCGTACACGCGCGCACGGTCGTGCAGATGTACCGGCCCGGCGTGCGTTACGACCTCATCG
>CAZKTW010000064.1:0-15841 GCA_964555775.1 uncultured Bifidobacteriaceae bacterium | reverse complement strand
AGCCATTGCACGAGGCGTCCGGGCTGGTCGGGATTGTTGCCCTCGGCAATGTATTGCTTGATGAGCGCAATCGTGGCCTTTGGATAGAAATAAAGCGCGATGCCGGTGAGCGTGCTCGTCGGATTCTTCGGTTTTTCCTCGAAAAACGTGATGCGGCCGGCGGCGTCCGTGGAGATGGAATTGTACTTTTTGATTTCCTCGAGATTGCCGACGTCGTAAACCGCCAGCGCCGGCGCGTTTTTCTCCCGGCAGAATTTCCCGAAATCCCCCAGTTTCTCGCTGAACAGGTTGTCACCCGCAACCACGATGATGTCGTCGTCCACGTTTTGCGTCTTGAGGACGTAATGGATGTCGCCGATGGCGCCGAGTTTGTTCGTATCGTCGGTCGAGCCGTCGTTGACGACAGTGAATTCAAACTTGGACTTGGTGGCGCGGTAATGGTCCGACCATTTCTGAAAATGGCCGGCGAACTTGGCGTTGGTGACGACATAGACGCGGTCGATGCTGCTGATGGGCGCGAGGTTGTCGAGCACGTGTTCAACCATTGGCTTGCCCGCCACGGGCAGGAGCGGCTTGGGTTGGGTGAGGGTGAGGGGATACAGGCGCGTGGCGTATCCAGCGGCGAGAATGATGACTTTCATTTTATTTAACCACTAATGAACACGAACAAACACAAATCAAAGCACCAGACGTTCCCATTCGAGTTTGGGATTCTTAAAATTCAATATGACACCGACGCGAAGCTTTGTGATGCGCAAATAATTCAGCATCTGGCCCCGCTCCAAATCGGTTATCGGGTCGATTGTTTTCGTGTCCACAATCACCGCGTCGAACGCGATCAAATCTGGGATGAATTCACCAACTTTGCAACCTTTGTAACACAGGTCAAAAGACTTTTGTTGCTGGCAGGAAATTTTGCGCGCGCAAAATTCCACAACCAATGCATTCTCGTATGGCTTTTCGTGGAAGCCGTGACCGATATGGTTTAAAACCTCTATGGCAGCTCCCACGATCTGGAACACTTCCTCTTTGAACAGCAACTTGGTATTTTCCTTGAAATCCATTCGTGTTGATTGGTGTCCATTCGTGGTTCAATTCACGTTTTGCTCTCGAAGAGGCTGGGAGCGGTGGCGCGGGCCAGCTCCTGGCATCGCCGGTAAATCTCCGACGGCGACTCGCATTGCAGGGCAAACTCCGCCAGCGCCTGGGTCTCGCTCAATTTGAGCCGGCGGACAATATACTTCACCTGCGGGACGACGGAGGGCGCGGCGCTTAATTCATCCACCCCCAGTCCGATCAACAGCGGCGTCAGGTAGGCATCGCCGGCAATTTCGCCGCACACGCCGGTCCAGATGCCATGCCGATGAGCGGCGTCAACGGTGTTTTTGATCAACCGGAGGATGGCCGGGTGCGTGGGTTCGTAGAGGTGGGAGACCCTTTCGTTGGTGCGGTCGGCGGCGAGCGTGTATTGGATCAGATCGTTGCTGCCGATGCTGAAAAATTTCACCCGCTGCGCCAGCGTGTCGGCAATCAGGGCGGCGGAGGGAATTTCAATCATTGCGCCGACGGCCAGGTTTTCGTCAAAAGGTTTGCCCTCGGCGCGCAACTCGACCTTGCATCTTTCGACAATGGCGTTGGCCTGGTTCAATTCGTCCAGGCCGGAGATCATGGGATACATCATCTTCACGTTGCCCTCGGCGCTGGCGCGGAGAATGGCGCGGAGCTGGGCGCGGAACAACTCCGGCTGCGCGAGGCAAAACCGGATGGCCCGCCAGCCGAGAAAGGGATTCATCTCCTGGGCCAGTTGCAGATGCGAGGCAAATTTGTCACCGCCCAGGTCGAGGGTGCGAATGATGATGGGATTGGGCTTGAGCGCGGCGGCGACCTCGCGATAGACCTTATATTGCTCTTCCTCGGTGGGCAGGCTGTCGCGATTGATGAACAAAAACTCCGTGCGGAACAGGCCCACACCCTCCGCGCCATTGGCAATCACGGCTTCGATGTCGTTCTGGTCTTCGATGTTGGCGGAGAGATGGATGGGCTTGCCATCGAGGGTCACGGCGGGCTGTTCCCGGATTTCACGGAGTTTTTCTTCCAGGGACGCCTTGATTTTTGCCAGCTGGCCATAGGCAAACAACGTCTGGTCGGTTGGGTTGATGATGACGGTGCCGTTGTAACCGTCCAGCAGCGCGTAGTCGCCGCTGTCCAGCTCCTGGCTGGCGGTTTGCAGGCCGACGACGGCGGGGATGCTCAGCGACCGCGCCATGATGGCGGTGTGCGAGGTTTTGCCGCCGATGTCCGTGGCAAAACCCAGCACGAATTTCTTGTTCAACTGCGCGGTGGTGGAGGGGCTGAGGTCGTGGCTGACCAAGATGCACGGTTCGGCAAGATGTTGCAGGTCGAAGGCATCCTTCACCTCGAGCAGATTATCCAGCACCCGCGACGCCAGGTCACGCATGTCGGCGGCACGTTCACGGAGGTATTCGTCATTGGCCGTGAGGAGCGCTCCGGCATAACGTTCAGCCACGGTATGGAAGGCATGCTCGGCGTTGACCTTTTCCTCCTTGATGATCCGGATGGCTTCCCCCACCAGGGCATGGTCTTCGAGCATCAGCAGGTGGGCTTCAAAAATGTCCGCTTCCTTCGCGCCCAGATTTTCCACGACCTTGCGCTGCACTTCGAGGATTTGCTGGCGGGTCTGGACGAGCGACTTTTCAAAACGGCCGGCTTCCCCGGCCACTTCGTTGTCTGAAATGTCACGCCGGGCGATGACGTGGCGGGCGCGATGCAGCACCAGGATTTTTCCGCGACAAACGCCATCGGAGACAGCGATGCCCCGAAGAACCTTTTCACCCTTTTGCAACCGCTCGGCCATGCGGGAGGAATAACTGAAACCGGCCGGTTTAGCAATTCCCTCTGCAAAATAAAAAAGCCCGCGCCAGGCGGGCTTTCATTCCACATTCGGGAAATTAATTCAAAATTTCCGTCAGGCGCGTTCCATGTATTTGCCGGTGCGCGTGTCCACCTTGATTTTTTCGCCGGTCTTGATGAACAAGGGCGTCTGAACGGTGATGCCCGTTTCAAGCGTCACCGGCTTTTGCACGTTGTTCGACGAGTCGCCGCGGATGCCTTCCGGAGCGTCCGCGACCGTCAACACCACACTCGAGGGCAATTCGAGGGACACGGCCTTTTCCTCGACAAAGGTCACGGTGATGGTGGCGTTTTCCACGAGATAGTTTTTCGCGTCGCCGACCAGTTCCTCCGCAAGGGTGACGGTTTCATAGGTTTCCGGGTCGGTGAAAACGAAGTCCACGCCATCCTTGTAGCTGAATTCCATTTTCTTGGTGATCATCGGCACCGGCTCGATTTTTTCGGTCGAGCTGAAGCGCACGTCGGAGGATTTGCCGGTGCGGATGCTGCGGAGCGTGGCCTGGACGAAGGCCCGCAGGTTGCCCGGCGTGCGGTGTTGCATGTCCAGCACCACGGCAATGTCGCCATTGTAATTGATCGCCATGCCGCGGCGAAGATCGTTTGCAGTTGCCATAAATTCAAATCAGATCGTTAAGCCACATTTTTTCCCGTCGATGGGAGCCGCAAAACGTATCCGAAAATCAAGTGAACGCAAGCGCGGTTTTTGGGAAAAGAGTTATTCACCGACTATTAACAGACCGCATTTAACCAACAACTCCCCCTTGACACCCCAAAATTTGGTATGTTACAAACAGGTGACCACAATAAGCTGTGGCCTTATGCGTTGCCCTAAATGTGGCTGTCAGGAAGATAAAGTCATAGATTCGCGCGCGTCGCGCGAAGGGGCCACGATACGCCGTCGTCGGGAGTGCACCAAGTGCAACCATCGCTTCACAACTTACGAGGAAGTGGAACGCGAAGGTTTGATGGTGCTCAAGCGCGACGGACGGCATGAGGAGTTTTCACGCGAAAAGCTTCTGTCCGGCATCAAAAAGGCATGCCAGAAACGTCCCGTCAGTCCCAAAGCCATGGAAGATTTGGTGGACCATATTGTTGCCACGGTGACCGGCAAATTCGAGGGCGAGGTGCCCGCGGATTTTGTCGGCAAACTGGTCGTGGACGGTCTGCGCAACATCGATGAGGTCGCCTACGTGCGTTTCGCCAGCGTCTATCGCCGGTTTCAGGAAGCCACCGACTTTGTGCACGAGGTCAAAAAACTGGAGGCCAGGCCATGATTGCGCTCCAGTCCGGGTGTCTGCTCTTTCAACTGGCCAGCGGGGAAAGCGTGCCGTGCTCGGCGGAAATGATTTCTGTCGAGCTCACCGGCAATGCCGGCGGCGTGCTCGACCCGGAAGTGTTGCGCCACGCCACGGCGTCCGTCTTTCACTATTTCAAAAACGAGCTCGAACGCGAATCCGTCACCGTCGGCGAATTCGCCCAGGCGCTCGAAAAGGTCCTGCGCAACCTCGGTTTCACCATCCGCACCGGCGTGATGGAAAGCAATGCGCGGGACACCATCGAGACCGACCTTTGCCTGTTCGCGCGGGAATCCGCCGACAGCCTCGAACTCGCATTCTTTCCGCGTCTGCGCAACGAACTTCGCGCCCAGCTCCGCCAGTCGCCCCGCCTATTGCGCTTTTGCGGGTTGCGCGGCTGCGTCAAGCAACTCACCGGCGCACGCCGCTGGAGCCTGCGGTGCGAGCGGTTGCAGGACTACATCGTCGAGTACCTCCGCCGCTGTCTCACCGCCGAACCGGAGCAGTCCGAATGTGCGCTGGTGGTGGAATGAAAACCTGGCAGGGACGCCGCGCTGCGGCGTCCGGTCGGCGCAGCGCGCCGACCCTGCCTTGAACCAGTTTATGAGCAAGACACTGTTCGAAAAAATCATCACCCGCGAAATTCCGGGGACGATTATTTACGAGGATGACCTGGTGTTTGCGCTACGCGACATCAATCCCCAGGCGCCCAAGCATGTTTTGGTGGTCCCTAAAAAACCCATCCCGCGCCTGGCCGAGGCCAGGCCTGAAGACCACCAATTGCTCGGTCATCTGTTGCTAAAGGCCGCCGAAGTCGCGGCCAAACTGGGATTGAACGAGAGTGGCTACCGGCTGGTGATCAACAACGGCGAAGACGGCGGCGAAAGCGTGCCGCACCTGCACATCCACGTTCTGGGCGGCCGTCACTTGGCTTGGCCACCAGGGTGATTCAACTCGTTACGGGGTCATGGAAATTCGGAATAATATTGGCACAGGTTGATGGGCTGGGAAAAGCGGCGGAGGGCCGCCGCAGTCCAAGACCTGCCGGACATTTCGACGATTATCTGACGCGCGAAGCGTCCTGGAGTGCGCCAGCCCTTCCGCCTTCGCGGCGCGTCATAGCTCCGCTCCGGCGCGACGACGGCTGGCGCTTTGCCTGCCGGCTCACGCCCGCGACCTTTTCGCCTGAATCCTTGTGCGTCAATATTGTTGTGAACGACTATAGTCTTCGCAACACCTTGCCCAACCGCTGGATGCCTTCGCGGATGTCGGCTTCGCTCGCGCTGCCGAAGCTGATACGCATTTCGTGGTCCGGTTTTCGCCGCGTTGAATCATCCGCGTAGCAGAGTTCTCCGGGCACGTAGAGCACGTCGTTTTTGAGGGCGGCCGTGAATACTTTTGATTTCACGCCTGCCGGAATATGGCGCGGCAATCGCGCCCAAAAATAAAGCCCGCCTTCCGGCGCCCACCACTCGACGCCGGCCGG
Organism: uncultured Bifidobacteriaceae bacterium; assembly: GCA_964555775.1. Lineage (GTDB taxonomy): Bacteria > Verrucomicrobiota > Verrucomicrobiia > Limisphaerales > UBA11358 > UBA11358. The sequence goes on along the minus strand of CAZKTW010000064.1, from coordinate 10,129 downwards.
GAAATGTTTTTCGAGCGCCTGTTTCATCACGCCCGCCTTGTGCGCGTAACGTTTTTGCAGCCGCATCACGTGCTTTTCGTAAATTCCCGAGGCCAGTGTCCGGGCGGAAAGCTGCTGCAACAAATTTGCCGTCCCGAAGTCGTGATTGCCTTTGATGTGTTTTACGGCGGTAAAGACCGGCTCCGGTAAAATGCCGTAACCGACGCGGGCACCGGTGGCGAATGGCTTGCTGAACGTGCCGGCGTAAATCACCCGGCCCGCCGCGCCACGCACTGCCAGCGCCGACGGCACATCCTTGCCGGTGAAGCGCAATTCACGATAGGCCGCGTCTTCGAGCAGATAAATCGGGTGTCCCGCTGCCGGTTCGAATTGCTTCAGCAGTTTCAGAATGGCGCGCTTTTTCTCAAAGCTTGTCGTGGCGCCAGTTGGATTTTGAAAGTAGCTGACGAGGTAAAGCAGTTTGACGCGACGCAATTCACCGCGGCGATTGAGCGATTGCAGGACGCCTTCCAGGCGGGCGAGATCAAGGCCGTCACGTTCGAGCCGGATGCCGCGCGCGCGCAGGCCGCGGCTTTGGAGGATGCCGAGATAGACGAAATAGGTCGGGTCTTCCACGAGCACGATGTCGCCTTCGTCGCACAAGGCCTCGGTCGCCAGGTAAAGCAATTGCTGCGAGCCGCTGGTAATGAGCAGACGGGTTGGGGAATAAGGATCGTTCTCGTCCTTCGTCCTCGTCCTCGATTTTGGTTCGAGAACGCGCGACGAGGACGAGAATGAGGAGGAGGTCAGCGCTTGAAAATCAAGTTTCTGCAAATGCTTCGCCGTCAGCTGGCGCAACGTCGTGTCGCCGGCGGTGCTGCCATATTGCAGCGCCGGCCGGCCGGTGCGGGGCGAGCGCAAGACCCGGTTCAACGCGGCGCGCGCCTCGGCCATGGGCAGGGAGGCGTTATCGGTGAAGCCGGCAGCGAGTGAAATCAGTCTGGGACGCGACAGCGCCGTGTGCATGAGCCAGGAAATGGGCGGTTCGGAAGTGCGGCGGCCCATCTTGGACAGAACAGGTGATTTCATGCAAAGGAAGGAGATGGTAATAAAAGGTGGCAACCCGAACAACAACGAACGCAGAAATGGAATTTGAATTGTGGTGGCAGTCATCTCGTCTGCCGTAGCAGGCGGGTGTCCCGCCGCCTGGAAAATAGGATGGCAGCGGAGTACGGTTCTAATATGTTCCAGCAGGATGGGTATGCGCGAACGTTTCCTCCGCCGGGCGGGACGCTCCGGCTCCACGGCAGGCAGGATGCCCGCCGCTACCGGTTCAATGGCGCATGCCGAAAACGCTGTCGAGGATGACTTCCTTGGTTTTCCAAAGGAGAGCCATGGTCAGGGCCAGGGGCAGCAACGCTACAAAGACCAGCGCCCAAAAGCTGAGGCGCTCAAACCAGTAGGCGAAAGTCCCGAGGGCCAGCTGCCAGCGCGCGGAATGCAGGAAAACGACATGGCTGACCCCGAGGAACAAAAGACCGACCAGCAGCCAGCGGTTGAGCGCGGTGAACAGCAACGTCTCGTGCCGGAGCGTTTCATCCGGCAACATGACCCCGAGTTGTTTGAGGACGACGTTCAAATTGAACAAAAAAAGCAGGGCTGAGAGCACGAGCACCAATAGGGCGGCGTTGAAAAAGGGTTGTCCCGGCATCTTGTTCTGCCAGTAAAGGAACGGGCACAGGCCGAAATTGACGAGGCCGAGCAGTTTCGCGCGATCGAGGGCGTTCAGCCAGGGGCGTTCCTGTTTTTGGAATTTGCCCATCTGCCAGAGGCCGTAGAGCAACAGGCCGGTGCAGGCCAGGGCGGGCAGGATGCCCAACGGCCTGAGCCATTCGGCCCGCGCCGTTTCCGCGCAAATGACCAGCGTGGCGGGCAATCCCCAAAACAGCGCGGAAAGGCCGCGGGCCAGCCGCCCGAGCGAACGGAGCAATTCGGCTTCGTTCCGGGCGCCGGCGCCTGAATTTTGGGTTTCGGTCAAAACGAAAGATACGTGTAAGCCTTCAAGCCGCGTTCGTAGTCATCGAGCAGCCGCATGGCTTCGGAAGGTTTCATGCGGTCGGATTTGATGGCCTCGTCCATTTGCGCCTTCATCTGCCGCTTGAGTTCGTTTTCATCGTATTGCACCGCCGCGAGCGACTGGATGATGGTGTTGCCTTCGATGATTTCCTCGATGTAATAGCCGGTGGATTCGTCGGGTTCGAGAAAGACATGGACCTCATTGACGCGACCGAACAGGTTGTGCAGGTCGCCCATGATGTCCTGGTACGCGCCCATCAGAAAGAAACCGATGTAATACGGTTCCGGGAGGCCATTGCCGTTGGGAATCAGTTTGTGCAGCGGCAACGTGTCGCGCACATCCCGGAAATCAATGAACTTTTTAACCTGCCCGTCCGAGTCGCAGGTGATGTCCACCAGCGTGCCTTCGCGCGTGGGCCGTTCATTCAGGCGGGCGATCGGCATGATGGGGAAGAGCTGGTCGAGCGCCCAGTGGTCGAGCAGCGACTGGAAAACGGAAAAGTTGCAGAGATACTGGTCGCCGAGGCTGTCTTCGAGCTGGCGGATTTCCTCCGGCGCGTACGGCTGGCCCTTGAAACTTTCGACGACATCGCGGCTGATCTGCCAGTAAAGATCCTCGATTTTCGCCTTGTCGGGCAAATCCAGCACTCCGAGCGTGAACATGTGCTGCGCGTCTTCACGTCGTTCCAGCGCGTCGTGATAAGCCTCGAGTTTGCTCAACTTGCCCAGGTTCCTCCGGATATCGAGCAGTTCCTTGACGAGCGCGTGTTCGTGGTCGCCGAATTTCAAAAATTCACCGGGCCGGATCTTTTCAATGGCGCCAAACACCTCGACGATCAACACGCTGTGGTGCGCAACAATGGCGCGGCCGCTTTCGCTGACGATGTCCGGATGCGGCACATTTTCGGCGTTGCAAACGTCGGCGATGTAAAAGACCACGTCGTTCGTGTATTCCTCCAGCGTGTAATTGGTTGAACTGTCGAACGCCGAACGGCTGCCGTCGTAATCCACCCCCAGCCCGCCACCGACGTCGAGATAGGAAATGGGGAAACCCATCTTGTGCAGTTTGGCATAAAGCCGGGCGGCTTCCTGCACCGCCTTTTTCACCGTGAGGATGTCCGGCACCTGGGAGCCGATGTGGAAATGCAGGAGCTTGAGGCAATGGCCGAGGTTTTCCGCCTTCAACATGGCCGTCGCCTCCAGGAGTTCCGCCGTACTCAGGCCGAACTTGGCGTCTTCCCCGCCGCTGCCGGCCCAGCGTCCGGCGCCCTTGCTCAACAGCCGGGCGCGGATGCCGATGAGCGGCTCGACCCCGGCCGATTTTGAAATCGCGATGATCTGCCGCAGTTCCTCCAATTTTTCGACGACCATGATGACGGTTTTGCCGAGCTTGATGCCGAGCATGGCCATCTTGATGAACTCGGCGTCCTTGTATCCATTGCAAATGATGAGGCTGCCCGGCTGATTTTGCAGCGCCAGTCCGGCGAACAATTCAGGCTTGCTGCCGACTTCCAGGCCGAACTCGAACGGCTTGCCGGCGTCGAGAATCTCCTCCACCACTTCGCGGAGCTGGTTGACCTTGATGGGGAACACGCCGCGATACCGGCCCTTGTACCCATATTCCGTGATGGCATTGCGGAAGGACTGGTTGATCGCTTCGACCCGATGGCGCAAAATGTCCTGAAACCGGATGAGCAGCGGAAACTTCAAGCCGCGGGCTTTGGCCTCCTCGGTGACGTCCGTCAAATCCACCGCCACGCCGGCGTCCTGCAACGGGCGCGCCACAACGTGGCCGGCCTCGTTGATGTCGAAATACTTCGCGCCCCAGCGATGGATGTTGTACAGGTTGCGCGCCGCCTCGATGTTCCATGGCGGCGCCGCATCATTTGAATTGCTCATCTCGGTGAAATCAAACCGACCGAACTATAAAATCCCCCGCGCAGAAATCAACAAGCGGAATGAAAAATTTTTGCGACGAAAAAATGGCATGCGCCAGGCCTACCAGTCCACGATGCATTCTTTGCGGGTGAACTGCGAGCTTTGCGCGGTGTATTGCTGGAACTCCACGTCTGTTCCGTCGGGGTCTTTGCACCAGAATTGCCAGGTCTGATCGCACCCCTTTTTTTTGGGTTTCACTTCCACGCCGTGTTTGATCAACGCGTCCCGCATCGCGTCCAGATCCTCCACCTCCAGGCAGAGATGATGGATGCGCTGGCCGCCGGCGGCTTCGGCCGGGCCGGCCCTGAAGATTTCGATGAAATGGTGCGGGTCGATCTCGAGGTAAAATCCAAACAACTCGCCGTCCTTGATGAAGTCGAAATGCCGGCGCATTCCGAGCGCCCCGCAATAAAAATCAAGGCTGCGATTCAGGTCCCGCGAAAAGAGGCACACGTGGGCCAGGGTCTTGATCATAAATCCATTCTTGAAACGAAGGCACAATAGAATGCTGCCGGGAGAATGCAACCACGGGGTTGGGAGATTTTTCCCGCAATCCGTGAGCAACGCGTCAAAAAGTTTTTGACTGTTCGGCTCAAGCCTGTCCGGCACTGCAAAATCGAGCGGTTACGCATCAAAACCGCACATTTTCCACCTTGCCCGCGTAAATAAACGCATTATCTTTTCAGCATGAGCACAGCGACGGCGCATTTGCTTGAAGAATTCGAGCGGCTTTCTCCCGGCGAGCAAAGGGAGTTCAGCCGCGTCATTCTTCACCGCACGGCCCAACTCGAATATGCCGCGCCCACGGATGACGAGTTGACCGCCGCTGCCTCCAGCGTCTTCGCCCTGCACGACAAGGAGGAAGATGCCCGGTCGCGGTGAAGTCTGGCTGGTTGACCTTCGCATGGCGCAGAAGGTTCGCCCGGCCCTGATTCTAAACGTCCCCTACCAAGACGCCGACCGCGCGCTCATCACCATTGTCTCACATTCAACGGCGATTCGCGGTTCGGAATTTGAAGTTGCCGTTGACGTTCCGTTCCTCAAGCGGGGTGCATTTGTCGTTCAAAGCCTGATTACCATTCCGTCCAAACTGGCTCTCCGTAAACTTGGCAGCCGGACTCCAGCACAGCTTGCACCGTTTGAACAAGGTGTCCGGCGCTGGCTTGGACTGTAACAATCTCATCGTGCAAAATGCCGAACGCTTCCTTAAAAGACATCGCTGGATACTGCGACCGGATTCTGCGCACGAAGAAAGTCGGCGACTACGACGGCGCGGCCAACGGACTGCAGGTGGCCAATCGCGGCGGCGTGACGCGCGTGGCCGCTGCCGTGGATGCCAGCCTCGCCACGGTGGAGCTGGCCATCACCGCCCGGGCCGATTTGCTCATCGTGCATCACGGATTGTTCTGGGGGCCGGCGCATCCGTGGACGGGCAAAAAATATGAGCTGCTCCGGTTGTTGGTGGGAAACAACCTGGCGGTTTACAGTTCACATTTGCCGCTTGATGCGCATCCCAAACTCGGCAACAACGCTCAACTCTGCGCCGCGCTCGGTTTTAAGGGGCTGCGCCCGTTTTTCTTCAGCCATGGCCAGACCATCGGTTTCGAATCGGAGACCAGGATTTCCCGGGTTGAACTCGCCGCGCGGTTGTCCCGTGCGACCGGCGCGAAACCGCGGATCATTCCCGGTGGCCCGGAAATTTGCCGGCGCATCGGGGTCGTAACTGGTGGCGCGGGTGGAGAATTGAAACTGGCCGCGGCGGAAGGCGTGGACACCTTCATCACCGGTGAGGGCCCGCATTGGACGTATGCGCTGGCCGAGGAACTCGGCCTCAATGTATTGTACGGCGGCCATTACGCGACCGAAACATTCGGGGTGAAAGCGCTGGGCGCCCAGCTGGCCCGAAAATTCAAAGTTCCGTGGATATTCCTGGATCATCCAACCGGACTTTGATCGGATTTTTCAGTCTGTCCGGAACGACACCCCAACGCATTGCCGAACCGTTGAGTTTGGCCGCCTTTACGGCAATAATTGTACTCTATAATGTTTCTCCGCTTTTTGATCAGGAATGAATACGCTGGAATTGGTGTCGGTGCCTTGAATGGGCTTGCCAAAATTAACCCATTTATCCCCCGGCCCCGGCAATTGAACCTGGTACCATCGTCCCGGTTCTGATTGCCAGGAAACCTGGACTCCGCGAGTAGAAGTAGCCGGAACTGTGCTGACTTTATTGGTTGTTGAAATCAAGGCATAGTCCACCGCCACATCCGTCGGATAAGTTCCCTGCGGTTGACCCATTCCCTGGGAAAGAGCGATCGTATAACCGGAAGAAAACGAAGTGGTATCATGCCCCAGGTCAAAGCCGGCCAGTTCGTTGTCCTGGTCGTCGCAAAGGCTGGCCCGCATATTTTGAATCGTGCTGCCGCTCAAAACAAACCGGTACCAGGTGTTATCCTGATACACAAATGGCTGGTCAAAGGCACTGCCACTGATGGAGCTGTCAGCCAATACGCGGCGGTCGTCTCCGTAGGCACCTCCAAACAAAGAAACGATATCGTAGCGATTTGAATTGGCCGCATCCAAAATCCAAATCTCTATAAATGCATCAATGCTGGTGCTGGACGACTGGGTGAGCGTATTAAAACGCACTTCATAACGGAAATCGGACGTGTAAAAATTGGTATCTAATTTCCATCCAACCCGTTGAAGATCGGAAAGCAAAGTATTCAGATGCAGCGTGGAATTTCCATTGAGAGATTGAAATCGGTAGTTTGGCAAACCGACATAACTTTCGGGGCCTATGCCGTTTGCCAGTGGTACATTTGGCAATGCACCCACCCAAAGTGGATTCATGGTTGGGCCATTGAAACGATCCAAGAAAATGGTGGTTTGACCGTGCATCGAGCAGGTTGTGGCCAGCAACAGAGAAGCTGACAGGATTTTGAAAAGATGCCGCCGATTTTTTGTAGCCATAATTTTCCTTTCGTCCTTTTAATCCGAATGGATTTGAGCATAAGTTTACATTGATTTTTTGTCAATCACATTAAAATGATATGTTGAACTCTGCCTTGAGCAGATGGTGTGTTTTTTTAATAAGTCAATCGCTAAGACCTAATTCCGGCTGTGAATAACTTAAGGCTGCCTTCCCGACTTGCTGGGTGAGAATTGTCCAGAATCAGAAGCAAACAATCAGAACGTCTGCTCCTCAGAAGGCATACGTTCTTCAAAAGGAAACCTATGAAAACTGTAAAACGTGCAAATTCATTTCTATTGATCGCAGCTGTTGGATTTGGAGCCATTCTCCTGAATGCCGTGTCAGTGATGGCTGACACCACATTATTTTTCGACGACTTTAACGGGCCTACGTTGAACCCAGCCTGGCAAGCATCGCTGCCCAATGCGAACCTTGCCTATCCCATATTCGGCAGCCCGCAAAGCGCCACCTATCAGGGAGCGCCCAACTATGCTTTCCAAACGTTAGGAGGTTCTTCCGTCCTTCACATGACCAATAATCTGAGCAATTTTCAACGGGTGGGTTGGGGTTCGAGCACGACTTTCAATCCATCCACTTTTACGTACGAAATGCGGTTTAACACGTTGAACCAGTCTGGTTCGAGCAGCATTGATTCCTTCATCGAACTCTGGATTCTGGATCCGACCAACCCCAACCGTTATGACATGGTTTCCCTGTTTGGGGCTTCCTACAGCGCGGACCTGCAATTTGCTGTGGGCAGCAGCATAGACAACAGTTTTGGTTCTCAGGCTTTCAATTATCAAAACAACACCTAGTACCGTTTGGTGATCCAAGATTTGCCCGGCCAGAACATCCGCGTGTCCCTCGATAATGATTCCGGAACCGAACTTATCGGGCAGACGTTGAATCACACCGCTGGAGCTTACGGTTCAGGGTTTGAAATTGCCCTATCGCAGGCCATGGGCTTTCCGCAAGGGACCTACCCCTCGGACGTGGCGGTGGACTATGTAAGATTGAACGCGGTTCCAGAGCCGGGCTGTGTTGCTTTGTCCGCCATTGGCTTGTTCTGCTTTGGTGTGGCCGGGAAACGGCGTTCAGCCAAAATCATAAACTGATCGGCTACAGGCTGGTGCTGCTGGCGATGGCGGAGGGTGGGAAGGCTCCTGCTACTTCGGCGAGTAGAATTCGACGAAGGCGTCCCACGCCTTCGATTCGTTCCACTCTGGCACCAACTGGCTGGCGGGTTCCGTGTTCGAGCGGGACAGCGGTTCGCTGAAATCCTCCTGCCGGGCCAGTTTTAAGTCACAAGCCCAGCCCATCCGGGTTTTGACTTCTTGCGCGACGCGTTGGGTGAAGTCCCCTTGCTTTCCCACGTAACCGCTCGGGTTGATTTTGACGCAACCTGCCTTCAGCTCGCTGACGTGCTGGACAAATTGGCTGTAAACGGCTGCGAGGAGATCCACGTGGATGTTGTCGCGCAAATAATCGGGCGTTATAACTTCAACGGGTTTGCCTTCCCGCCAGTTGCGCATCAGGTAAGCGGTGAAGCGGGGTTCCTCAAGGGGGCCAAATGGATTGGGAATGACGAATTTGCCGAGCGCCAGACCCGCTTCGTGGCAGCAATATCGGAAAACTTGGAAGGTCAAGGCCTTCGACAGGCCGTAGGGCGAAAACGCACGGAGCGGTTCGTCGCCGGTGCCTTCGTCGGATTCGAAGACCGTGCCGGTGAGAACGACCGCCTTTAATCCGCGTGGTTTCATGGCCGCAAGCACGGTGCGCAGGTTCGAGGTGTTATTTTGAAGTGCCCGGAGGGCGTCAAAATCAGGGCTTTTATAATTTCTGACTTCAGCCGCGTGATGGCAAAGCAGGTCGAAACGGTTTTCCCGGATTATTTTCGAAAAATTCTCCGAACCAAACGGCGCCTGAGGAACGAACTGGCAGATTGATTTCAATTGTTCGACCCGCCACAACCGCAGGTCCGCGTAATCCACCAGATCGCCCCTGACCGGGCATACGATTTCGTGTCCGGCGGCGGCCAGGGTTTTGATGAACCAGAATCCCGTGAATGAACTTGCGCCGGTAAAAAGGATTTTCATGATGCTGGTCAGAAGGGAGATTGGAAATCGCACAACGCGGGAAATTTTAGATCGCGGTCGGAAAGAACCGGATCCTTCACCGGCCATTGAAAACCGATGGAATTCCAGGCGATGCCGGCGTCGTGAGGCGGGGAGTGGACCGGGCTGGCGAGATAGACCATCACGCTGTTTTCATCAAGGGTGAGGAACCCGTGGGCAAAACCTTCCGGGATAAAAAGCATTTCCCGGTTGGTGGCGCTGAGTTCCCGGGTCAACACATGACCAAGTGTGCGTGAAGCTTTTCGCAAGTCAACGACCACGTCGAGCACTTTGCCGGAAATGCAATAGACCAGGCGTGTTTGCGCGTGTGGGGGCATCAAAAGGTGCATGCCGCGGATGACGTTTCGCCGCGAGACGGAGAAAAATTCCTCCTGCGGTTGAAATGCCAGACCCGCTTCGCGGAGCATTTCCGCGTGATAGGTTTTCACGAAACTGCCGCGCGCGTCCTCGAAAACACGCGGCCGGATTACGTGAAGGCCCGCCAATTCTGTCGCAATGATTTCCATGGGGAACCGTCAGAATTTTTTCACAAAAGCCTGTATCGTGTCCACCATGTAATCCAGCATGAGCCGCGTCAAACCGGGATACGTGCCAATGAAGAGAACCTCATTCATGATTTGGTCCGCCCCTTCGAGGCTGCCAACGACGCGGAATGCTTCCGGCCGGTCCTGCCGGAGTTGTTGCAGCACCGGCTGGCGGACGAGGTTGCCGCCAAAGAGCATGCGGTTGCCGATCTTCTTCTCCTCCAGGTGCCGGGCGAGAGCTAACTTGGTGAACGGCGCATCCGGCCTGACCCGCAGCATGAAACCGAACCAGGAACAAATGGTGCGGTGACCCGACGTGTCCCAGGTGAAACCATCTGGCGTCCAGCCGGTGGCGTGCGTAGGGAGCATGAACTCGAAAAACTTGGTGCTATCGGCCAGATTCCGGCGCAAATAGTCCCAATTGTCGATTCGCGCTTGGATGAATTGTGGCAATTTCTCCATCTGCACGCAACCGATGGCGGCCTGGATGTCCAGCGGCTTTA
>CAZKTW010000063.1:0-15925 GCA_964555775.1 uncultured Bifidobacteriaceae bacterium | reverse complement strand
GGAGCGCGCCGATGGTGAGGGTGGCCTTGCCCGCGTCAACCGGCATGGAACTGGGATCAATCATAAGAGCCTGATTGGTTGAAACGGAGTTGGTGAAAGCGGGTGCTGCGGGGAGGCTGACAGGGTTCGTAGCCGTTGAATTCGTGACCGCTGCCCTGGTTTTCGCCAGCAACAGCGCAAATACTTCGTGATAAAGATTGTCCATGTCCACACCGATGCCAACCAGCGCATGGGCACGATCGGGATTCGGCTCGCACAAGCTGGCGACCACCGCCAGATGCCAGCCATAACTCAGGGCCTCGGTCTGGGTCAAAAGCAGGGTCAGTTCAAATCGGTCGCCGGTCTGGCTCAACAATTCCTTCTCCTTGGTTGAGGCAATCGCATCGCGCGTGGCCACCTCACCCGGCGGCAGCCCGATGTCGTCCAGCTTGATCGTAGGGTCGTCCCTGGCAAATAGCTCCAGCAGGGTCGCTCCGGTTGCGGAAGTGGTGGCAATTTTCTTGATCAATTTTTTGACATCAGGATGTTCCGACTTGATGAAATGCAACAGGCTGACGTCTTTTTGATCCTCCAGGAGTTGATGGAGCAGACTGTAGCAATTGTTCCGCGTGGATAGCAACGCATCGTCCCCGGACGACGGCATGGCCTTTGGCGATTGGCAGCCGGTGAGAACACAGGCGGCCAATAACATCGCGGCGAACCATGTCTTCATGGGGCTGGCCGGTGGCAAAACATTACGCGGCTTTGCTTTTGAAATTCGCGCGATCGTCCGCTTCCAGCCAGTCGAACGTGCTGGACTTCTCCGGGTCCAGACCGAGTTTCTTGCACTCTTCGGCGAAATAACCGCGCTTTTCAGGATTTTTCATCATTCTGCCGGCCTCCACTTCATCCGACCAGGCTTTGATTTCGGCCGGCGTTTTCTTTGTGCCGTTGGCTAGCAGCCAGGCACCGACGTCCTCATAATTTTTCGCGGCTTGAACGGCGGTTTTAAATTGCGCGCCGGTGATGCCCTTGAAACTGAAGAGCACATTGTCGAGCGGACAGTCGTAATGATATTCGCCCAGCGTTCCGGCCATGCTGGCGCGGCATTTATCCGTGGTGCGGTCGGCGATGGCGAATCCGCCGGTGCGTTCACGCGGGCTGTGCGGGACTTGTTTGGTCAGGTTCCGGTCAATGATGGGTGTGTGCATATAATGGAATGATTGATTTGGTAAGTTCGTTTACGTTATGGCATGGGCCCGTTCGTTGCCATGGGGTGTAACCCGACCGGATGCCCGCTCCAGGACCGGAGGTCCGAAAGAAAGTGGGAATTAGATCAAGCCCCGGATTGCCGCGTCGAGGCATGGCCAAGACCGGGAGAGGCGACAGAACTCTGTTTCCTCTGCGGCCTTCTGTTCAAAAAAGCTTTTAACAGGAGCAAATGAAGAGAGACGGCTCGGCCGGAAAGGCTTCCCCCTTTGTTCCCTTCGTTACCTTCTGTAAAATATTCTGACTGTGCCGGCTGAAACTTCGATGCCTGCTCGCGAAGCCAGTTGGAGTTGAATGTTCGATGCCTGCTCGCGATCTACTCGCGATTCATCAGAGTTTATCGGAGTTCCCCCGTTTATCTGGCCGCGCCCGGCCGGTATCGGCCTCTGATTTCAGCCTTCAGCATTTTTACCCGCCCCGGCGGTCACCGGTGTTCTTTTTCCAGCTGTTCAACGCCAAAGTGGAAACCGGTTTCATCCTGATAACCCGCGGGAATGTGCGTCGCCTGCCTCAACTTGGCGATGATTTCATGGAGGTGCGCTGAGGATCCGAACTTTCGGAACTCCGGGCGCAGACTGCCAACGATTGGTACCGGGATGGTTTGCATGGATGACGCTACGTCTCATCTGGCCAGGCCGCGACTAGGAATAGCCTTGGTTTTAACCGCAAAGGACGCAAAGATCACAAAGGTGGGGGCGTCACTTCCGCCGTCGCCTGGTTATGGCGGGACAAGCCGTGCGCGCCGTTTGCAGTTGTAGCGTCGAGCCTGCCTGCCGTGCCGAAGCTCGGAGCGAAGGCTGGCGGCTCGATGGGATTGGCGCACGGCGCCAACACTACACCGGTTCCCTTTGATTCGATGTTAAATGTTGAATGTTCGATGTTCCCCTGTTTTTCAGTGAGCCGGATGAACTGTTTCCGATTCGGTTTGCTTCGCGCCGCCACCGCCGATGTTGGTTGCTTTGAACGTGAAGTACCGGCGATTGGCGAACATCCAGATGATTTGCACGACCACGCTCCAGCCGCAAACGAGCAGCATTTCCGTCGAAGCCGCCAGATGCTGAAGGGTCACGGCCACCGATGGCACCAGTCCCAACAGCGGCGCGAGTGCCAGTACCGGAACAACCAGTATTCGCAGGAAGACTTTTGGGTCAATCGGTTGGGTCCCCTGAAAATTGGCGAACTTTGTTCCCCCGGGCAGGTCAAGTTCCAGCAATCCCTCCCCGGTCCGTTCATCGAACAAAACCGAGACCTCGTCGCCCGGCACCAGATCTTTTCGCTGTCGCTCGACCAGCAGCGATTGCTGCGATCCCGCAGCATTGATAAAGGTGAAGGTCATCCGGTATTGCGTGTCGTCACCCGAGTTATCCGCTTCCACTTTGAGCAATCGGCCGCGCACGACCTTTTCGCGTTCCAAAGCACGCGCGAGCGCCCACCCTTTGGCGACGCCTGCTCCCAAAAACAGGGCGCTGATGCCGGCAAGAAGTCCCAACGACGCTGTCTGGTTTTCGGAAATGAAATGCCATTTATCGACGTAAATGACCCTCAGCAGAGCGATGCCGGCAACCAGCCAGCCAGCCTGCGAGATCACCATGCCGAAAACAATTGTCAGCAATGACGTCTTTGAGATTTTCATTCGGATGATGACTCGATGATGGAAGTCCAGATCCACCTGGGCCGCACTCCGTTCGTAATCGTCATTTCCCAATAGAAGCAAGACCAAAGCCAATTTCGTGTCACCCGTCAGCCGCCCGGTCGTCATCGGCTTCTGGGTTCTGCGCCAAGAAACCTCAGCAGTGGAGAAACTTGCGTAGTATTGACGCCGCCAACGCACCACCGCAAACTCGCTCCCATTATGAGCCCGGTGACCGTGAGAGGAATGCTGCTGGTGCTGGTTTTGGCACTTACCTCAGGTTGCGCAGCTATAGGCATCGAGGTGATAGGTTCTGGCAAAGCAGAAGTGGCCTGGGCAAATGTCAACGATTTCAGCGTTCACCATTGGCAGACCGACAGCAACATTTCCGCCTTTGAGTTTAGCCAAGCCAGGCCTGAAGGTGCTCTTAATGCAACCAATCAATTGGTGCGGTTGTCCTCACCTTCGACCAATGACATCATCAACCTTTTGGGTGCTCCCAGCGAACAAGGCACCAGTTACCTTCGTTATCGGACCGGCAAATGGGCCTGGCACGGAATTGCCATCGACCTTGCCATCTTTCCCATTCCCCTGACGATCCCGCTGATGGTGCCGGGCGGAAAAAGCGGTCATGTGGATTTTGTGTTTTATAGAGGTGAAACCCGCCTGGTCAGATACGGTGCCTTATCCAAGTTTTATGGGTATGGTGCCAGCGACAAGGAATCCGGATTCTACTGGGGATCGGAGCCGGGATTCTGGTTTAATCCCAACCCCTGATGGTGAGGCCCGGCTTGCGCCGGTAGTTTGCCATCTTCCATCCTCAACCCGACCATCATAGCTTTGGCGACGAAGGATCTTCCATCTTGGCTTTCCCAATCCCGTCACCTGTCACCCGCCGGGCCGTAGCCAAAGCTCATGCTCATGCAACCCAGCCCGATGGTCGAGACTTCCAGATTGCCTAGTTTGCGTTTTTGCATAGCTGTATCCTTTGATACTGCAGTTTCGGATTAAGATAGTGTTCAGTTGCGCCCACCACCACCCAAAATCACCCATCCAAAGACTCCAGGCCATGCCGGCTCTGTGGTGAAGACCTGGAAAAGGCAGGCCTTGATTTGCGGGTACTTGTAAACTTCAATCGCTCGAATCCGCCAAGTCGGGTTAGGGAAATCACCGGTAATTTTTAATCACAATTCTGTCAGGCCGATAGCACGCTGATGTTTCAATTGCAGCATGGTTGTCCCGTCATTCAGCCGAACAAGCTCGCCGACGCAAATTTCATTAATCAAGCCACTTCAAACGCTCGATTGACGATCGGGGAGAGCAAGGCATTGCAACGAAAATGAACGTTGGACTGCCTGGCTGACATGAAGTGTTCGCGCGGCTATGGAAATGCCGGAGCCCGTCGTCAGCGAAACCCGGACAACCCTAGATCATCAGAAGGCTGGCCTTGCCGCGATTTTCCATTACGAGGGCGGGGACACCGCGCTTTGCAGAACCACGTAAAAGGTGCAGCCCTGACCGGGCGGGCTTCGCACCCCGATGCGGCCGCCATGCGACATGGTGATTTCCCGGGCGATGGACAATCCCAGCCCGGCGCCGGTCTTGGTCTGGCCGGGCACCCGGAAAAAACGGTCAAAAATCCGGGTATGATATTCCGCCGGAATGCCCGGACCCTGGTCAGTGACCCTGAATTCGATCCCATTGTCTGCGACCGGCGTGGCACTCAGAACAATTTTGCCGTTGAGGGACGAATACTTGACGGCATTGGAGATGAGGTTGGTGAAAACATGGCTGATGCGCTGCCGGTCCACGGAAACAGCGGGCAGATCCGGCCGCGCCTTGAAATCCACCTGGAGATTCTTGGATGAAATCTTGTCGGCCATTACCTTCGCCGCCCCGGTCAGCAATTCGGCCGGAGAAACCGGTTCGCGACGCAGTGCGGCATTGCCCTCCTCCAACCGGGCAAGGTCGAGCAGATCGTTCAAAATCCGCAACAGCCGTTCGGTGTCGCTCCGGGCCGCCGAGAGCAGTTCATCCTGTTTGGGCGTAAGCGTCCCGACGGTTTTTTCGAGCAGGATGTGCAGCACCATCCGTACGCTGGTCAACGGACTCTTCAATTCATGACTGACCGTCGCGACGAGGTCGGTTTTGGTGGCGTCCAGCAGGCGGAAGCGGGTGACGTCGTACAAGACCACCGCCACCCCCAGCAGCGCGTCCTCCTTGCTGCGCATGGCCAGGATGCGCGGCAGGAAAAATTTGTCCTGGCCGTTGATGCGATAGGTGATGGCTTCCTTGAAACTGTGGGGGAGAAAATTTTCACCGCTGGCGAGGGTGTTTCGGGCGATGGCCTGCAATCGGTCGGGCAACCGGCCTTCCAACTGGAGGCTGGACACCAGGCCGTCCGCCGCCGGGTTCTTCAATTCGATGCGCCCCTCCTGGTTCAGGACGAAGATGGGGTCTGGAAACGACGCGAGCGTGGTTTCCATCGTGCGATGCAGGCGGACGATTTTCTCCGAGGTGCTCTGGCGATATTCCTGGAGCTGGGCCGCCATTTTGTTGAAGGCCAGCGCCAGTTCCCCCAGTTCGTCCCGCGTGCCCACCGGCACGGGCTGGTCGAGTTTGCCTTCTCCCAATTCACGGGTTGCCCGGGTCAACAACTGAATCGGCTGCAGGACCGAGCGGCTGAGTTGATAACCGGCATAGGCGGAAATCAACAGGGCGACGACCGTGCCGAAAATCATGTATCGCGTCACCTCCCGGGTGTTGACCCGGATGTTCTGGCTGGTGGCCAGGATGGCTTTGTGATTGAGGTCGTGGACTTTCTCCAGCAGCAGGTTGATCATCTGGCCATTGGAAACCACGTCCCGTTCATAGACCAGCCGCTGGTTTTCCGGGGAATCGAAGGTGCTGATGGTGTCCACGGCCTTCAGGAAGGCCTGATAATTGGTCGCCACCTGCTGGCTGAGGGCCGTTTCCCCGGGCAGGGTGCTGACCTTGAAAAGCAAATCCAGGTTTTCATCGAAGCGCTGCTTGTTTTGGTAAAAGGCGTTCCGGTCAATTTTGCGTTTGGGATACACCAACAGATTGTTTTTTTCGCCGCCGCCCGATCCGGCCACCACCCAGGAAACCTCCCGATCCATTCCCGCGAGGGCCAGACTCATTGCCGAGGCGGCGGCAAAGCTCTGGTAACTGTTGGTGACGGTGGTATCCACGGTGTTGGCCAGGCGCTCAAAGAGCATGATGGCATAAGCACCCCCAGCCAGCACAATGACCACGAACGGCGTCAGGTACAGAAACAGGCGGGTGCGCAACATAACGCTTGGCCACGTCAGCCACCCGGAGCTTCCGGTTCACCGGACATCTCCTTCTTCTTGCGGTGCAGCGTGTCCCGGGTGATACCCAAAATCCTGGCGGCTTCACTCATCGTGGACGCCTGCTTCATCACCCGGGAGATATGCTCGGTTTCGATTTCCTTCAATGACACCCGCGCGCCGATTTGCACTCCCGGCGCCGGTGACAGCGGCGAGCCTTCGGAAAGTTTTTCCGGCAGATCCATCCGGCTGATTTCACCGGTATCGGCCAGAATGACGGTCCGTTCGATGACGTTGCGCAATTCCCGCAGATTGCCGGGCCACGTATATTGCTGGAGGACCGCCTCCGCCTCGGGAGAAAAACCATTGAGCCGTTTGCCGCATTGTTTGGAGAAAAACTGCAGGTAACGTTCCGCGATTTTCAGAAGGTCGCGCGGGCGTTCCCGCAAGGGCGGAATCTGGACGGCAATGACGTGGAGCCGGTAATACAAATCCTCCCGGAAACGTCCTTCCTGGACGGCCTTTTCGAGGTTGCGGTTCGTGGCGGAAATCACCCGCACATGGGCATGGCGTGTTTTCGCTTCGCCGACACGCTCATATTCCTTTTCCTGCAGCAGACGCAGCAGCTTGGGTTGGATCTCCAGCGGCAGCTCCCCGATTTCATCCAGAAACAGCGTGCCGCCATTCGCCAGCGCGACCTTGCCCAGCTTGTCGTTCACCGCGCCGGTGAAGGCGCCTTTGGCATGACCGAACAATTCGCTTTCCAGCAATTCCCGCGACAGGCTGGGACAACTGACGGTGACAAAGGCGTTTTCCTTTTGCGGACTGTTTTCATGCAACGCGCGGGCCACCACTGATTTTCCGGTGCCGCTTTCCCCCAGCAGCAGGATCGTGGCGGGAGTTGCCGCGGCCTTGAACGCCAGTTCCAGCGCCCTTTGCATGGCTGGTTCGTTGGTGGTCAGGTCCATCGACAAGGCTTCGGTCGAAAGCCGGGATTCCAGTTCCGCCACCCGGCCCCGGAGTTTGCGGGCCTGGATCAACCGGCCCAGCGCCTGCCGGATCTGTTCGGGCGTGAAGGGTTTGGGAATGTAATCCACCGCGCCGCGCCGCATCGCCTCCACCGCGGTTTCAATCGAGGCGTAGGCGGTGAACACAATCACTTCCAGCTGCGGATTGAGTTTCAACAACTCGGGCAGCAGGTCCAGACCGCTGTCCCCGCTCAATTTCAAATCCAGAAACGCGATGTCGAACGAGTCGTTTTCCATCTGTTTCAATGCGGCGGCGGCATTCTCCACGCACACTGTTTCGTGCCCGATGGCTTCGAGCACGACCACCGTGGTGCGGCGGATATTTTCCTCGTCATCTATGATCAATATTTTCATGGGCCGATTCTTTTCTGAAACCGATGGCAGTCAGGATAATGAACCGGCACCAAAAAGCGAAACGGTTTCTTCGGCCAAACGACTGAAAAGTCCATGCGCTGCCTGCCTCGTCCCGCATTGCGGGACTGCGGCAGACGTGGTTTAATCCCGGTGCGATTTATGGAATACGAAGCAGTCATCGGCCTGGAGACCCACGTCCAGCTCAAGACGAAATCGAAGATGTGGTGCGGTTGCGCCAATGTGTTCGGCTCGCCGCCCAACACCAACGTCTGTCCCGTCTGCCTCGGCCTGCCCGGCGTGCTGCCCGTGCCCAACGACGAGGCGCTCCGGCTGACGGTGCTCACCGGTTTGCTGCTGAACTGTGAGATTCCCCGTTTCGCCAAGTTCGACCGGAAAAGCTATTTCTATCCGGATATGCCGAAGAATTACCAGATCACGCAATACGACATGCCATCCACGGCCAATGGCCACGTCGAGTTTGAATTCAACGGCGGTCTGGCGCGCGTGCGCATCACCCGCGCGCACCTGGAGGAGGACGTCGGCAAGAATTCGCATTTTGAGCGCAACAGCGGCGTGGATTTCAACCGCGCCGGCGTGCCGCTCATGGAAATCGTTTCCGAGCCGGACCTGACCGGCGCCGACATGGCTTATGAATATCTCAACGCGCTCAAGGACATCCTCGTTTATGGCGGCGTAAGTGATTGCGACATGGAAAAGGGCATGGTGCGGTGCGATGTGAACGTGAGTGTGCGACCCAAGGGGGCGAAGGAACTCGGGGCGAAGATTGAAATCAAGAACATGAACAGTTTTTCCGGCGTGCGCCGCGCGCTGGAATACGAAATCCCGCGCCAGATCGAGGTGGTGACCAAAGGCGGCAAGCTGGTCCAGTCCACGCGCCGCTGGGACGACGTGGCGGGCATCACCGAGGAGATGCGCACCAAGGAGCACGCGCATGACTACCGGTATTTCCCCGATCCCGACCTGATGCCGCAGGCGCCGACGGACGCGTGGCTGGCGGAGGTGAGAGCGCGCGTGGTGGAACTGCCGCTGGCGCGCAAGCAACGGTTCATGAAGGATTACGGACTGCCGGCGTCCGATTCCCAGACGTTCGTTTGGGATGTGAAGTTAGGAGATGATTTTGAGCAGGAAATAAGAAAAATCCCTGCTGAAATACAAGGCGAGCAACGAATAAAGAAAATCAAATCGGTGGCGAATTGGTTCATTAATAACCTGCGATCCGAATTTGCCAAAAGAAAAGAAAGACAAACTTCCATTGAGATTCTGGATCAAACTGATGATGTAAGGCATTTCCCAATTGGTGCGATTGTCGAGCTGGTTAATTTGGTCGATAATAAATCGGCGAACATTTCCACAGCGCAACAAGTTATTTTTCCTTTGATGTTCGAGACCGGTAAATTACCGACTGTAATCCTTCAGGAAAAGGGGCTGACGCAGGTGAGCGACATCGGCGCGATTGAAAAATTCTGCGACGAGGCGATTGCGGCGAATCCCGGCCCGGTGGCTGATTTCAAGGCCGGCAAGGCCGCGGCGCTGAATTTCCTCAAGGGCCAGGTGATGAAATTGAGCAAGGGCAAGGCGAACCCGGCCCTGGCGGGCGAAATCCTGGAAAAGAAACTGAAGAGTTGACCTTGCTGTTTTCCGGGAGTGTGGAAACGCCGCCTCGCCGCCCCGGTTGACGTTTCAACTGCAGTTTAGCGGCTCGTCGTGGCGTGCTTGAGCCGGACCCAGTCGGGATTTCTCGAACTCACTGGTTTTCCGGAAGCGAGCGCCTCCGGATTCTGGAGTTTGCAGTACGCCGCGTGGCCGTCGGCGAAATTCCACACGTAACCGCGCTGGTGCCGGGTGGCCGGGAAGCTGGCGAATGGCCGGCTGTCGTTCATCGTCACCTGAAACCAGCCGTCGTCGATGCTCAGTTCATGCTCGTCGATCATTACCCAGATTTCCGCCGGGCCGACCATCGCGAGTTCGCTCTCCTGCATAAACGTCCGGTACCTGGTCTGTCCGGAAAAGGTTTCCATGTAGCGGCTCCCCATCCAACTGTTCATGGAGTAGCTCCGGACACGCGGTTTGCCGCCGGTTTGTGACGGGTCGGCCGGACACCGGTAAACCGCCGGCTCGCCGATGTAGCTGAAGAGTCGTCCCTGACGCAGAAAATCAAGATTGGTGGATTGGACGGGGATTTGCATGTCTCCGTGGACCCATGAATTATCACTCAAACTTCCGGGTTGGTTTTCGGCCAATCGACCGGCGTTATCGGCGGCATACATCTGCAAGCCGAGGTTGAATTGATGAAGATTGTTCAGGCAGAAGGTCTGTTTTCCCCTGGCTTTGGCCGCCGAGAGCACCGGCAGAAGCAACGCCATCAGAATGGCGATGATCGCGATGACGGCCAACAGCTCGATCATGGTAAACGCGCCTCCAGAACCGTTCCCCAGCTTTGGCGGCCGTGGGCAGGAGCCAAGGAATCGCATGAAGGGATTCTGATGGCGCGTCGTCAACATCATTGGTTCGTCACAAATTCTCCTCTTATTTCTTACTCTTTAACCTGGCCTTGGGGAACTGTGCGTTTAACCGCACACCCTGTGCATTTGGTTGCACACCTCCTGGCACCAGTGAATAATGGGTGTGATTTCAAGAACGGACTGGCGAAAATGAAGTTTTGGTGGCGCATTTGTCTTCTGGGAACAGCTTTTCTGGCGCTGGCACAAGCAGGCCTCGGCCAGAGCGCTGCCTATTGGCGCAATTACAGGGTTGACGATGGTTTCCACCAATCCGCTTGCGTTGCCATGTCAATCGCCCCGAACGGCAAGGTCCTGGTTGTCCACCGCGACCGCACTTTCATCTCCGAGTTGGACGGGTATGGTGTCAGGTCGATCGCCTTGCCGGAAGCGGTCGGAGCGGTCTCCGAGAGCCCCGGTGGCCAGCTCTGGGTGACCGCCGGGATTGGCCTGCTGCAGGAGTCCAAACCGGGCACCTGGGTGGCGCAACCGGTGTCGGGAATTACCACGGTATTCAACAGCTTCGCGCCGCTCTATTCGGCCCGTATGGGTCACGTTCTGTTTTTGGGTGACAACCAGGTGATGGATTTCAACGGGGAAGATCCGGAACATTCCCAAACCCAGGTGTTGCTCCGGGGTGACCAGACGCGTCTTGGGAAATTCACCGACATGGTTGTCGCGCGTGATGGCGGAGTATGGATTGCCGGCGAGCGGGGCCTGGGCAAGGCATCGAAATTCAAATACGCCTGGAGTGATTACCTCCCGCCACAGTCGTTGCCGATCCAAAACCTGCGCGAGCCGCGCGAGGACGACGAAGGCGGTGTCACCGTGATCGCCGAATCCATCGTTGACGGACAAACCGTCGTGGCGCGTTTCGATGGCACCGGCTGGACGGCACAGCCGGCCGGCGTGGAAAAGATCCGGCGCGCGTGGCGGAGCGGCAACCAGGCATCCTGGATCATGTCAGCGGATGCCCTGTTTCGGCAGGCGCCGGGAGAACCAAAGTTGGCGGAGGATCAGGATATCTCCGCCCGCCGGTATTACGACATGGCAATGGAACCCGGGGGCACCTTCTGGCTGGCCACTTCCGCTGGTTTGTATCGTTACGCACCGCCTCTCTGGCGCAGCCCGCGCCCGCTCCAGCAACTCAATTCCCTGGTGCACTGCCTGGCAAGCGACGATGCCGGCCGGCTTTGGTTTGTCGCCGACGGCAGGCTGCACTCGCTCCAAGGCGAAACACACCGCGAATTCACCTTACCCGAACCCGCGACGCACGACGCGCAGTCTGTGCGCGCGTTGTTTCCGCTAAAAGACGGGAGCTGGTTGCTGGACGCAATTGAAAAGCCGTTCCGGTTTGACCCGGTTACAGGTACATTTGGCCCCGCCCTCCACTTCCGGAACGACTTCCAGCACGTAAAGCCGCTGGGCTTGCTGCGCGACGGCAGTCTCGGTGTCCAAAGCTGGAACGCCGACGCAGCCACCGGGAAAAGGACCACCTGTTATTTCGAGCGGTTTGACGGGGTTCAATACCAGCCGCTGACCGAGTCCTCATTTGATCCGGATGCACTCGGCGTTTGTTCCACGCTGTTCGCCGCGCGCAACGGCGATCTCTGGTTGAGCGGCGAAAAGGGAATGGCCTGGTATCATGAGAACAAATGGCGGACGTTCGCGCTTTCTTACCGCACCGTGCCCGACGTGGTCCTCTGCTTCACGGAACTCCCCGACGGGCGGATTTGGTGCGCCACGCAGGACAAGATTTGGGAATTCGACGGGCACGACTGGTCATCCGTGTATGCTGGTTTCGATCATGTCAATGCGCTCGAATGTGCCCGCGACGGCAGCGTCTGGGTGGCTGACGACGCCGGCGTCCATCGTTATTTTCAGAAAACCTGGATCGAGAACAGCCGGCAAGACGGACTGCCCGACGCCGCGGTGCATGAGGTTTTTGAAGATCAGTTGGGAATCATCTGGGCCGGCACGCCCCATGGGTTGAGCCGGTACCATCCTGAAGCCGACCCGGATCCGCCGCGCACGTTCGTCGAGGAGCCGGCCGACCGGGAACTGCGCGTTCGCGAGGGCGAGCCCCTTTCGCTCACCTTCAACGGTCAGGACAAATGGAAATTCACCGCCCGGGACCGGTTGCTCTATTCCTACAAACTGGATTACCGCGACTGGTCCCCCTTCACCGAGACGCACAACTTTTCCTTTTACGACCTGTCGGCCGGACGGCACGTGTGTCAGGCGCGCACCATGGATCGCAATGGGAACATTGATCCCAAACCGGCGTTGGTTGAATTTCTGGTGACCGTGCCATGGTACCGGGAAGTCCGGCTGGTCCTCATCGCCCTGGCCGGTGCCGCCCTGGCCATGTTTTTCGCGGCGCTGGCGTTCAATCGGCATCGGCGGCTGCTGCGCAGCTACGCCGAGGTGGAAAGCAAGGTTACCGAGCGCACCCGCGAACTCGAAATCGCCAGCCGGGAACTGCTCCAGAGCCAAAAAATGAAAGCGCTGGGCACGCTCGCCGCCGGCGTCGCGCACGATTTTAACAACATTCTCTCCATCATCAAAGGTTCCGCCCAGCTCATCGAGGAGAATCCGGATAATCCACAGAAAATCCGCCTCCGGGTGGACCGCATCAAGACCGTCGTGGAACAGGGCGCGGGCATTGTGAATGCCATGCTCGGCTTTAGTGGTGGCTCGGACGAACAGCCCGGCCGTTGCGACCTCAACGCCGTCGCGACCGACACCCTCAAGCTGCTCGGGGACCGTTTCCTGCGCGAAGTGGAGGTGAAATTTAAACCGGCACCGGACCTGCCCGAAGTGTGGGCCTCGAAAAATTTGATCCAGCAGATCCTGCTGAACTTCATCTTCAACGGCGCCGAGTCCATGGCTGCGCACAAAAAGATCATCCTCGCCACGCAAAAACTGGAGCGGTTGCCCGCCCGCCTGGTGCTGGCGCCGGCAGCGTCAGCCGTCCAGGTCGCGGTTTCCGTGCGCGATTTTGGCAGCGGTATTTCGCCGGAAAACCTGCCGCGCATCTTTGAGCCATTTTTCACCACCAAGGCGCTCTCCACCCGGCGGGGCACGGGCCTGGGCCTTTCAATGGCATATGAACTGGCCAAAAAAATGGGGGCCGGCATCGCCGTGGAATCCATGGTTGGCCAGGGTAGCACGTTCACGCTCATCCTGCCGGCACCGGATGCGCCGCTGGAGGCGAAGGCATGAACCATTGACTGTTTTTTCTCATTCCTATGAACCCACCTACCATTCTGATAGTTGAAGACGACGATCTTCAGTTTGAAATTTACGAGGAAGCGCTGGCGAAGTACCGGTTGATCCGCGTAAAGAACGGCACCGAGGCGCTGGCGCGCATCCCGCAGCAACCCCCGGACATCCTCCTCCTCGATCATGTTCTGGCGGAAGGCGAACTGGGGCTGGATTTCCTGCCCGGGTTCAAGGAAGTGTTGCCACATGTGCCCGTCATCGTGGTGTCCGGCGCGTTGGAGGTGCGCCAGCAGATGGCGGCCTTGTCGGGCCCGCGGCGGGCGCACTACTGCCTGCCCAAGCCGGTGGATGTCCACGCCCTCCGGCGCGCGGTGGAAACCGCGTTGCAGGAGTGCGGGGAACCCGAGGTGGTCCGGCAGTTTGAAGCGTTGGAACGTTCGCATCGCGTGGATGCGCAGGAATTGTTCAGCCGTTCCACGGACCGGCTTGCCCGGCAGAACCATTTGCTGGACCGGTTGGGAAAATCGAAGGAACGCCCCAACATCTCCGCCCTCGCCCGCCAGTTCAACGTGGCCCGCCGCACGATCATCCGCGACCTGCAGGAACTGATCCGTCGCGGCCAGCTCAAGGCGGAGGTCTATCCGGAATGGGAAAACCCGCCGGCGCAGGAAGATTGAAACCGTCCGGGCTGAAACCATTGCCGCAAATCCCGGCGCAAAAAAGTTCCCGCCGCCTGATCAGATTATTTTCTGTTCCAGCTTTTTGACTTCTTCCTTGATCAATTCCATGGTCCGGTGCTTGGCCAGATAGACCTGGTCAACGGAAACCCCGAAGGTGGCCGCGACTTTTTCGGGCGCCCATTCCTTGTTCACATACAAATCGAACATTTGATATTTTTGCGGATCGAGCCGGCGTTTGACTTTTGCCATGGCCGCATCCAGCAGGTTCTTTTCCCATTCCGTGTTCCACAATACGTCCAAATCCTGGCTTGCGGGATCGACCACTTTATCCACCGTACGGGTGCCGGTGGCAGTGTCTTCGGCCAGGTGGCTGGCGGCGAAAGGCCCGCGTTTGCGGAGCTGGTCGGTGATCCGCCAGCGGGTCATGTTGAGCAGCCAGGTTTTGAAGGAGCCCAGCGCCGGGTCATATTTGAAGCTGGGCATGTGTTTGGCGACCGAGACCATCGTTTCCTGCACCACATCCTGCGCCTCGGCCGCGGTCAGGCCGCCCTTGAGGGCGACGCCGTAGATGAGTTTCCAGTAGGTGTCGAAAAATTCCTGCCAACTCGACTGATCCTGCCAGTTTTTGAGGCGTTGGATCAACGTTGCGCGCGTCGGAATCAATTCATCCATTGGCTCTGCCATTTGGCAAGTAATGCAGCTTTTGAACGGTCATTGGCAATAAAATACGCATTCCCACCAAAAAAGGTTGAGAAAAATCAGGTTATCTGCTTATACTTATCTGATGGCCAATCGGACGCGTAAATGGGTTAACACGCTTGAACTGCTTTCCTAAAGTCGGGTGCGGCTGTTTGCTGGCTGCAATTTGGTTGGGTGCCTTGACCTGCGTCGGGATGGCTGGTGCGCAGCCGGCGACCGGCGGCGCTGCCACGAACGAAATCCGCATGATGGAATTTCAGGGTACGGTGGAATTCACTTCCGCCGCCTCCAAGACCTGGACGCCGGCACAGACCAACCAGATCCTGCACCCGTTTGACCGGTTGCGCACCGGCGCCAACAGCCGGATGGCCCTCCTTTGGTCCGATCGAAGCGTGGTGTCCTTTGGCGCTTTGACGGAGATCGAAGTGTTGTCGCCGGATTCATCCGATGCGCAATGCGGACTGCATCTGCTCCAGGGCATCATCTCCTTTTTCCATCGGGACGAACCCGGACGCATCCGGGTCATCACCCGCGGCACCGTCGCCGGAGTGGAGGGAACGGAATTTGTCATGGCCGTGGATGAAACAGAGCGCACGACCCTGTCGGTGATTGATGGCAAGGTCCGGTTCGGCAACGAACAGGACATGTTGCGGTTGACCAACGGCGAACAGGCCGTCGTCGAACTGGGCAAGGCGCCTGTCCGCACCGCAGGCTTCATCGCCAACAACGTCCTGCAATGGTGTTTTTACTACCCGGCGGTGATTGATCCAAACGATTTGTCGTTCACGGCCGATGAGCAAACAATCCTCGACGGATCCCTCCAGGCCTATCGTTCGGGCGATCTGTTGATGGCGCTGGCCCAATACCCGGTTGGAAGGCAGCCCGGCTCCGATTCCGAGCGGGTATATTATGCCGGCCTGCTGCTGGGCGCCGGACAGGTTGGACCCGCCGGAACAATGCTGGCTGCGCTGTCCACCACCGATTCCTCCAGCCGCCCGCAACGGGTTGCCCGGGCTTTGCATCGGCTCATCGCCGCTGTGAAGCGGCAGCCGGATTCAACAGTGTTCTCTCCCCAACTGGCCACGGAATTCCTGGCGGATTCCTACTACGAACAGTCGCGCCCCCTGTCGGGAATTTCATTGTCGGCCGCGCTGGCTTCCGCCCGGCAGTCCGTGTCCAACTCGCCGGATTTCGGCTTTGGCTGGGAACGGGTGGCGGAACTGGAATTCAG
>CAZKTW010000062.1:0-16204 GCA_964555775.1 uncultured Bifidobacteriaceae bacterium | reverse complement strand
ACGCTCGAAAAATACCACTGGCCGGGCAACGTGCGCGAACTGGAGAACGCCATCCGCCGCGCGTACGTCATGGCCAAGAGTGACGCCATCCTCCAAAGCGATCTGCCGCCGGAGATCTCCGGTCAAGGCACGGGCAGCGCGGCCATGCCGCCGGTGGCCGGCGCAGCCGGCGAGGCGGCGGCGACCGATGCCGCGGCCCTCGCGCGGCAGTTGTTCCTGTGGGCCCGGCGCGATCCGAAATTGAAGGTGATTCCCGCTGTTGAGCGTGAACTGGTCATTCAGGCGCTCAAGGAGGCGAACAACAACCAGGTGCATGCCGCGAAACTGCTCGGCATCACCCGGGCGACGCTGCGCAAACGCATCGAGAAATTTGGCATCCAGCGCGAGTTAAACGTGAAGTGATGCCAACCCCGCCTTGACATGAGGCGTTTCATGGCTATCCTCGCACGTTCCGGTTTTTCACCCGGAGGGAAGCCAGATTAATTTATGAAACGCCAGTATCAACCGTCAAAAATCCGCCGCAAACGGCAACACGGATTTCTCAACCGAAAATCCACCAAGAGCGGCCGGGCCACGCTGGCCAACCGCCGCCGCGTGGGCCGCAAACGCCTGACCCCGGTTTAAAACCCGCGCGCTCATGCCCGAAACGCCGAAACGCCTGCGACTGGGCCGCGACCTGCGACTGGGCCAGAACCGAGATTTCGCACGGGTGCGGCAGCAGGGCGAACGTCTGGCACTGGGCTGCCTCATCGCCAACTGGCATTGCCTGCCGGACGGCACGTCGCCGAAACTTGGCGTGGTCACAAGCAAGCGGATTGGCAACGCGGTGGCCCGCAACCGGGCACGGCGCCTGCTCCGCGAAAGTTTCCGGCAGCACCAACATGAATTGTCCCAGCCGGTTGAACTGGTGCTGGTCGCGCGGGCCTCGATTGCCGGGCGCGACTTTGCGGGGGTGGAAAAGGATTTCCTGGCGGTGCTGAACCGCGCCGGCCTGTTGAAAAATTAAAATGAGCGATGTCTGCCAAACGGGCACAGCGGCTTTCAACCGAAAGCCGCATTCTCCAATTTCTCAACAAGAATCCGGCGGTCTGCCGGTCGCCGCCACGATTTTGATCCTGGCCATTCGCTTGTATCGCTGGACAATTTCGCCCGCGCAGGCCTTTTTGTTCGGGCCGGCCGGCGGCTGCCGTTTCACACCCACGTGCTCACAGTATGCGATGGCGGCGGTCCGGGAGCACGGCGTCCTGGCCGGCGGCTGGCTGGGATGGAAACGGATCTGCCGCTGCCATCCATGGGGTAATTGCGGGCATGACCCGGCACCCCCGGCCGAACACCGAAGGCAGAAGCCAGCAACCGGTGCCGTGCCGGAAAATTCCTTTTAATTTCCCATGGATCGAACTGGAATCATCGTTGTCACACTCTGTGTCGTCCTGCTCGGCATCTGGTTTGTCGAGCAACAGAAGTACGCTTCGTCGCGACCGCAACCGCAGCCGGTAAACACAACCACGACCACGACGGATACGGCCACGACCAATGCCAGCACCGTTTCCCCGGCACTCAATCCGGTTTCAGCTGCCATTTTTGACACCAACGCGCCGGAGCAATTGCTGGTGCTCACCAATGCCCGCACCCGTTACACGTTCACTTCCCGCGGCGGCGGCTTGAAACTGGTGGAACTGCTGGATTATCCCGAAACCATCTCGCCGCGCTGGAAGAAGACCAAAACGGTCAGCGACACCGTGGCTTCGTTGAACACGCGCGCACCCATGCCGGTGCTGGCGATTTTGGGGGATGCCAGCCTGGTGGGTGATGGCAATTTCACTCTGACCCAGACCGCCGATGGCGTTCACGCGGAGAAATCCCTGACGAACGGCCTGCAACTGGTGAAGGAATTCCATCTCAGTTCGAATTACCTCGTGAAAGCGAGCGTGCGGCTGGAAAACACCTCGGCCCAACCGCTCGCCTTGCCGGCGCAGGAATGGGTCATTGGCACCGCCACGCCCATGGGTCCGGATGACAGCAGCTACACCGTGAATGATGGGGCGATGTGGTTTAACGGCACGGGCATTCAGGACCAGTCGCTGGGATGGTTTTCGGGGTCGGGCTTTGGCTGCTACCACGGCTCGCCGCGTTCGGAATTCCTGGCCGGCTCGAACAACGTCGTCTGGGCGGCCACCCACAACCAGTTTTTCGCATTGATGGCGATGCCCAAGGAACCGGCAGCGCAAATGGTGGCGCGCCCGGTGGGTCTGCCGCCGTTCCCGAATGTTGAGCCGATGCCCGGCACGCCGGCGCTGCAAGGCATCCAGGCCGCGGTCATTTATCCCACCGCCACGCTCGCGGCCCATCAGTCGCTTGAACGGCAAATAGTCCTCTTTGCCGGACCGAAGGAATACCGCCTGCTGGCGCACGTCGGGGAGGAGTTTCAAAACCAGGCCGACCTGGTGATGCAATTCGGAAAATTCACGGGGTTCTTTGCGAAGGCGTTGTTGCTGGCGATGAACTGGCTGCACGACGTGACTGGCGCCGGCTACGGACTGGCGATTGTGTTGATCACCGTGATCATCAAGGCGCTGTTCTGGCCGTTGACGGCGGCGAGCACGCGTTCGATGAAGCGGATGCAGGTGCTGGCGCCGGAAATGAAGGCGCTCAAGGAAAAGTACAAGGATGACATGCAGAAGTTCACCCAAAAGCAGTGGGAACTTTATCGCAAGCACAAGGTCAGCCCCATGAGCGGTTGCCTGCCGATGGTCATACAAATGCCCGTGTTCATCGGCTTTTTCATGATGATCCGGAGTGCGATCGAACTGCGCGGCGCGCATTTCCTGTGGATCGCGGACCTGTCGAAACCCGACACACTGTTCATGATTCCGGGCACCCATTTTCCATTCAACCTGCTGCCGTTGCTGATGGGCGGCTCGATGTTGTGGCAATCGCATCTGACCCCGGCCTCGCCGGGCATGGACCCCGCCCAGCAAAAGATCATGCGCTGGATGCCCTTGATGATTCTGGTGTTCCTTTACAGCTACTCCTCCGGCCTGGCCCTGTACTGGACGGTCAACAATTTGCTGACCGTCCTCCAAACCAAACTGACCAAGATGAACCAGCCCCCGGCACCCGCCGTGGTTTCACCATTGACGCCGGCGTCGAAAAAGAAAAAATGAAGGCGGACAGCGATTGTTGATTTTGCGATTTATGCCCATGCAACCGAAAGAAACCCTGGAAACCATTTTAACCTCCCTCGGCTTTCCCGCCACGGTCGAGGAACACAAACTGGAAGAAGGCATTTTGCTCGAGGTGAAGACGGACGACGCCGGCCGGCTCATCGGCCGCCAGGGCCAGACCCTGGCCGACCTGCAATACATCACCAACCGCCTGCTTTTCCAGCAGGACGCCAATACGCCGAAGGTGATGGTGGACGTGGGGGGCTATCGCGCCCAGGCGCGCGAGGCGCTGGTAAAAAAGGCCAAGGACGCCGCCGAAAAAGTGCGGCGCTGGGGCGACGCCGTGGAACTGGAGCCGATGTCGGCATTTGACCGGCGGGTGGTGCATCAGGCGATCAAAGACGATCCCGACGTGGAAACCCACAGCGTCGAGGTGGATGGCACGGACAAAAAAGCCATTCTGCTCCGGCCCCGGCATTGACGGGTTGTGATCTGGACCGTGGCAGGGATGTCCGCCGCTGCGTCCACACCCGCGCAACGGGCAGGGCTGTCTGCTGGTTTCCCATTTCCCAACAAAAAAGCGCGGACAAATTGTCCGCGCTCCAAATGGTTTTGGAACCTGATTAGCCCTCCCCTTCCGGTCATTGATCAACGATCTTCAGCTTGTACATCGGGGAAAATGCGCTGCTGGGCTTGGGTTCCGTTCCCACATTGTTGTATTTGTAGTCGAACTTGAAACGATAGTCGATGGCGTTTACCCCCGGCAGCACCTGCACGAAGCCCTCCCAACGATTTTTCACGATGGGCACCTGATGCAGGGGATATAGCTCGCCGTTGACGAGGACAAAAGGCTGGATGGTTTCCCAACGCAGCGACTGTTGCTTGGAATTAAAGGCCACTTCGACCGGATACATGTTGTTGGAATTGCGCGGCTGCTGCAACGGCGTCAGGCGGGTAAACGTCGAGGCACAACCGGTCAGCAATAACACCGATAAAACGGGCAGGAATTTTTTCCACATAATGGAGGAGCGTTACATAAAGGCCGCCGGTTTGTAAAGTCGGATTTCAACACTTGTCGCCCGGCTCGTTTTTGGATAAAAAGTCCCTGCGCTATGCATTCCCCAAGTTCGAACCGTCCCGCTTTGAGCAATTTCCGCTGGATCATTTGCGCGCTGCTGTTTTTTTCCACGACGGTCAACTACATGGACCGGCAGGTCATCAGCTACTTGAAGGAATTTTTTTGCACGCCGGCGGAAGCGGGCGGGTTTGGCTGGTCCAACACCGACTTCTCTCATCTGACCGCCTTCTTCACCGGTTTTTATGCGGGCATGACGATTCTGGCCGGCTGGGTCATTGACAAGATCGGCACCAAAATGGGCCTGGCCCTTTCCCTGATTGTCTGGTCGGTGTTCGGCATTCTCAACGCTTTTGTCGGACGGTTGGTCGCCATGCACGTTTTGGTTCGCAGCGCGTTTGGGATTGGCGAAGCCGGCAACTTCCCGGCCTCCATCAAGACCGTGGCCGAATGGTTCCCCAAGCGCGAACGGGCCCTGGCCACCGGCATCTTTAACAGCGGCTCCAACTTCGGGGCCATGATTGCCGCCCTTTTCGTTCCCTGGTGCCTCGTTTATTTCGGGAACGAAAAAGGCTGGAAAATGGCCTTCATTCTCACCGGCGCCGTCGGGTTCATCTGGCTGATTTTCTGGTTCTGGCTCTACGACACGCCCGGCAAAAGCAAACGCCTGTCGCAGGCGGAATATGACTACATCCACAGTGACAAGGATGAAGCCCAGCCTCCGGAAAAACCGGCCAAAAAGCCGGGCACCAATTTATTTTCCTTCGCCGGCCGCGTGCCGCGCTCCGCTTTTTGGGGGATGACCATCATGATTCACATCCTGTGTGTCTTCATCTATTTCATCACTGAGAAAATTGTTGGCCCAGGCGTACTTCAGAACAAACCATCACTGACATTCTTTGCCGTGACGGTGACGGTAGCGATGGTTGCCAGCGCGGCCTTGCATGCAAGGCGCTGGCACGACCTGAACAAATCCGGCTGGCTGGCGCTGACTTATCTCCTCCCCGTGGTGGCCGGTTTTGTCTCGGTGATTGTCCTGGGATTTGAAAATAAAATCTATTTTGTGCCGGTGGCCCTGGCGCTCACCGCCATGGTAATCGCCGGATTCAATGCCGGTCTTCCCGGTCCGGACAAATTTGGCCATGTCGGCAGCCCTGGTTTGCTGGGGCATCGCCAGACGTGGTCCTTTTTTGTGGGCAAATTGATGACCGACGGCGTCTGGTGGTTTTATCTTTTCTGGCTGCCCGACTATCTGGTGAAACAGTTTAATATGCCCATCCACGACACCATGTGGCCGACGTTCATTGTTTACGGCGTTTCGATCATCGGCAGCGTTTATGGCGGCAGCATCCCGATGACGCTCATGAAACGGGGCATGCCCGTTTACCGGGCCCGCATGACGGCCATGTTTATTATCGCGCTGTGTCCGCTGGCCGTGCTCACCACGCAATATTTTGGCAACGTCAGCCATTTTGGCGACATGGCAAAAATATATGCCATGGCGGTCATCTGCATCGGGGCGGCCGCCCATCAGGCCTGGTCGGCGAATCTCTTCACGACGGTTTCCGACATGTTCCCCAAGACCGCCGTCGGTTCGGTCACCGGCATTGGAGCCATGGCGGGCGGCTTGGGCGGTGTCATCGTGCAGTTGGTAGCCGGCACGCTCACCGACACTTACAAGCAAACTCCGCAGACCGCCTACCGCATCATGTTTGTCATCTGCGCCTTGAGCTATTTGATCGCCTGGGCCGGAATGAAATTGCTGGTGCCCCGGCACAAACCGATCAGCGATTTGTAAAGCCGGCCAGGATCGAAAAAAGCCCGTTGAAGCGCCTGCTTCAACGGGCTTTGCTTCCAGGTCTGGTCACACCGTGTAAGTGCTTGATGAGGTTGTGCCGCCGCGGCCGGTCCAGTTGGTGTGGAAGAATTCGCCGCGCGGCTTGTCCACGCGCTCGTAGGTGTGTGCGCCAAAATAATCACGCTGCGCCTGCAACAGGTTTGCCGGCAGACGTTCGCTGCGGTATTGATCGTAAAACGCGAGCGCCGTGCTGAACGCGGGAACCGGAATGCCCTTCTTGGCCGCCGTCGCGACCACGTTGCGCCAGCCCTTCTGGCAGCGCTTGATCTCGCCGCGGAAATAATCGTCGAGCATCAGGTTCATGAGCTTCGGGTTCTTGTCGTAGGCTTCCTTGATCTTGCCGAGGAAACGCGAGCGGATGATGCAACCCCCGCGCCACATGAGCGCGATGCCGCCGTAATTGAGGTTCCATTTATATTCCCCCGCCGCCGCGCGCATGAGCATATATCCCTGCGCATAGCTGACGATCTTTGAGGCGTAGAGCGCGTCGCGGATGTCGTCGATGAATTTCTTCTTCTTTTCTGCATTTTTGGCAAGGCCCAGTGCCGGCCGCGGACCTTTCAGCCTTTTCGCGGCCTTGACGCGTTCGTCCTTCAACGCCGAAACGCAACGGGAATAAACCGCCTCGGCAATGAGCGTGATCGGAATGCCAAGATCCTGCGAGTTCACCACCGTCCATTTGCCGGTGCCTTTCTGGCCGGCCGTGTCGAGGATCTTGTCCACCAGCGGCGTGCCGTCGGTGTCGTTGAAGCCGAGAATGTCACGGCTGATTTCAATGAGATAACTGTCCAGTTCGCCCTGGTTCCATTCGGCGAAAACCGCCTGCATTTCCGGCGCGCTCAAGCCGAGGCCGCTCTTCAAAATATTGTAAGCCTCGCCGATGAGCTGCATGTCGCCGTATTCGATGCCGTTGTGGACCATCTTCACATAATGGCCCGCACCGCCTTCGCCCACCCAATCGCAACAGGGCGCGCCATCCACCTTCGCGGCAACGCCCTGGAATATGTCTTTCACGTGCGGCCACGCGGCCGGTGAGCCGCCGGGCATGATGCTGGGACCGTGACGCGCGCCTTCTTCGCCACCGCTCACGCCGGTGCCGACGTAAAGCAGGCCTTTGCTTTCGACGTATTTGGCGCGGCGGACGGTATCCTCGAACAGCGAGTTGCCGCCATCAATGATGATGTCACCGGCTTCGAGATGGGGGAGAAGCTGTTCGATGAATTCGTCCACCGGCTTGCCGGCTTTGACGAGCATCATCACGCGGCGCGGGCGCTTGAGTTGGGCCACCATTTCCGGAATCGAATGCGCGCCGAGCACCTGGGTGCCTTTGGCTTCGTTGGCCAGAAAGTGGTCCACCTTTTCCACCGTGCGGTTGTAGGCCACGACGGTGAAGCCGTGATCGTTCATGTTTAAAATGAGATTCTGGCCCATGACGGCCAGACCGATGAGTGCCAGATCAGCTTTTGGTTCCATAAGAATTCATTCCACGGTAACAACGGCGGTTCAAACTCCGCTGAAGGCGGCGAACCCGCCGTCCACTACCAGCTCCGTTCCGGTCATAAAACTGCCCGCATCCGACGCCAGCAGCAAGGCCGCACCGACCAACTCAGGCGCCTCGCCGAAACGTTTCATCGGCGTCTTGGCCATGATCGTGGTGACGCGTTCCGGGGTGAGCACCTTGCGGTTTTGTTCCGCCGGGAAAAATCCCGGCACCAGAATATTCACCCGCACGCCCTTGGTCGCCCATTCGCGCGCGAGGTTTTTGGACAGGTTGTGCACGGCGGCCTTCGACGCCGAGTAGGTGAATACGCGCGACAGCGGCAAAAGCCCGGAGGCTGAACCGATGTTGATGATGCTGCCGGAGCCGCGCTCGAGCATGTGCCGGCCAAAAATCTGGCACGCCAGCATCAGCCCCTTCAAATTCACCGTTATGATCCGGTCAAACTCCTCTTCAGCAATGTCGAGAAAAGGCGTTGGGGAATTCACGCCCGCGCCGTTGACCAGGACATCCACGCGGCCAAACCGGGCGAGCACGGCGGTCAAAAGTTTTTCCAATCCCGCCTTGGACGTTGTGTCGCAGGGGAAAAAATCAGCCTGGCCGCCGGCCTGGGTGATTTTGTCGAGGCGCGTTTTGGCCTTGGCGGCATCGCGCCCGACGAGCGCCACCAGGGCGCCCGCCTGCGCAAAACCTTCGGCCATCGCGCCGCACAATTCGCCCGTCCCGCCAATGACCAGCGCCACCTTGCCCTGGAGTGAGAATAAATCCGCCGGTTTTTTCATATAATTATAATTTTGAGTTTGATCAGCCTTGGAATCGCCCCCGATACGCCCATAAACCGAGCGCCGGGTTCGAGATGTAAAAGATTTTTTCGCCGTCAGCCAGCGTATTCCAGCCGTCCTTGAGCCGGGCCGGGTCGTAACGTTGCGTCATTTGTTTCAAGTCGGCGTACTGGAAATGAACACCTTCGATTTCCTGACGCGTGAGGTGGCCGGGGCAATAGGTGATGTTGAACCGGCCCTCGGAGGAACCGTGAATGAAATGCGCCGCCGCGCTGAGATTGTTTTGCAGCTCGGGATTGGCCTTCACCGCCGCCAGGGTCGCGGGGGTGCCGCGATAGCCGTATTTGCGGATGAGCCGGTCGATTTCCTGGTCCTCACCGAATTCCTTCAGGCCGGGCGCGAGCACAATCAATTCGCCGCCATCCGCCATGGCCATGCGGGTTCGGTAGATGCTTTTGTTCCCCAGCCACGTGCTCTTGAACTCGGAGGGATTCAGAAAAACCACCGCTTTTTTCAACGGCGCGTCCAGCATCTCGAAGTTGACCTTGAGCGAGAGCGCCGCCCCCTTGTCAAAACCGGAAATGTCGTCGCTGATGTAAAGGCCGCGCACGCACAGCTTGCCGTCGTCGGCGCGTCCCACCACCGTGTGCACATAGACGATGGGCAGGTGCCGGGTAAAATGTTCAGAGGCATAATTGAGGACGCGCCGCACCGGCGTGTCCGAGCACCCCATCATCCGTTCCATGCCGTAAGCCGCGCCGATGAAATGGCTTTTGTTGATGCTTTCCGGGCCGCCGGTGCCCACAAAGATGTTCTTGTTGTAACTGGCCATGCCGACAACTTCGTGCGGAACGACCTGGCCGACGGACAGGATCAAATCATGCTTTCCGGTCCAGGTGAGATTGGCCAGTTGCGCCGGCCACGGGAAATCCACCGCGCCGTCCGAGACCTTCTTCACAAATTCCCCCGGCACTTCGCCCACGGTGGTGATGCCCGTGCGCCAGTTATGCACCCGGAACAGGTTGTCCGGCACGCCCGCGTACATTTCGGCGATTTGAGCCGGGGTCATTGGCGTATGCGTGCCCAGCGCGGGCAAAACATCCGTCAAACGGTCCCCATAGTAATCATAAATGAGTTTCGTCAACACCCCCGCGTGGGAATGAAACCGGGTAAAATCCGGAGGGACGACCAGCACCCGCTGGCGGGGTCCAAGCCGGTCGAGGGCATGAGACAGTCCTTTCCGCAAGTCGTCCAAAGACAGCTTGTCGGCAACCGAACCGCGCTCAAAATACAACATACGTGCAACCGGTCTCAAACTTCTGCGGCTGGCTGGCGACGGGTTGAGACAATGTCACCGTCTTTAAGTGCCAACGGATTTCAGTCTGGCTTGATCCCGCCTGAAAACTTCCAGAATCTCCCCAACGGCAGACGGATTGTAAAGAGGTTTTCGCCCGCCGTTCTTATTTTTGCCTGCTTTTTGCAGAAAAACAAAACCGTTTTGCAAAATATTAAAAAAGAACCGCCTTGCTCCGCCCGGCCATTCTGGAATTCTGTCCGGAAAGTCAGGCGGCCAACGTTTTGACCATTACCAGCAACACCATGAGCAAAAGTTTGATTATTCCCAAAAATGGCGCCCTGGACTTTTTGTCCCTCGGCGCCCTCGTCAACCGCCTCGATACCGGCATCGTCCCGTTCCGCAAGGCCACGGAATGCCAGATCCACGTCAGCGGCGGTGAATTCAACTGCGCCGCCAACCTGTCCGACGGCTTCGGCCTGAACACCGGCATTGCCTCGGCGCTCGTGGAATATCCCCTTGGGGACCTCATCGCCGAACGGGTCAAGGCGATGGGCGTGAAACCGTTTTACAAGAAATTCAGGCACGACGGCGTGCGCGGGCCGAACCATGCGACGGTGTACAGTGACCGGGGCCAGGGTGTGCGCGCCCCGGTGGTGTTTTACAACCGCAGCAATGAAGCCGGCGCCATGCTCAAACCCGGCGACTTCGACTGGAAGGGCATCTTTGGCGCGGGCGTGCGTTGGTTCCACAGCGGCGGCATCTTCGCGTCGTTGTCCGAGACCACCGGGCAATTGATCATCGAAGCCATGCGGGCCGCCAAAGCCGCCGGCGCGGTGACGTCGTTTGATTTGAATTTCCGCCAGAAACTCTGGGACATCTGGGGCGGCCAGCAGAAGGCGTTGTCCGTGATGAAAGGCATTGTCGAGCACGTGGACATCCTGGTGGGCAATGAAGAAGACCTGCAAAAGGGACTCGGCTTGAAAGGGCCGGACGTAACGGCCAAATCCAAGCTCGATCCGAGCGTGTTCATCGGGATGATTGGCTCCGTGATGAAGCATTTCCCGAAGGTCAAGGCGGTGGCCACCACGTTGCGCGAAGTCCATTCAACCAATCGCCACAGCTGGGGCGCCGTGGCGTGGATAGGCGGCAAGACATATACCTCGCCCACCTGCGAACTCGACGTCTATGACCGCGTCGGCGGTGGCGATGGATTCGCTTCCGGCCTCTTTTACGGGCTGCTCACCGGTGAATCCCCGCAGGAATCCGTAAACCTGGGCTGGGCCCACGGCGCATTGTTGACCACGTATCCCGGCGACACAACCATGGCGACCGTGGACCAGGTCAGGGCCTTTGCCCAAGGCGGCTCCGCCCGCATTCAGCGCTAGAAAAACAGACGAAATCTCCGGGGAAATCCGGCCTTTTCATCGGGCTTTGCCATTGCGCCGCCTTAATGAGTTGTGATAATTTCCGGCATTCTGTTTTATTGAAATGAAAATTTCCGTCCCCAAGGAAACACAGCCGGGCGAGACCCGCGCGCCGTTGACACCGGATAGCACCGCCAAACTCGTCAAACTCGGCGCGCAGGTGGAAATCGAGGCGGGCCTCGGCCTCGCCGCGGGTTTTGCCGACGACGCCTACACCAAGGCCGGGGCCACCCTGACCGGCGACCGCAAGGCATTGTTGGGTTCCGGTGATCTGGTCTTGCGCCTGCGCAAACCGCCGGCGGAGGAAATCGCGCTGCTCAAGTCCGGGTCCATCCATGCCAGCCTGCTCGACCCGTTCAATGAAAAGGATTTGGTCCAGAAGCTGGCGGAACACGGCATCAGCGCCATCAGCATGGAATTCATCCCGCGCACCACGCGGGCGCAAAAAATGGACGTGTTGTCGTCGCAGGCGAATCTTGGCGGTTACGAGGCGGTCATTCTCGCCGCGCGCTACGCCAACAAGATTTTTCCGATGATGACGACGGCGGCGGGCACGATCCTGCCGGCCAAGGTGTTCATCATCGGCGTTGGCGTCGCGGGTCTGCAGGCGATTGCCACCGCCAAACGGCTGGGCGCCAAGGTCACCGCCTACGACACCCGGCCCGTCGTCGAGGAACAGGTCAAGTCGCTGGGCGCGCAGTTTCTCAAGATTGATATCGGCGAAACCGGCCAGACCAAGGACGGCTACGCCAAGGCACTGACCGAGGAACAGATCCAGAAGCAGCGCGACGCGATGAGGAAAACCTGCGGTGATTCCGACATTGTCATCACCGCCGCGCAGGTGTTCGGCCGCCGCGCGCCGATCCTGGTCACCGCCGACATGCTCAATGCCATGAAGCCCGGCAGCGTCGTGGTGGACCTCGCGGTGGAGACCGGTGGCAACGTCGAAGGCGTGGTTTACGACCAGGTGACCGATCGCCACGGCGTGAAGATTGTCGGCATCGCGAATCTTCCCGGCCGCGCTCCACTGCACGCGAGCCAGGTTTATGCGG
Organism: uncultured Bifidobacteriaceae bacterium; assembly: GCA_964555775.1. GTDB lineage: Bacteria > Verrucomicrobiota > Verrucomicrobiia > Limisphaerales > UBA11358 > UBA11358. The sequence continues at coordinate 4,054 of CAZKTW010000062.1, read as the reverse complement.
CAAACCTGGCGAACCTGGTCGAGGAATTCTGGGACAAGCAGAACAAAAATTTCATTCTTAAACTCGACGATGAAATCATCAAGGGCTGCCTCATCACCCACGGCGGCAAGATCGTCAACGAGAAACTCATCGCCAAACCCAGCTAGATTTTATGGATACGAACGTCCTGTTTATTTTCATCCTCGCCGTTTTTTTGGGCTTTGAGGTCATCTCCAAGGTGCCTTCCATGCTGCACACGCCGTTGATGTCCGGCACCAACGCGATTCACGGCATCATTTTGTTCGGCGGAATTCTGGTGCTGGCGGACGCGGCCACTCCGCTGGCCCGGGTTCTTGGTTTCGTCGCGGTCGTTTTCGGTTCGGCCAATGTCTTTGGCGGCTTCATGGTCACCGACCGCATGCTTCAAATGTTCAAGAAAAAGAAATAATGAACCCGACCATTGCCCTCATCATCATTGGCGTTGCGGTTTTATTCATCGTCGGCATCAAGTTCTTAAGTTCGCCGAAAACGGCGCGGTACGGCAATCTGGTGGCCGCCTTTGGCATGTTGGTGGCCCTGCTGGCCCTGCACAAACCCACCGGCGATTATGTCTGGTCACAGGGCTGGAACCTGAATTACACGCTGATCGCCATCGGCACGGTCATCGGTCTCATCATCGGCGCCGCGGGGGCATATTCAGTGAAAATGACGGCGATGCCACAGATGGTCGCGTTGTTCAATGGCTTGGGCGGCGGCGCGGCGGCGTTGGTAGCAAGCCTGGAATTCATCAAGCCCGATCACGAATTCATTACAACCTTCATCGCGGGGTCGATGCTTTTCGCCACGCTTATCGGCTCGCTCTCGTTTTCCGGCAGCATCATTGCGTATCTCAAACTGGAGGGAAAATTTGAAAGACCGCATACGTTTCCCGGCCAGAATATTCTCAATGGCCTGATTTTGCTGGTCATTCTGGGGCTATGTGGCTGGCTGACGTTCAACGCCACCGGCGGGAACGCCGTTACCGAGTTCATCGTCATGTTCTCGCTCGCGCTGTTCTTCGGCATCGCCATGGTCATGCCCATCGGCGGAGCGGACATGCCGGTGGTCATCTCACTGTTGAATTCCTTTACGGGTCTCGCCGTGGCGGCGGATGGTTTTGCCATCAACAACCTGGCCATGGTTGTCGCGGGCACCCTCGTGGGCTCCTCCGGCACGCTGTTGACCTTGCTGATGTGCAAGGCCATGAACCGGCCGGTCACCAATGTTCTTTTCGGCGCATTTGGTTCCAGTGGCGGCGGCGGAAAGGCCGGCACAGGCGACCTCGCCGGGAAGACCGTAAAACCAATCCAGGCCGACGAAGCCGCATTGCTGCTGGCCTATGCCCAGCGGGTCGTGGTCGTTCCCGGTTACGGCATGGCGGTGGCCCAGGCACAACATCAGGTGCGAGAGCTTTCCGATGAGCTCGGCAAACGTGGTGTCGAAGTGCAGTTTGCCATTCATCCTGTGGCCGGACGCATGCCCGGTCACATGAACGTCCTGCTGGCCGAGGCGAATGTGCCTTACGACCAGCTCTGTGAAATGGAAGCCATCAATCCCACGATGGACCGCGTGGATGTGTGCCTGGTCATCGGCGCCAACGATGTCGTGAACCCTGCCGCGCGCGAGGAAAAGAGCAGCCCGATTTACGGCATGCCCATCATCGAGGCCGACCGTTGCAAGACCGTCATCGTGATGAAACGCTCGATGGCCGCGGGTTTTGCCGGGATTGAAAACCATCTTTTCTACAAGGACAACACCCGGATGCTCTTCGGCGACGCCAAGGCTTCGTTGCAGACACTTATCACACAGTTGAAGGCCACCTGAACCGTTCCCTGCCAATATCAGGCAGGGATTACCTTTGTACGCGCGCGCCGCCGCCTTTCATCAATTTTTCAACTTCTTCCTTCGAAGCCATGCTTGTATCCCCCGGCGTGGTCATGGCCAGTGCGCCGTGGGCCGCGCCATACTCCACCGCCTTTTGCGGGTCGCCGGTGGTCATCAAACCGTAAATGAAGCCGGAAGCAAAACTGTCCCCCCCACCGACGCGATCGAGGATCTCAAGCTCGGGATATTTCCGGCTCTCATAAAATTTGCCATTCACCCACGCAATGGCCGCCCAGTCATTGACCGTTGCAGTTTTGGCGGACCGCAGGGTTGTCGCCGTCGCCTGAAAATTCGGGAACGCCTTCACCGCCGTTTCAATCATCTTTTTGAATGCCGTCACATCGATCTGCAACAGGTTCTCGTCGGCGCCTTCAACGTGGAAACCAAGGCAGGCGGTGAAATCCTCCTCGTTGCCGATCATCACGTCCACAAATCCGGCAATTTCCCGGTTCACCTCCTGCGCCCGTTTCTGGCCGCCGATGGATTTCCAGAGCGACGGGCGGTAATTCAAATCGTAGCTGACCACGGTGCCGTATTGTTTGGCTTTGCGGACGGCCTCAATGACCAATTGCGGCGTGGTGTCGCTCAACGCGGCGAAGATGCCGCCGGTGTGCAACCAACGGACGCCGGCTTTGCCAAAAATATGGTCCCAATCAAAGTCACCCGCCTTGAGCTGGCTTGCCGCCGCATGACCGCGGTCGGAAACCCCCACCGCACCCCGCACGCCAAAACCGCGCTCGGTAAAATTCAAACCGTTGCGCGTCACCCGGCCGACGCCATCAAACGGCATCCATTTGATGAACTCGGGGCTCACGCCGCCTTGCAAAATAAAATCTTCGAGCAACCTTCCAACTTCGTTGTCGGCGAAGGCCGTGCACACGGCTGTTTTCAGGCCAAAACACCGGCGCAGGCCGCGGGCGACATTGTATTCGCCGCCGCCCTCCCAAACCTTGAATTCCCGGGCGCAACGAATGCGGCCTTCACCGGGATCAAGCCGGAGCATGATTTCGCCAAGTGAGATCAGATCATACCGGCACTGTGCAGGGTCGCGAAGTTGGATGGCCATAGTTTGGTTGATTGCGGTTCTACCCGCGAACCAGCCTCAATAAACACGAATCGGGGCGAATGGAAAAGTCGCAAATTACGTCCTGAACGCGCGCACGAATTGGCGATCCAAGGAAACTGACATGCGGTCAGGCATAGCTCGACAGCGGTTGTGAAATTTAAAACCGTCGAAAACCGCCGGGGCTCAACTCAGGCCCAAACCCGAACGCGCCATCACGTTCAAGCGGGATTGCGCCTGCCGGGACATGCTCGTGAAGACGAGGGAAACCTGGTAACCGGTGTGTTTGTTGCCGGAACAGGCGATGACCACACCGCTGCATTGAATCCGGCCGCCGTCCCGCGGCGACTGCAATGCAACCGTCATTTCCGTCCACGGATTGAATGGGGTCGGGCTTCGGAATTCAATGCCGCTCTTGTGAATGACCACTGCTTCCGAAGACAGTTCCAAACGGGATTGCCGGCCTTCCACGGTGATTTGCTGCTGGAAAGCATCACCACTCTCAAATTTTTTGGCGCTCATAAAACTTTATCAAGGTAACACGCCCCCCACAATCGTCAAATTATCGTTTAAAATTAAGCAAATTAGCCATTACCATTCGATCACCGCCGCCCCCCAGGTCAGGCCCGCCCCAAAAACCATCATCAAAATCAAATCGCCCCTTTGAATTCTTCCCGACGAAACGGCCTCGTCCAGGGCGATGGCCACCGACGCGGCCGAGGTGTTGCCGTACTTGTCAAGGTTCACGAAAAGCTGTTCCGGCGTCGCGCCCAGACGTTGTCCCACGGCGTCAATGATCCGGCGATTTGCCTGATGCGGGATGACGCATTTTATTTTTGCAATATCGAGTTCACAACGGCGCAACGCCTCCCGCGCCGCGTTATACATTGCCTGGACGGCATTCTTAAAAGTTTCCTTTCCCTCCATGCGCAGGAAATGCTGACGGGCGTTGACCGAATCCACGGTGGCCGGGCAGCGGCTGCCACCGCCGGGCATGAACAGCAAATCCGCCTTGTCTCCGTCGGCTCCCATCACCGCCGTAAGCAGGCCATGCGAATTGGGGCGGTTTTGCAAAATCGCCGCGCCGGC
>CAZKTW010000061.1:0-16233 GCA_964555775.1 uncultured Bifidobacteriaceae bacterium | reverse complement strand
TCACGCCACCGGACGCAAGTGACTGGGTGCTGGTATTGGACGATGTTGCGCAGAATTACGGCCCGCCAGGAGCCAGCCGGCAGTTGCCCAACCAACTCGGCTTTCAGATGTTGAGTGGAAACCTTTTTCGGCTCAGCTCGACCGGGTTTCCGGGGCAGGTCTATACCCTTCAATCCACCACCAACCTGACCGTCCCCTGGCAGGCGCTGGGCACGGCGACGGTCGATATTTCGGGAATGTTTATTTTTGATGTCACGGCGACTTCTTCGGCCGGTTTTTACCGGTCATCCTATCCATGATCTCCCGAGCCACAGGCTCGACACTACAACGCGGGAATTGTCACTTGTCCGGGTCAGGCGGATGTGTTAGAAAAAAACATTGAGGAGAGGGGCGATTGGGTGCCCGGGCTGCTGTCCCAACTCACAACCATTAACCAGGGGTCTGTCATGTGCGCAAAAAAAGCAAAGGCTTCAGTGGTCGTTCCAATGGCAATTTCACCGTCCAACCGGCCCGGCATGGGCACCATGCTTTACAGCGGCGGCGCCGCATTTCGCGTGTGGGCGCCGTTTGCCTCGACCGTCAACGTGGCGGGAACTTTCAATGCGTGGAGCCCCACGGCCAATCCCTTCGCCAGCGAGGGCAACGGCTTTTGGTCGGTGGACGTGCCTGGGGTGAAGATTGGCGACGAATACCAGTTCGTGATCCGCCACGGCGCCCAGCCACTGATCTGGCACAAAAATCCCTACGCGAGTGAGGTGGTCAACTCGTCCGGCAACGCCATCGTCCATGATCCCAACTTCGACTGGACGGGTGACGATTTCACGATGCCGCCGTGGAATGAACTGGTGATTTACGAGATGCACGTGGGCACTTTCGATGATGCGCCAGGCACCGGGCCGGGTACGTTCGCCGAGATTCTCCCCAAACTGCCCTACCTCGCTGGCCTTGGCGTCAACGCCATTGAAATCATGCCGGTAGCCGAATACTCCGGCGATTATTCCTGGGGTTACAATCCGTCCCAACCGTTCGCAGTGGAAAACGAACTGGGTGGGCCGCAGGGCCTGTATCAGTTCGTCAAGGCGGCGCACGCCCAGGGCATCGCTGTGATTCTCGACGTCGTTTACAATCATTTCGGCAACAACGATCTCGACCTGTGGCGTTTCGACGGCTGGAGCAACAGCGACCACAACGGCGGGATTTACATCTATGACAATGCCCGCGCCCACACGGTCTGGGGTGACAGCCGTCCCGATTACGGCCGAAGCGAGGTTCGTCAATACCTCCGCGACAACGCGCTGTTCTGGTTGAACAAATACCGGCTGGACGGCCTGCGATTTGATTCATTGGTCAACATCCGCAACCGGAACGGTTCCAACAACGACCCCGCGGGCGACCTGCCGGATGGCTGGGGCCTGCTGCAATGGATCAACAACGAGGTCCGCGCCGCGCAGCCGTGGAAAATCACGGTGGCGGAGGATTTGCAGGACAATGAATGGATCACCAAAGACACCGGCGCGGGCGGGGCCGGGTTTGGATCGCAATGGGATGCCGGTTTTGTGCATCCCATCCGTCAGGCCATCATCACGGCCAATGATGCCGACCGCGACCTGATGCCGGTGCGCGACGCGCTGTATCATCGTTACAACGGCGACGCGTTTCAGCGGGTGGTTTACACCGAATCGCACGACGAGGATGCGAACGGCCACCAACGCGTGCCGGAGGAAATCTGGCCCGGCAACGCGGGCAGTTGGTACTCAAAGAAACGCTCCACCCTCGGCGCGGCGCTGGTATTGACCGCGCCCGGCATCCCCATGATTTTTCAGGGACAGGAATTTCTCGAAAGCGGATACTTCAGCGATCAGACGCCGCTGGATTGGTCGAAGCTTGTCACCTACGCGGGCATCCAGACGCTTTACCGGGATTTGATCCGGCTGCGGCGGAACTGGTTCAACCAGACGTCCGGTTTGCGTGGCCAGAACCTCAACGTCCATCACGTCAACAACGCTGACAAATTGATTGCCTTCCACCGCTGGGAAAACGGCGGGCCGGGTGACGACGTGATCGTGGTCGCCAATTTTGCCAATTGCAGTTACGACAGTTACACGCTCGGATTCCCGCGAGCAGGTTGGTGGCGCATCCGTTTCAACAGCGACTGGCAGGGTTACAGTGCGGATTTTGGCAATCAATTGGGTTACGATACGATTGCTGGCAGCGGTCCGTGCGATGGAATGCCGTGCCAGGCCAACGTGGGTGTGGGCCCCTATTCCGTGCTCATCCTGTCACAGGATCGCCCGTGAGTCGCCGGACAGTTGTGTGATTTGAGCCAGGACGCGAAAAGGCCAAGGATCACGGCTCGTTCCTGTCGAGTTCAGGGTGATTTATAGACCCGGAAGAAGCGGCGGAGGAATTGCGTCGGGTTCGGGTCGGAAAAGGTGAAATTGTCCACTGCGGCGTTGGTGGACAACATCAGGCTCCAACCTCCCGGAAGATTCGTCGAGGCTTCTACGCCATAGGTCTTGCCGGCCACGGCGTTCACGTCGAAGGAAAAAATCCCGCCGGACAACCTTGGCTGGCTGATGACGGGCGCGTTGCTGTTTTGCAGTCGCGCGAGGCGATTGCGACTCCGCCCGTCCACGGTGGAAATGTAATTGCCCTCGATGATGACCCGCGAATCGGGCTGCACCAGCACCAGTTCAAGGTAGTTGTCCACGGTGGCGAGGAAGTTGGTGTCCAGGCTGCCATTGCTGTTGAGACGCGCGACCCAGTTCCGGGTCACGTTGTTCACGCTGGTAAATTGGCCGCCGACGAGAACCCGGCCGGCCGGGTCATAAGCTACACAACCCACATAACCATCGGCGCCGGCCATGCCGTTTTGAAAGGTGGTGTCCAGCGTGCCGTTGAGGTTCAGGCGGGCAATCCGGCTGCGACCCTCGCCATTGACCAGGGTGAAACCGCCGCCGATGATGATTTTCCCGTCCGGTTGCTGGGCGAAGGCATCCACGTTGCCGTCCACGGCCACGGTGAAGCCGGAGTCGAGAGTGCCGTTGGTGTTCAGGCGCGCAATGTGCGGACTGGCCAGACCGTTCACAGAGCTGAAGGCACCGCCAATCAATACCTTGTCATCCGCCTGCACAATCAGGGCATTGGGCGAGATGTCTATCGCGGCATTGTAGCCGGAGTCGAGGGTGCCATTGTGGTTGAGCCGGGCGATGTTGGCATGGGGTGCACCGCTGACGGATTCAAACGAACCCCCGATGACGATTTGTGAATCGGTTTGCAGACCCAGATGGCTCACGGTGATGAACGACTGGCTGCTGGTGACCGAGGCCGTGAAGTTTGAGTCCAACGTGCCGTCGGCATTCAAGCGCGCCAGGTGGAAGGAGGTGACGCCGTTGATGCCGGTGAACATGCCACCAATCAGCACCCGGCCATCGGCTTGGACAGCGACGCTGTGGATGGTAGGGTCGCCCGATGTGATGCTGGCGGTGAAATTGGTGTCCACGTTGCCATCGGGATTCAACCGGACGACCTCGCCGCCCGGCACGCCATTGAAACTGGCAAACTGGCCGCCGACAAGCAGTCGGCCATCCGATTGCAACGCGAGGGCCCAAACCCAGGAATCCGGTCCGGACAGATTGTTTAGATAACCCGGGTCCACGTACCCGGCTTGCGCCCGGGCCGGAGCAGGATTCACGAGTGCTGCTGCCAACAGCAACAGGAGACACGCAATGCGCTTGCCGGCTGAAAAAAGACGTGACGCGCGTCCGGTCGGGCCATGGATTTTCATCATTACCTCCAAGCGGTGATGGTTTTCGAGCGGAGGCAACATAGTCCGGGGCCGGCGGGTTGGCCAGTCGGCGATGCAATTTATAGAGGAATATTTTGTGTTCGAATTTGAGCCACTGGTGTCCGCTCTGGGTCAAAAGCAAATTCGACAGATTGAACAGATCACCGCGGGTTCCGTGCATTGAACAATGCGACGGATTAAAACCGCTTAGTTGGCGTCCGGGAGACAGGCCGCGAGGGCGTAAACCAGGGCGGCGTTCCAGTTGATGGCGATTTCGTTGGTTTTGAAGTCTGGCTGCTCATCGTGCCAGTCGGTGGGCTTGGGATGCGGCCCGCCAACCAGGTAACCGGGCCAGGGATGATTCAGGTATTCGCCCGTGTCGCGGCGATCGTGCGGGTGCTGCGGCGGTTGGAAACCGAGGCCAGTGACGAAAGACCGGCCGTAACAGTTGTGGCCAAGCAAATGGTTCAGGGCATCGAGGCACGTGGCGCGATAGTTGCCTTTGCCAGATGACAGGCGGCCGGCGGCCACGAGCAGGAGTGTCTGCCGAGCCTCGCCGCCGTTGCAACCCCAGTAATAACGCGAGCCCAGGGGGCGGTCGTAGCCGTCACGCCGGGCGGTCTGCACGATGTCATCGGCCACAGCCAGCAGGTTGCTGCCGACCAGTTTTACCAGAGCCGGGTCGCGGCCGGGCCGTTGCGAATCCAGATAGGTGATGAGCCCCAGATCTTTTGTTTCGTCCCAATCAAAATCACTGTCCACCTGGCCATGGGTCGCACGGATCCGGGTTTCCAGGTCGAGCAATGCCTCGGACAAGCCGGTGGTTTCCCAAAGTTCCGCCGCCGCCCAGAGACGGTTTTGCGGTACGCCATTTTGCCGGTGGTTGGGCTGGTTGATTTCATACGTGCCGGTGGTGAATCCGGTCTGGTCGGCTCGATGATATCCCGGATGGACCTTCAGGAACTCGTAGCTCCTTTGGGCGGCTTGTCGGCAACGGTCGGCAAAGACCGGGTCGTAGTCGTGGAAAATCCGGGCAGCCTGGGCCATCATCGCCACAAAATCCGCGGTGGCTTCGCTGCCCCAAGGGGTGAAATAGCGGTCGGTTGTCTCCAGGTCGGGCGAAATGAAACCGCCAAAGCTGAGCGTGGTGAGCTTGTGATATACCGAACCATCCGATGACTGCATGGTCAACAGCCAGTCCAATTCCCACCTGATTTCAGCCAAAAAATCCGGCAGTTTGCCGCCGGACTCGGGAATATCGAGACGGATGTTGCGGAGCTGCGGGCCGAAATCCTCCCAGGCGCGAAACAAGGAACCCACCGTCACTCCGGCGTTGGCGGTGTATTTGTTGTAATCTCCGGCGTCATGCCAGCCTTTGGTGCTGTCCTGGTTTGTGTGCCCGCCACCGACATAATCCAGCCACGCGTCATTGGTGTGACAGGCCGCGTGGGCGAAGGTTGTGCCGCGGTATGTCGCGCTGACGGCGGTGCCGCAGCGCCACAGATAAAATCCGCGCATGGCGACATAGTACGGTTCGCGATAAACGTCTTTGGCGATGCGGAACGGCGCAGACCGGCCCACACCTGGGACGACGAGTTGATAGTCACCGGTTTTTTTGAGCTTTGAAAAATCCGCGATGCCCAGTTGTTCCTGCGTGTCCGGGTCGAGGACCGGGCCGGTGACCTTGCCCTGGAAGACGGTCGAGCCATCGGCGACGCGGATAACGGTGAAATTTGTGCAAGGCGTGGCCAGGGAGGCCTTTTTCGCGTGTTCTGGCAGGTAACCGACGGTGTTGAGGCGGATCAAGAGGGATTCGTCTGCACCCCGGAGGGAAGTAAGTGACAAAATAAAAAACCAGGAGCATCCCATCGCCCACACCCAACCCCGAACCTTAAATGAACGACGGACCGGCCATTTATCGGAGGTTTGATGTTTGAAGCCTGAATCCAGACGGGAACGACGCGTTATCATCCGCCCAGCCAAGCGGTTTCCGGGTCCGGTGGCAAGCTTCGAGCGTTGACCCCCGTGTCATGCATTTCAGTGACATGCCAATGGCCGCGGAAGTGTTAACCTTCTCGGCGGTTGATTTTTAGCCGCAACTGGGTTTTAATCCCGATGCCATCCGAACGATACAACGCCTGACGCAACAACTGTTATCATGAGCGACACCAAATTCACCGGGCCGAAAGCCTCCTACCCAAACCCGTTTCTGTGGGTCCCGTCCAGTTATTTGGCGATGGGGCTTATCTACGTCACCGTTGGCAGCGTCGCCAATGTCATGTTCAAAAACATGGGCATGGATAACGTCAATGCGGCGTTCTGGTCCAGCATGTTGGGGTTCCCCTACACGATCAAGTTCGTCTGGGCGCCGTTGCTCGAGCTTTACCAGACGAAGAAATTCTTTGTGGTGCTGATGCAGTTCTTTATCGCCGGCAGCATCGCGTGCGCTGCGTTTGCCCTCAAATTGCCCGCCCTGACCTGGATGGTGCCGGTCCTCGTGCTGCTGGCCATCTCCGGTCTTTTTGGCGCCACCCAGGACATCGGTTCGGACGGCGTTTATGTGACGACCTTGCCGCCGAAGGAAATGGCGAAATACACCGGGTTCCAGAGCATGTGCTGGAACGCGGGCTTTTTGCTCGCCGCCGGACCGCTGATCACGATCAGTGGGATGTTATTTACCGCTCCGGAAAAATGGGACAATTCGTGGATGGTTCACTTATTAAGTCCGCTCGTCAAACCGATGGTCAGTCTGTCCCACTCAACCGGAAACTGGAGCACAGCGTGGATGGTTATCATGCTCGTCATCGCCAGCGTAATGTTCCTTGCGGGCCTGTATCACAGCCGTTTGCTGCCGCCGGGCCAAAAAGCGACCGACGCTCCGAAGAGTTTCGGCGGTGCCATGGGGACATTCGGGCACGCCTTCGCGACCTTCTTCAAGAAGAAGGATGTCTGGCTGCTGATTGCGTTTGCCTTCTTTTACCGTTCCGGTTACGGCCTGATTGACAAGATGGGGCCGCTGTTCATGATTGACGACCGGGCCAAGGGCGGGTTGGGGCTTTCCAACGAAACGCTCGGTGCCATCAACGGGACCTTCGGCACCGGCGCTTTCATTGTCGGGTCGCTTATTGGCGGTTGGATTGTGTCGCGCTTCAGTCTGAAGAAAACCCTGCTCATCCTCTGCCTCTGCCTCAACGTTCCGAATGTCACGTTCCTGATCCTGAGCCAGACTCTGCCGACCAGCTATTCCGTCATTGCCACCATTGTCACCTTCGAAAAACTCGGCTGGGGCATCGGCTGCGTCGGCCACATGATTTACATGATGCAACAAATCGCTCCGGGACCTTACCGGACCGCCCATTATACCTTCGCCACCGCGCTCATGGGCGCCTGCATGCTGCTCACCGGCGCCGTCAGCGGCTATCTTCAGAACTGGGTCGGCTACCACTGGTTCTTTATCATCGTCCTGTTCGCCGCGGCACCGTCCATCCTCGTGACCATGCTGGCGCCGTTCCACAACCCCGATACGACCGGACGAAGTGATGATGATAAACCGGAAGTGGCGGCGGCTTCTTGAGATTGAAATGCGCCGCCAGCCCGGTAGTATGTCCGCTCGCCGACATACCGGGCCCGGCAATTGAATTTGCCCAGGTCCCTCGTTTAAATTTCGGATAGAAATAAAATAATTATGCGTTACGGATATTTTGACGACACCAATCGCGAATACGTCATCACCCAGCCCAACACCCCGCTGCCGTGGATCAATTACCTCGGCTGCGAATCGTATTTCGGCCTCATCTCGAACACCGCCGGCGGCTATTCGTTCTACCGCGACGCCCGCCTGCGCCGCCTGACCCGATACCGCTACAATAATGCGCCGTTCGACGTCGGCGGCCGCTACCTCTACCTCCGCGACAATGAGACCGGCAAATTCTGGTCGCCGTCCTGGCAACCGACCCGTACCAAACTGGACAAGTACGAATGCCGCCACGGCATGGGCTATACCACCATCAGCTCCAGTTTCGGCAAAATCGAGGCCTCGACCACGTATTTTGTGCCGTTGGGCGAGACGCTTGAAATCTGGAAATTCTCGGTGACCAATCGGCGCAACAAACCTGCGAAGCTCTCGTTATTTTCCAGCATCGAGTTCTGCTTGTGGGACGCGCAGGACGACGCCACCAACTTCCAGCGCAACTTCAGCACCGGCCAGGTTGAAATCGTGGACGGAGTCATTTATCACAAGACCGAATATCGCGAACGTCGCAACCACTTCGCCTATTTCGCGTGCTCGGAAAAGCTCGCGGGTTTCGATACGCAGCGTGACACGTTTCTCGGGGCCTACCGTGGTTGGGACAGCCCGGCGGTTGTGGAAAGCGGTAAATCACTCAACTCGGTCGCGCACGGCTGGGCGCCGCACGGTTCGCATCATGTCAAAGTCAATTTGAAGCCCGGCGAGACGAAGGAAATCATTTTCGTTTTGGGCTATCATGAAAATCCGGTGGACAAAAAATTCGACCCGCCGGATTCCCAGACCATTAACAAGAATACCGTCAGGCCGGTCATCGCCAAATATCTCAATGCCAAAAATGTCGCCGCGGCCTTTCAGGCGCTGCGCAAAAACTGGGACGACTTGCTGGGCGTTTACCAGGTGCAATCGCCTGACGTTCATGCCAACCGCATGGTCAACATCTGGAATGCCTACCAGTGCATGGCCACCTTCAACATGTCCCGTTCGGCTTCGTTCTATGAATCCGGGATCGGCCGCGGCCTTGGTTTCCGCGATTCGAACCAGGACCTGCTCGGCTTTGTCCAGATGGTTCCGGCGCGCGCGCGCGAACGCATCCTCGACATCGCCGCCACCCAGCTCAAATCGGGCGGGGCATTCCATCAATATCAACCGCTCACCAAACGCGGCAACAATGACATCGGCAGCGGGTTCAATGACGATCCGCACTGGCTGATTCTCGGCGTGGCGGCCTATCTGAAGGAAACCGGCGACTGGACCATCCTCGACGAGCTGGTGCAATTCGAGAACGAGCCCGGTTCCGAGCAGCCGCTTTACGAACACCTGAGTCGCAGTTTCAATTACACCCTGGAACGCATCGGCCCGCACGGCCTGCCGCTCATCGGACGCGCCGACTGGAACGATTGCCTGAACTTGAATTGTTTTTCCGACACGCCGGGACAGTCGTTCCAGACTACGACGAACAAGGACGGCACGGTCGCCGAGTCGGTTTTCATCGCCGGTCTGTTTGTCATGGCGGGCAAGGAACTGGCGGCCATCGCGAAAAGACGGAAGCAGAACCAGGAGGCCGAGCGTTGCTTGGCCGAGACGGTCAAAATGGAAAAGGTCATCTACCAGCATGGCTGGGACGGGGAGTGGTTTATTCGTGCCTATAATGATTTCAGCAAGCCCATCGGTTCCAAGGTCTGCAAGGAAGGCAAGATTTTCATCGAATCACAAGGCATGTGCGTCATGGCCGGCATCGGCCTTAAGGACGGCAAGGCGAAGCTCGCGTTGGATTCGGTGAACAAGCACCTCGCCACGAAGCATGGCATTGTGCTACAGCAGCCGGCCTTCACGAAATATTACATCGAGATGGGTGAAATCTCCTCATACCCGCCGGGCTACAAGGAAAACGCCGGTATCTTCTGCCATAATAACCCGTGGATCATCATTTCCGAAACCATGGTTGGCAACGGCAACCGTGCGTTCGACTATTACAGCCGCATCAATCCCTCCGCGCGGGAAAAAATCGGCGACGTACACCGTTGCGAGCCGTATGTGTTCGCGCAGATGATTGCCGGCAAGGACGCGCCCACGCACGGTGAGGCCAAGAATTCCTGGCTCACCGGCACCGCCGCCTGGACCTACTTCACCATCACCCAATGGATTTTCGGGATTCGGACCGATTACGACGGTTTGCGGGTGGACCCGGTGATTCCAGCCCAATGGAAAGGTTTCAAGGTCACGCGCCGTTTCCGCGGCAACACCTATGTCATCGAGGTCAAGAACCCGAAGGGCAAGCAACGCGGCGTGAAAAAACTGCTGGTGAACGGAAAGCCCATCGCGGGCAACGTCCTCCCCGTGCGTCCGCCGCAATCGAAGCCCATCCAGGTTGAAGCCGTGCTCGAAGGTTGATCGCTGTTTTGCGTGGAAAGGAATTTCAAAATGAAACAAATGTTTTCGATCGCCCGGTCGGCGGCCGGCCTGATGTCGGTTTTGTGTCTTGGCCTGTTGCTGGCGTCCTGTAAAACCAACCCACCCGTCGCCAAGGCACCGCCGGCCAATCCGCTCGCGGCGACGCCCGCCGCGCCGGTGAACCAACCGCCACCGGTCCAACACATCCAAAATGGCGTTCAATTGCAGTCGGGCAAATTGAACGTAAAAGTGCAATTCTATGCCGACGATGTTGTCCGCGTTCTGAAATGGAGTTCCGGTGGAACCTCCGCGAAGGCAAGTCTGGTCGTCATTCAAACCAACCTGCCGGATTTGAATATCAAGGTTGATGAAGGCGCCGACGCGGTCACGCTGGCTTCCGGGAAACTTAAGCTGCAATTGTCCAAGAGCGATGGCGCGATTCAATATCTCGACGCCAACAATCAAGTCATCCTGGAAGAGCAGGGTCCGGCCGACATCGCGCCGGTGAGCATCGCGCATGAATCCAACGCATTCAGTGTCCGGCAGAATTTCAAGCTCGCACCGGAGGAAGGAATTTATGGCCTGGGCCAGCATCAATCCGGTTACATGAATTATCGCGGACGCACCGTCAAACTGGTGCAGGCCAACACTCAGGCCGTTACGCCGTTCCTGGTTTCCACTTTGGGCTATGGCTTGCTCTGGGATAATTATTCCAAAACCATTTTTGCCGACGACCCACAGAACATGTCGCTGTGGTCGGAGGTGGCCGACAACCTGGATTATTATTTTATTTATGGTGGGAACATGGACGGAGCGATTGCCGGCTACCGGAACCTGACCGGCGCGGCGCCGATGTATGGCAAATGGGTTTATGGCTACTGGCAAAGCAAGGAACACTACGCCAATCGCGATGAACTGCTCGGTGTGGCGCGCGAGTATCGCGACCGCCAGATTCCCATCGACGGCATCGTGCAGGATTGGAATTACTGGGGCGATAACAGCAAGTGGAGCGGCATGTTTTTCGATCCCACCACGTATCCCGAGCCGAAGGAAATGGTGGACGTCCTGCACCGCGAAAATTTCCATCTCATGATTTCCATCTGGGCGGGGCTCGGGGCGGCCACGCCGATTTACAAGGACATGGAACAACACGGTTACCTGTATCCGCCGGTCGGCTGGGCCGGATTCCGATTCTTCGATGCCTACAATCCGGCGGCCAACGATCTGTATTGGCAGTATGTGAGCCAGGGTTTGTTCTCACAGGGGATCGACGGCTGGTGGATGGATTCGACCGAGCCGGACATCGTCAATGCCCTGACGAAGGAATCCGAGGAATATGAAATGAAGCGGGTGGGCACCAACTACCTGGGCTCCTTCGCCCGCTATCTCAACACCTATCCGCTGCTCGACACCGAATCCGTCTATCGCCATCAACGGCAGGAAACCGACCAGAAGCGCGTTTACATCCTCACCCGTTCGACCTTCGCCGGCCAGCAACGGGCGGCGGCCACCACGTGGTCGGGCGACATCGGGGCAAACTGGGATGTTTACCGGCGACAGATTTCCGCGGGCATCAACCATTGCCTGGCCGGGATTCCGTATTGGACGTTCGACATCGGGGCTTTCAACATCGGCAGCTATGAAGGAGTGTTTCCCAACGGCGGCAAGGATCCCGCCTATCAGGAGTTTTACACCCGCATGTTTCAGTTCGGCGCCTTCTGCCCCATCTTCCGTTCACACGGCTCGGAAACGCCGCGGGAAATCTGGAGGTTCGGTGATTTCAGCGACGTCCTCGTGAGGTTCGACAACCTGCGTTATCGCCTGATGCCTTACATTTATTCGCTGGCCTGGCAGGTGACCGACCAGGGCTACACCATCATGCGCGGCCTTCCCATGGATTTTACTGCGGACAAAAAAACCTATGGCATCGACGACCAGTTCATGTTTGGTCCAGCCGTCATGGTTTGCCCCGTCACGGAGTACATGCTCCATCGGCCGCCGGAGAACACCATTCCCATCGCGCCGGAATTCTTCCGGACGAAAGACGGCCAGCCGGGACTGAACGTCAAATATTTCAGTGACGACCAGTTCAAGACGCTGTGTCACGAAGCGGTGGAGACGAACGTCAACCTCTACTGGTACACCGGCTGGCCGGATTACATTACCGACCCCAAATTCTCGATGCGCTGGGAAGGCAAGCTGGTGCCCAAGGAAACCGGCACCTATCGCTTCCATTTCAAAAGCTTCGGGCCGAAGCGGGTGTTCCTGGAAGGCAGGGAACTCCACAATAATTATGTTGCAACAGAAGCCTTGACCATTCCGGTGGAACTTCAAGCCGGCAAGGAATACGACTTTGCCTGCGAAACGGCCAATTCCGTCCTGGGCGCCTTCAAGGCCCAGCTTTTTTGGAAGACACCAGAGATTTTCGCCCGGGAAAAAATCGTCGAGCCGCGGGCGCAGACCCGATCGGTTTATCTGCCGGCGGGAACGCAATGGATTGATTTCTGGACCGGACAGATTCAGCCGGGCGGCCAGACCCTCAACGCGGAGGCTCCCATCGACAAGATTCCGCTCCTGATCCGGTCAGGTTCCATCATCCCGATGGGTCCGTTCATTCAATACGCTGCGGAAAAGCCGGCGGACCCCATTGAACTGCGCATCTATCCCGGTGCGGATGGCAGCTTCACGCTGTACGAGGATGAGAATGACAATTACAACTACGAAAAAGGCGTCCACGCCACCATTGCCTTTCACTGGGACGACGCCAACCGCCGACTCACCATCGATGACCGGAAAGGAACCTTCCCCGGCATGCTGAAAGAACGCACCCTCAACGTCATCATAGTGGGCAAAGACCACGGCACCGGCGTGGATACCACCGACAAACCAGACAAGGCGATTTTATACCAAGGCGACCGGCAGGTCGTTCAATTGTAGACAAAAGCGGCACCTTACACCTGAGCCAAACTGTGTGGTGGTCGTGCTGGAAGATTAAACCATTCGGAGTCCCGCCATCATGCGGAAAGGTCGCGAGTTTTACAGAGAACGGTATCTGTGCAACTTTTGCCCTCAATTCCAAGGCATCCTCACGACCGTGCGCAAGAGGAACAACCCCAAATGACATGTTGAAATCAAATTTGTAGCATGATAAAATCTGTTGCGAAACAAGCGATGACGACTCAGCTATTGAAATTCAAGGCGAGGGATCCGCGTTTGAATCTCCCGCCACAATCCGGCCGCAAGCGAGCCGAGGCAAACTTTGTTATCAAATTCATGGACGTCTATCTCAAACAAGTTGCGCCGGCAGGCGTCGGCGGAAAACATTTTGCATTGTCAGGTTTCGGCATCGCAGACTTTGTCTGGATTGCGTGGCACAACGTAAGGAATGGTGGCGAAGGAACTGCGATCTCACTGGAACGTCTCAAGATTCGCTTGATGAAGCACCGGCTTACAGCTTTTGAGATGAAGTTGACTGATTGGAGAAAAGGCCTGGCGCAGGCATACCGGTATGGCCATTTTGCTGACAGGACCATCCTTGTGGTTCCACCAAACACCATCAAAACTGCCCTTGAAGACAAGCGCTTGTTTCAGCATTTGAATGTGGGGTTGTGGTCCTTCAACCCGGTTTCCGAAACCATTCGAAAACACGTGAGTCCAAAATTATGGGGCGCTCGAAATACTGGAGCGCGTGCAAAGGCTGTTGAGCTAATCTGCCGGCGGCTGAATTTCAGCAAGGCGCGCAAATAATTGCATCCCTTCCCGCAGGGGATCCAAATGCTCGCGATTGGATTTTCCATCCAGCGGCAAGGGGATTGTGTCGTAGATTCGGCTTGCCATGGTCACGGCTTTGGCACACCGGCGCAACGACTCATTCAAATCCGATGGAACAAGCTGCCGATTCAATTCCCGAACGGCCTCCCACGATTGCAGCACTTCTTTCGCGCGTTCCGGGGACGAACCGTCATCGGTAGGATAAAGTTCATCAAGAGGCAAACCGTTGAGAATTCCTGGCAAGCGGAGACTGCGGACAGCATTAAGTTCGAAATAAGTTATCCGGTTGAGGAGTCCCACCGAGAGATAACGTTGGATTGGTAATCGTCCGCCTCCGACCGAAGGGGCAAAACGATCCAGAGAAAACGCGCGAAGGTTCGACCACCAACCCAGGCAGCCTGCCGTGCCGCCTGCTGCTCCGAGAAAAGGTGTGAGAATATCCGAGTAACCGTTGATCACTTCAAAACCATTCAATTTCAGTACGTGATTCAAAAACATCCAGCCGGCGATAACATCCGCATGATAAATATCCGAGCGCGCTTCCGTATTTCGCGCCGCTACCAGCAAATAGAAGCCGTGAGGCGGCGTTTCGAGCGCTGTGATTTCATTCACAAATTCGATCAGTTCCTGTTTGTCCACCAACGCTTCGCGGGAAACTGCCAACGTGGCAAACACTTTCCGAGGATCCTTTAATTCCGCGTGTTCCTCGGCTGCCACCCTGATGAAATTCTTTGCGATCACGGTTTCCACTGAATTTAAAGAACGCGGAATCAAAATGCCCGGAGCAATTAGTGCAGTCACGCTCAAGGGTTGCTGGAATTCTAATGTCGCGCGGACGTCTTTGCGGACATTGGCCTCCCGCTCAAGTTGTCCGCGACGACGTTGTTGCAGATAAACGGAGTAATCATCAGCGAGATAACCGAGTCTGGCTTCTTGGTTTTCAGTAAGAAATACGGCGTAGTATTGAGGGTCAAACAGACGTTCCGCGCTAGGCCAGTTCTCAGCCATGTCCGCCAGCTTGGAACGCAACACATCAACCCCGATGTCACGCGGACTGAATACAACGCCATCGAGCAACTCTTGCGACAGGCCTTCCGCGACCTTTTCGCCAGCCTGTGCTCCGTGTTGGGCAAAAAGTTTCATTGCTGGTTTTGCAATTGTGTGATGAGCAAATTCAAGTTCGCTGGCCGCAGGGCCGGCTTCTTTTTTAACATTTGATCAACCGTCTGGCAAAGAAAGTCGCTCAAATCCGGTCTGGCTTGTTTGAGGGGTGTTGGCGGCTGGCGCAAGGCGCGGGAAATTGTGCGCATCATGTCATCCTGGCTGTGTGCCAGCGGGTGTTGCTGGGCCGCGTATTCAAACACCGTCAAGGCTGTAGTATAAAGGTCGCTTCGATAATCCAAACTTTCCCGGAATCCAAAACTCATCATTTCCGGCGCGAGGTAACGGAAGGAGGCGACAATTCGTTCATCCGGGTTGAATGTAAGCGCTGTTTCGCGAATGGAAAACGCAATGCCCAAATCCAGCAGCACAAACGGGCGATCCGGTTTGTTATGCCTGATCACGTTCAATGGCTTGATGTCTCGGTGGACGTAGCCGTGCGCCCACAATTCTTTGATGGCGACCAATAATGAAATAAACAGAGTGCGTAGTTCCTTCTCATCCGGTTTCGCCTCTTTCGCAGCGATGACTTCCCCCAGATTTTTTCCTTCGAGGAATTCTTCGGTGTAAGCGATGTAGTCTTCGTTTTGAATCATGATGTCGGTCGCCGGGATTTGCCCAAGCTTGACGATCTCTGGGCGCTGACACTTGGCCAATGCTTCGATTTCACGCCGCACGCGACCGATCATTTCTTTGCGGAATGCCTCTGCTTCACCGGTGTTTTGCGTTTGTGGAATTTTTACCAGCTTCAGTGCTTCGGGTTCGCCGTGAATGACGGCGCGATAAACCACCTTGAAGCCTCCTTGGTACAATGGTTCTGACAACTTCTCTATTGCGGCCAACGCAGCACAAATTAATTCTGGTTGAGGCGGAACAAAATTCATCGGGTTTTCATTTACGCCCTTCGCTTCGTTATGGCGAGCAGAATGTCATCAATCTCGTTTGCCTCCGCAAGAAAGGGTCGTGGGTCTTGATTGGTCAATTACGGTACGAATGGCTATAGGTCAACTGCTCGGGACTAGCACATGGCCGTGGCGGGCGACAGGTTGTCGGCGCGGGCGGTCAGATTGATTTCGCCGGGTTCGCGGGTGAACTGCACGATGACTTGGGCCAGCCTGTTGAAGGCGCTGCGTTTCCATTCGCACGGCGCCGGGCGATGTGCGGATTGCATGATCCAAGCCTGCGCTCGGAAACGGGCAGAGCACCAATGCTACACCGGCTCAGTCAAATTAGGGCTGGAGCGCTGTATTATTTCTCTGCGGCAAAGACGCTGTAACTGTGCGGTAGAAGGTGAACGCTGAAGGAGATGCGGCTTTCCATGGCGTCGCGCCAGCGACCCCCGCTTTGGGCCGGGGCCTGGCTGTTGATCACTTCG
>CAZKTW010000060.1:0-16248 GCA_964555775.1 uncultured Bifidobacteriaceae bacterium | reverse complement strand
TGGACGGCAAGGAGGTCCTCTGGCTGCCCGGCACCGACCACGCCGGCATCGCCACGCAGACGGTGGTGGAAAAAACGCTCAAGAAATCCGGCGAAATCCGGCATCGTGACGATTTAGGCCGCGAAAAATTTCTCGAACGTGTCTGGCAATGGAAGGAAAGACACGGCGGCATCATCATCCAGCAACTCAAAAAGCTCGGTGCCTCGTGCGACTGGACGCGCGAACGGTTCACGATGGACCCGGAATATTCGCGCTGCGTCCAGAAAGTGTTCGTGGAGCTTTACAAAAAGGGCCTCATCTACCGCGGCAAACGCATGGTGAACTGGTGTCCCGCGACCCAGACTGCGCTGTCCGACGAGGAAGTCATCATGAAGGAGCAGAAAGGCTCCCTATGTTACTTTAGAGTTGAAATTGCCGAACAGCCGGGGACTTTTCTGACCATTGCCACCACGCGGCCGGAAACCATTCCCGGCGACACTGCCGTGGCCGTGAATCCGAAGGATCCGCGCTACGCTAAACACATCGGCAAACACGTCGTCCGTCCCCTGCCGGCCGAGTTTCCGCGTGAACAGAAACTGATTCCCATCATCGGTGATGAGCACGTGGATTTTCAGTTCGGCACCGGCGTGCTCAAGGTGACGCCGGCGCACGACAAGGCCGACTTCGATATAGGTCAGCGCCACAAGCTGGCCGTGATCGAGGTCATCGCCGCAAATGGCCACATGAATCCGCTTGCGGGGGAGGCGCTCAACGGTTTGGACCGGTTCAACGCCCGCAAGGTCGCCGTGGAAAAGCTCACGGAACTTGGCGCGTTGGATAAAGAGGAACCCTATACCAACAACGTTGGTTACAGCGAACGTGCCGATGTGCCGATTGAACCGCGCTTGAGTGAACAATGGTTTTTGAAATACCCGAGCGTGGAAAAGTCCCGCGCATGCGTGGAGCAGGAGGACCGGAGCGCGGAGCATTGCTCCGTTCGAACCGATGCCGGAGACGTGCGGAGCAATGCTCCGCGCTCCGATAAAATGCATTTCCACCCGCAGCGCTGGGCGAAGGTGTATGACCATTGGATGGGCAACATCCAGGACTGGTGCATCAGCCGCCAGCTTTGGTGGGGCCACCGGATTCCCGTGTGGTACCGAAAGAGCGGTGGCCGTGTTCGTGAGAACACGGCTAAAATTGAGTCAGCCGCGGACTCACGTCCGCAGCCACAGGATATTTGGTGCGACATAAATCCTCCAACGGACATTGAAAACTGGGAACAGGATCCCGACGTGCTGGACACGTGGTTCAGTTCCTGGCTCTGGCCGTTTGCCACGATGGGCTGGCCGGAGCAGACGGACACGTTGAAGAAGTTTTATCCGACCACCGATCTTGTCACCGGGCCGGATATCATTTTCTTCTGGGTCGCGCGCATGATCATGGCGGGCTACGAATTCATGGATGATTTGCCGTTCCGGAACGTGTATTTCACCGGTATCATCCGCGACAAGCAGGGACGCAAGATGTCCAAGAGCCTCGGCAATTCACCTGACCCGCTCGATCTCATCGCCAAGTTCGGCGCCGACGCGCTTCGGTTCGGCACCATGCGCAGCGCGCCGCTTGGCCAGGACATTTTGTTCGACGAACAAAACGTCGAGCTGGGCCGCAACTTCTGCAACAAGCTCTGGAATGCCTGCCGCTTCCGGCAGATGCAGGGCGGCGAGGTGCAGGGTGAAATCATCCCGCAACTGCTGACTTCCGATGACAAATGGATCCTGCTCAAGCTCGACGCAGCCATTCACGAGATGGACCTGGCCTTTGCCGAATACAAATTCAGCGATGCCACGGCGACACTCTACCGCTTTTTCTGGAGTGAATACTGCGACTGGTATGTGGAGGCATCGAAAGCGATTCTGACTCGTCCGTCACCCGATGCTTCTCCCTCTCCCCTCAACGGGGAGAGGGCTGGGGTGAGGGGTGAGAACAAGCATGATGCTGCGCATGAAACCAAGGCCCCACCTTACCCTGACCCTCTCCCCCCTGCTTCGCGGGGCGGAGAAGGAACAGCACCCGGCAATCCCGCAACTTCGACCCATCAATCTGTTGCCCGCCGTGCAAACACCCTCGCCGTGATGGATTTTGTGCTTTCACACATGCTCCGGCTGTTTCATCCGTTCCTGCCGTTCATTTCCGAGGAACTCTGGCATGGGATGGGTTATGCCGAGGACATGCCGGAAGACCAGGGCGGCAAGACGATCCTGTTCGCGCCCTGGCCCAAGCCGCTCGACGACGATTTCAAGGGCCACTACGGACTCGATGAATGTTATCTGGAAATGGCGGGCGCGAAATACGATCTCGTCTCCGAAGGCCGCAACCTGCGCCGCACGGCAAACATCGCGGCGAACAAAAAAGTCCGTTTTGTTTTGAAACCGGTGAATTACGTGCCCCCGCACGACGTGGAAGTGCTCAAGCTGCTGCTCAATGCCGAGACATTCGAGGCCAATGCGGATTATCAACCCGGCAAAAACACGCTGACGGTGCGCGCCGAACTGGGTGATCTGTTTTTGCCGCTGGAAGGCTTGATTGACAAGGAAGCCGAGACCGCGCGGCTGAAAAAGGAATTGGAGAAAATCGAAGCCGAAATGGCCAAGGTCGAACAGAAGCTGGCCAACCCGAACTTCACGCAAAAGGTCCCGCCGCAGGTTCTGGCGGAACACCAGCAGCGCCTGGCCGACTGGCAAAGCAAGCGCGACCACGTGAAAGCCGCGCTGGCTGCGTTGGGTTGAAACCACCCTCACCCCGGCCCTCTCCCATCCGATGGGAGAGGGAGAATATCTCGCCGTTGGTCAGAACCAAGCAAGTCGGAGTTCATCTCTGAATCATTTGCAAAACTGGAAACAACTGCCGGCTGTTCCCTCTCCCGTCAGACGGGAGAGGGTCAGGGTGAGGGCAATTGTTTCCTCAACTCCTGCCTCGACGCGTGTCAGACACGCCACTATTTTTTCGCCCGGATGGAACAAGGACTCGTCAACGACATCGCCATCAGCATCATTGCCGCGTGGATCCTGGCCGTGTTGTCCCAGGTCCTGCGCCAGCCGGTGTTGCTCGCCTATCTCGTCGCCGGGTTCGTCATCGGCCCGCACGGTTTCGAGTGGATCACCAACACCCAGAACATCCAGACCATCTCCGAAATCGGTTTGTCGCTGCTGTTGTTCATGATCGGATTGGAGATTGACCTGAAAAAGATGCTGAGCGCGGGCCGGGTCATCACCCTGACCGCCGCCGTTCAAATCCTCGGTTGCGGGTTCCTTGGCTGGCTGGTGTTCGATTTGATCGGCCCGGCGGAAAGCCGGCTGGAGGCGCTCTACCTCGGCGTGGCCGCGGCCATGAGCAGCACGGTCATCATCGTCAAAATTCTTTACGACAAGCGGGAGATCGAAACTCTCCCGGGTCGCATCACGCTGGGCGTTTTGGTTTTGCAGGACGTCTTCGTCATCCTGTTCCTCGCCTTCCAGCCGAACCTGAAAAATCCGGCCTTTGGCCCGCTGGCCCATGCCCTCGGCAATGTCATCCTCCTGTTGTCGGTGGCGTTTCTGGCCAGCCGTTACGTCCTGCCGCCGGTGTTCCGGGCCGTGGCGCGCCTGCCCGAACTGGTGCTCGTCGGCGCCCTGGCCTGGTGCCTGGCGCTGGCGGGATTTGCCGGCTGGCTCGGCCTGTCCACCGCCATGGGCGCGCTCATCGCCGGGGTGATGGTTTCCACCTTTCCCTACACGCTCGACGTCGTCGCCAAGGTCACCAGCATCCGCGATTTCTTTGTAACCCTTTTTTTCGTGGGACTGGGAATGGAAATTCCTGTGCCGACACGGGGCTATATGCTGTGGACGATTTTCTTTTGCCTGTTCCTGATCGGCAGCCGGCTGGCCACGGTTTTTCCCCCGCTCTACTTCATGCGCCAGGGCTATCGCGTCAGCCTGTTGCCCGCGATCAACCTTAGCCAGATGAGCGAGCTATCCCTTGTCCTGCTGGCCTTGGGCCGGGCCAGCGGCGACGTGTCGGCTAACTCCATTGGCATCGCCGCTTTTGCCTTCGCCTTCCTGGCCGTCGGCTCGACGTATGCCATTTTAAAGGACGATTGGTTGCTCCAACGGGCCACGGCCTGGCTGAACCAATTGGGTCTGCGCGATCTCCACCAGGCCGCGCTGGCGGCTGGCCCGGCCGGAAAACCCAGCCGCATCTGCCTCCTCGGTTTTTCATGGACGGCCAGTTCATTGCTGGAAGAAATCAGCCGCGAACGCTCCGATTTGCTGGACCAGGTCATCATTGTGGATTTCAACCCGAACGTGTACGAAAAATTGCGCCGGCGCGGGGTCCGGGTCGTGTACGGCGACATCACGCGGCGCGACGTGCTGCATCACTCCGGCGTGGGGGAATGCGATATCATCATCTGTTCGCTGCCCAACATGGTGCTCAAGGGCGCCGACAACCTGAAAATGCTGCGGCAGCTCCGCGAACTGAATCCAGAGGCGAAAATCATCGTCCACACCGAACTGCTTGCCGACATCCCGGTGCTGTATTCTGCCGGGGCCGGGTTCGTCACCGCGCCGCGCCTGCTGGAGGCCGCCGACCTGCTGCGGGCCATCGAGGCCGCCGAGAAAAACCTGCTCGACGAGAAACGCGGTGAACAACTGAAACAACTTGAAGGCCGCAACGAGGTGATTCCGTGATTGGAATGCCGGCCTCCGGCGCGGCTTGAAGTTGGGAAACGTCGAACATTCAACATTCAACACCCAACGTCCAAGTCTTCAATTCAATGTTGAGCGTTGAATGTTGGGTGTTGAATGTTCCGATTAGATTCCCGCCATGTCAGAGGCTGGCACTCTGTTCCTGCCTTTTGACCGGACCGAAATTTGATTTGCCTTCACCACCGGAAGTGATAGGCCTTCCACAAGAGTGCAACGAATTCTATCATTCTTATTTCTCCTGCTCCTGCCTGTGGCGGCGCTGGCCGACGGCATGGTAGTTCCAACTATTGCCTATCCGGCCAAAATTACGATCCCTGACCAGCGCGCACTCATTTGTTATTCCAACGGCACGGAACGGCTGGTGATTGAAACGCGGTTCACCGGCGCCGGAACAAACTTTGCGTGGGTCGTTCCGCTGCCCGGCCAACCGGTCATTGAGGAGGCGACCACCGGTTTGTTTCCGACGCTGCAATATCTATTCCGGCCGGAGATTGTGCATGAAGTTCCCCGATACTGGTGGGGGATACTGCTAACTTGTGGACTGATTTATCTTTTTCTGCTGCTGGCCAAATACAAGTCAATCGGTTGCGCAGTTTTCGCCTTTATTCTTTTGATGTATCTCGCCGCCCTATTGCTTCCCGCGCTCTCTTCAGCCAGAAGAGGAGGAATGGAATCAACAACACCGGGACAAAATGTTTCCATTCTCGACCGCAAGCTGGTCGGTGTTTTTGAAACCACCACAATTGCTTCGCATGATGCGAAGGCATTGCAGGTGTGGTTGTCTGAAAACGGATTCACCGTGCCGACCAATGCGGAACCGGTGATCGCCAGCTATGTCAAGGACGGCTGGGTCTTTGTGGCCACGAAAGTCCGGCGCGACCAGCCGGACATCGAAACCAGCACCCCGCATCCGCTGTCGTTCACTTTCAAGACCGACAAACCGGTTTATCCCATGCGCCTGACCGGTGTGGATAGTGGGCCATTGAGCATTGAACTTTATGTGTTCGGCCCGACGCGAGCAAAGGCAGCGCACTTCAACGTCGAGCGTTGCATCCTCCCAAATTATCCGGTGGTTCGCACCAACCCGGCGAGAGATATAGCGCACGAAATGGTCTATTGGCGTCGCTGGTCACCGGAAACACCCGAAATCGTCCATCCGCTGCTGCGCCAATGGGTGGATGGTTCTCCGGTGGCAACCAAACTCGTCGCCACGCTGTCTCAAGCCCAAATGCGCCAGGATGTATGGCTCGATTGGAATTTCTACTGGGAAAAGAAAAATCATCTATTCAGCAAAGTTGGAGCTTTGACGATTGCCTTGAATTGGGGAAGCGGGCTTTTTGCCGCCGGATTGCTGGTAGTTTGCGCCTCCATATATAGCCCTAATCCGCGCAAACCCAGGCTTCCGCGTTTGGTCGGGACCGTGATTGCCGCTAGCCTCGGTCTCATCGGTCTGATTTTTTTGTGCCTGCCGAAAATAGAAGTGCGTCTGGAGCGGGGATTTCCGGGCAGGACATCCGAAAACGTTTTGCTGGATCTTTCCGACTGGCTGGAAGACACCAATGCAGTCGGACCGGCTCAAATCCGGGCCGAAGCCAAACGCTTGCTGTCAAATCCTACCAATGATGTTCAATGGGTCCGTTACGCCTCAGTCAGTTTGAAAGCAGCGAACAACGATCTGTTGGGCGGGCACATTCACGAAGAAGATTCTCCGGGCAACTATTCGCTTCGCGAAACGAGCGATGGACAACTGGAGTTTGTCACCTACGACGCGGAAGGTGGCGAACACGTATTCGGCAATTGGCCTCTGGCCTCGCCGCGTTAATGCTTCAGCCACAGCTTTCACGGATGGGGTGTGCTTAAAATCTCGACCAAGTGTCCCTTTGCTGGCATCAACTCTGCCGTGAATTTAATTGCCGCCCAAAAAGCCGCCGTTCAGGCCGCGCGCGCCGCCGGCAAACTCATGCTGACCAACTGGCATGCGCCCAAGCGCGTCAATTTCTCCGACGCCCACGACATCAAACTTGAACTGGACGTGCGCTGCCAGAAACTCATCGAGAAAACGTTGCGCGCGGCCTTTCCGGACATCCCGTTGCTGGGCGAGGAAGGTGATTCGGGAAACATGGATGCCGAATACCGCTGGGTCGTCGATCCCATCGACGGCACGGTCAACTATGCCCGCGGCATCCCGCACGCCGCCGTTTCCATCGCCTTGCAGGCGTGGAGGGACGAGTGTCGGGTGGCGAGTGTCGGGAACGTCACGCGTCACGCGCCACACGTCACCCTCCTGGGAGTGATTTATGGACCTTTCACGGACGAACTTTGGACGGCCACGCGCGGCGGGTTGACCCGGCTCAACGGACGCGTCGTTCGCGTCAGCCGGCGGGCCGAACCGCGCGAGGCCATCGTCGCGATGGGATTTTCCAAGAGCAAGCTGAACCTGGAGAAAAGCCTGCCGCACGTGAACCGGCTTTCTCGGCGCGTGCTGAAAATCCGGATCATGGGTTCGGCGGCGCTCGAACTCGCCTACATTGCCTGCGGTCGGCTCGACGTTTACATCGAGCGCACCATCAATCTCTGGGACATCGCGGCGGGCGCGTTGATGGTGGAATGTTCCGGCGGCGAATGTTACACCCGCCCGGCGCCGGGCGGAAAACTCCGGATGGTGGCCGACAACGGTTTGTTGCGCCGGAAATTGCAGCTGGGAAGTTTGTTGAAATAACTTTCGCCGCCAGGAGGCTCATGCTTCCAGAAAGCCGGCAGGCCCAAAGAATTTTGCACCTCGTCACCCCGGCAGCTACAGGGTGTCGAAACTGGCCTTGGGCTTTGGATCCCGGGGCGTAAAATAATCCTTTAGTTTTTCCAATGCCTTGGCGCGGTGGCTCAATTTATTTTTCACTTCCTCACCCAGTTCGGCGAAGGTCTTTTCAAGGCCCACCGGCACAAACAGGGGATCATAACCAAAGCCTTTTTTCCCCCGCGGCGCAAAACCGATCCGCCCCTCGCAGGTGCCCTCGAAGGTCTGCACCTCGAGTTCGTCGGCGTAACAAACCGGCGACGCGCTCGTGGTTTTGGGTTCCGGCACCAGCGCCAGGGCGATGACGCAGTGAAACCGCGCCCGGCGTTTTTCGAACGGAACTTCCTGGAGCAGGCGCATTAACTTGGCATTGTTTCGGGCATCGGGCGTGTTGCCGGACCGGGTGGCATCCGCCGCGGCAAAACGCGCCGAATGCACACCGGGCCCGCCGTCCAGTGCGTCCACCTCCAGACCCGAGTCATCCGCCAGCACATAAAGCGGCGACGCCTGGCGGGTGGGCGGAAACGCGGCGTAAAACCAGCGCGCCAGTTCAACGGCCTTCTTCGTCGCGTTGCCGACGAAAGTGTTGGCATCCTCGACCACCTTGGGCACTTTGGGAAAATCATTGAGCGTGAGCAATTGGAACGCGTCGCCGAGAATGGCGCGGATTTCGCCCACCTTGTGCGCATTGTGAGTTGCAATGATTATCGTCTTCACCAGTCGGTTGGTTGGTAGTCCTTCAAAAATTTTCCCCAGACATGCGTGCCGGTGTTGAACCCGGCGATGATGGGGTCCACAATCCGGGCCGCTCCATCCACGATGTCCAGCGGCGGATGGAAACGATGGTCGCGGGTCTTGCGGGCGGCGAGCTGGACCGGATCCTCGTCCGTCACCCAGCCGGTGTCCACGGCATTCATGTGGATGCCGTCGGCGTGGTAATCCGCCGCCGAGGTGCGGGTCATCATGTTGAGCGCGGCCTTGGCCATGTTCGTATGCGGATGGCGCGTGGTCTTGAACTTGCGGTAAAACTGTCCCTCGACCGCGGAAACGTTGACGATGTGTTTGTCCCGTTCTGGCGTGCGCAACAGCAGGGGTTTCAGCCGCGCGTTCAACAAAAACGGCGCGACGGCGTTGACCAGATGCACTTCCAGCAATTCAACGGCCGGAACCTCCGCCAGGGTTAGCCGCCATGAATTGCGCTGGCGCAAATCCACCTGCTGCAAATCCTGGTCGAGCCGGCCCTCGGGAAACAAATCCTTCTGCGCGGCGAGTTCCTCCGGCAGCAACGGTACCTGGGACAATGCCGCCGCGTGGGTCAGTCCGGCAACTGCGGGAAGAGAGCCAGCCAGAATCGGAGCGCCGGGCACCGCCCCGGCCTGTTCCAAAGATTGTTTCAACGTGCCGAGCGGGTGCTCGGCGCTCCGACCGGTGTCGCCCTCCGGCAGGAGATGATAACCGCGCAGGCCTTCGTAAGCGCCGAGCAGGCGGCGGATGTTTTTGGGCATTTCCTGCGAGGCGGCGTTCTCTCTCGCCATCATGTGCTCATAAAAATCCGGCGGCCGCCGCACGGTCTGGCAGGCGTTGTTGATGATGAAATCCAGGCGGTCGCGGCTGTGCAGCAGGTGCCGGCAGAACGCCTCCACGCTCGGCGTGTGCCGCAGATCGAGCCCGAAGATTTCGAGCCGGTGCCCCCACGCGGCGAAGTCCGGCTCCTGTGCATAACGCGCCGCCGAATCGCGGGGAAAGCGCGTCGTCACAATCAGGTGCGCGCCGGAGCGGAGCAGTTTGATGCCGGTTCGGTAACCGATTTTGACGCGCCCGCCGGTGAGCAGCGCCACGCGCCCGCGCAAATCTGCCAGCTCGGTGCGTTTGTGGAAATTCAACTCCGCGCAGGCCGGGCAAATCTGGTCGTAAAAATGGTGGAGGGTTGAATAATCCTTTTTGCAGATGTAACAATTCTGCGGCTCGACGACTTCGCGGAAGTCGGGGTCGCCGGCAACCTCCTGCGGTTCCAGGTCGGGCGGCGGTGGCAGGTTGGGGGTGGTGAACACCTTTTCGCGCCTCAATTTGCGGATGCCGGTCTCCGCCAGCACGGTCTCGGAACGTTGCAACCGGTCGGCCTTGCGCCGGCGCGAAGTGGCTTTTACCAGCCGGCGACGCTCGCGCACGTCCGGACAATAAATCTCGCCCGCTGCCGTGAGCAGGCGCACCCGTTCCTCGTCAGACAGCTCCATCAGCAACGATCGGTTGCCCGCGACCGTCTCCAGCAGCTCCGCCGCCGCCCGCAGCTTTTCAATCAAGGCAGCGTCGTTCGCTTCCCCGTTGGCAACGGTTTTGACCTGGGCGGATTCAAGCGGCATTTGTTTCAGCGCTGATCAGCGCGCCATACTCTACCAAAGGCCGCCGGAAACGAAACGGTTTTTGCTCGCAAAATTGCCGCCGCGAACCGGATGATCCTCCTTGGAAACACCAACGGCCAGCTGGCAGGTTGCACCACGGCGCGGCAAACATCAGGTTTTGGGACGCGCCGCTTCGGTTGCCGGATTCTGGTCCGCCTCTTTGAGACATATTTTCTCCATGCACTGGGGACAAATGCCGTGGGTAAAATCGGCGCCCGTGGATTTATGAAAATAGGCCTCAACCTGGCTCCAGTATCCCTCGTCATCACGGATGCGCTTGCACCAGGCACAGATGGGCAGCAGGCCCTGCAGCTTTTTTACGTGGTCGAGCGCCTCCGCCAGATGAGTTGAAACCCGCCGCAGTTCCAGCAGCACCATGACCTGCCGCGACAGGGCCTGCAACGCTTTCTTTTGTGCGGTTGAAAGCCGGCGCGGCTGACGGTCAACCACACAGAGCGTTCCCAAGGCCAGCCCTTCCGGGTTGATCAACGGAATGCCCGCGTAAAACCGGATATGCGGTTCGCCCGAGACCAGCGCACTGTCAGCCAGCCGGCGGTCCTTGGTGGCGTCCCTGACAATCAAGGGCTCGTTCCGGAGGATCGCATGCGCGCAAAAGGCGGCCTCGCGGGACGTTTGCTGTTGCTCCACTCCCACCCTCGATTTGAACCATTGCCGGGCTTCGTCCACCAGGGAAATCATGGCGATGGGAACCTTGCAAATGTGCGCCGCCAGAATGGTGATGTCGTCGTAGGATTGCTCGGTTTCCGTATCCAGAATGTGATATTCCTTCAGGGCCGCGAGCCGTTCGACTTCATTGCTGGGTGATGGGGCTGTCATGGTTCCCGCCTTTCAACCGGAAAAAACCGCGACCGGCCCCGTCAGGGTCAAAACGGCATCCCCTTTCGGGATCATGGCTGGCCGGTCGCGTTGAATCATAAGTTAAATGAAGTTGCCATCATAGTGCATCTTATCACAGATTTCTCAAAATCAAAACCGTCTTTGGCGCCGGGCATTGATCCGCGATTTACTCATGCCCCAAGTGCATTGGCCCCATGGGTTTGGGTGCACAGTGCAGGGGATGGCTGGAAATGAAAAAACCGGCGGATTTGCATTCGCCTTTTGAATTTTGCCATCGGAGGCGGAGCCAGCGTTTATTTTTTGGCGGCCGGATTCGTGGACGGCTCGGATGTCAATGGCCGGATGATATCAGCGAGCAGGTCCGGCCGCCCGGGATCGCGTTCGAGGCACGCATATTTCTCGCCGTTGTGATAATCCAGCCGGTAATTTTTGAAGTAGTCGCCGTTTTCGATGAGCAGTTCAATGGGCGCGCTGTTGGTCGCGGCGGTTTTGACGGCGGCGCGCAAATTGTCGGCCGTCCAGGCGCGGCCATTCACCGCCACCAGTTTCATGGCCGGGCCGATGCCCGCCTGGTCCGCCGGCGTGCCTGGCAGAACGTCACCAACGCTTCCGTCCGAACCGAGGCTCAGACCCAGCGAAAAACTCAAGTCGGTATATTTGCGCTGGCCTTCGCGGGTCTTCAGCAGGGCCGGCAATTCATTGGTATAGGCCAGGTGCCACCCGGCATTCTCAATGCCGCCCAGAGGCGCATGCGGATTGATCTCATAAATACGTTGCTGAAAAAATCCGCGCCAGTCGTAGGGGACGATTTCATTCAATGTCTTCACCACGTCGTCATAGGTGTAGGGAACAACCCTCGGCGGGCCGCTCTCGCCGCCGTAAAATTTCTTGCAGAAATCATCGAGCGACCGTTTGCCCCGGCTCTGCTGGCGGATGAGGGTGTCCGCCTCCAGCCAGATAAGATCGCCTTCGGGATAAAAATCCGTGCTGCGCCGCCAGGCGGTGCCGCTGGATGGGGCGACGTAGAGCAGCTGGGCAGCGATGGTGGTATCAGCCAGCGAGCGCCACGAACGGCCGGCCCGATGGTCCAACATCGCTGCGACCAGGGCGATGGTTTCGCGAAAATCCTCGTTGGTCTGGAGGCCGCTGCGCGCGGCGAGGACCTTGCCGAGATAATCGGTGAGGCCTTCATAATCCCAGAGCAGTTCATCCCGCATCGGCGGCTGGTAATCCGGCGTGGCCAGACCGGCCGGGCGGCGGTATTTGCCGTTCCACGAATGGACCATCTCATGCGGCAACAAATCCGGGAACGAACGCCGGGCACCTGGGTCCGTCAAATAATTTTCGCCCAGCCGATCATCGCTGGATTCATGATGTTCGAGACCGAAATGGGATACGCGGTCGCTGAGGGTGACCAGGAAATGATAATCGCGATAATGATGTGCTCCGAACAACGCATTCGCCTCCTTCACCAGGTGCGAGAAATCGCGGAGATCCTCCGGCGTCATTTCCAACGCGGCGGCGCTGTCCGCCGCAATGTGGATGAAATGTGGCGGCTGTTCGCCCGGCGTCAGATCAATCGTCTGGAAAAATTCTCCCGCAATGACCGGTGAATCCACGAGAGTTTCCAGTGAAACAGGTGAAAATAAAACCGTTTGGCTGAAAAGACTTGCGACACCTGCCATCGGGAGGGCCGTTCCGAATTTCCAGCCTTCGGGCAACTTCAGGCCGGGCGCGTATTGAAGTGTAAACGGTTCCTCGGTCTGCGGATACAACAGCACCTCGTTCCAGTTCAAATCCAGCAGTTTGGCCGTGGAGGAAACGCCGGTGGAAAACGAACCGCCGCCAGCGGGCAGCAGAAAATCGAGCGAAACATCCACGGCCTCCGCCCCGGCCGGCACGTCCAGATGGAACGCATACATGTTGTCCGGATCGCGCTGCCAGTTCACCGGCTTGCCATTGGCAGTCATCTGGAGGCCGGTCAAATCGTTGATGGGACCGCTCGGCATGTGCTCGCCGGGAATCCATTTGGGATAAAACAACGTGAGCGGGCCGGGCGACGCGGGAATGTGCAATTTTGCGTGCAGGATGCTGCGCGTGGCATCCGTGGCATCCACCTCAAGCTGGATCGGCGCGGTCCCGGCGAGGGCTGAAGCCGCCAAGAAAAAGTTTAACGCCACGAGCCATCGGAACCATCCACGCCTGATTTCCATGGCGACAAAATGGAAAAAACCGGCGCGGAAGGGAACGAAAATCATGGGAATATTAAATGCTTGCAGTGCTCCTGCATGGATGCGCCCATTGGTGGATCAGGAAGGATGATTGGTTTGCAGAAACAAGATGATTTGTTCCCAGACTTTGGGCGGCTGCATCATGACCGTGCCGTGATCGCCAAACGGAAATTCCCAGAGCCGCTTTGGACCGGCGTAACCGTCATAAAGTCGGCGCCCAAATTTCTCCGGCACCACCTGATCCTGACCTGCCACCAGCACCCCGACCGGACCGTGATAGTTGCGCAGATATTTTTCCGACGGGAAACGGTCCACGAGCAGCAAATGCACCGGAAGGAGCGGCATGTGGGCCTGGGCAACATCTGTCAAGCAGTTGTAGGCCCCGAGCAAGACCACCCCGGCAACCTGATTGGGATGCATTCCAGCCAGATACGACGCAACGCCGGTGCCGAGCGATTCACCCACCAGATAAACCGGTCCGTTGGTGGCCAGCAGTTGAAACGCCTCATCCGCCGCACGAAACAAACTCTTCTGGCTGGGCGATCCCGGACGGTCTGCATAACCGGGATACTCCAGAATGAATACGTCGAGCGAAGCAACATCCTGGATGACGTCCGCATAATGGGCACAGGCAGTCGCACAACTGCCGTTGCCATACACAACCAACACCCGGCCGGCGGCGGGCTGTTGGGAAAACAGACGCTTCATTCCAATGGCCTGTCCGGCGGGATCCTTCCAGCGTTCAAGCTTTGCCGACTGGGCCAATTGGTCCACCCGCTCCGCCGGAAGGACCGGCGGAAAGTAAATCAGCCGGCGTTGAAAGGCGGCACAGCCGGTGCAGATCAACAGGTAAAGCCCGGCGCAAAACAGCAGCAGGCGTTCAAGGCGCCGCCGGAGCGACAGTTTGGAACCCGGCACGGTTTGGTTCATGCGAGGCCATCATCCCAAAAAACAGCCTGCGGAACGAATTGAAAAATTTGCGGTGAACATTGAAAAATAAAAGGAAGACCGGCGGGATGCGTGGTCCCCCGTATTTTCTGCTTCAAACCCCGATCAAAGCGGCGCCGATGGCGCCGGCGGAATCGCCGAGTTGATGTTTGACGATGGGCGTTTCGAGGCAATCGCTGAAAACATATTTCGCCACTTCGGCGACCCCCTGCGTGTAAAGGGCATCGAAGTTGGAAACGCCGCCACCAAGAACAATCAGGTCAGGATCCAGCACGTCAACGAGGTTGGCCAGCGACCGGCCAAAATGGCGGAAGAACACCTTCATGAACTCCACCGTCTTCGTGTCGCCGGCGTAATAATCTTGTGTGAGTTCCTTGAATGCGCGTTTCACGCCAAACTGTTCCAGGTAGCGCGTTTCCATTCCACCGCCGCTGATGTACGTCTCCACGCAACCGCGCTGGCCGCAATAACACAGCGGGCCGTCCGGGTGGATGGACATATGACCCCATTCGCCGGCGATGGCCTGCGGTCCGGTGATGACCTCACCCTGGTGGACAATGCCCCCGCCACAACCCGTCCCCATGATGACGCCGAAGACCAGTTTCTTTCCCCGGCCCGCGCCATGCAACGCCTCGGCCATCGCAAAACAATTCGCGTCGTTCTGAATTTCAACTTTCCGGCCGAGCCGCTGTTCGAGGTCCGCTTTCATCGGCCGGCCGTTCATGCAAACGGTATTGGAATTTTTCAGCAAGCCGGTGCGCGGCGAAACCGCCCCGGGCGTGCCGATGCCGAACGTGTGCGCCGCGCCCGGGATGTGGGTGGCCAGTTCGTCGTGCAAAGCTTTGATGCGATTCAGGATGTGGTCATAACCCTGCTCCTGCCGGGTTTCCACGCGTTTGCGGAAAAGTTCGTGGCCGGAGGCGTCCAGGACAATGCCTTCAATCTTGGTGCCGCCGAGGTCAATGCCAATGCGAATCATGCTTTGGAATCTACTGTAATGGAAGCCAACGGTTCAAGTTCGCACCCCAAATCTGTGTCCGGCCAAAGCAGAATCAAGAACATCTGCCGTCCCGGTCGCAAAAAACATTTTTTTGCGGGAACCTTGCGGCAACTTTCTCCTCTTACTTCCCGGTAGGAGCAATAGAAACAAAAAGCGATGATTTAAAATTAAAATCAGACAACAACGAAACTTAAAAGGAAATCCATGAAAAACCCCACGAAATTGAGTTCCAGGAAACTTTGGTTGACCCTTCTGGCCGTGATGGGAACGGCATCTGCGGCCTTGGCGCAAGGCGAGCTGGCCACAGGTTCGGTCAGCGGCGTGCTCAATGGCGGTTTGTATGATTACACCATAACGCTTAACAATACCTCGGGCTCCGTTTCGATTGGCAGCTTTTGGTATTCCTGGACCCCGACCATAGCGCCGTTTTTTTATCTCCCGGCAACTCCGACCAGCGCTTCAGCCCCGGTGGGGTGGACGGCCAGCATTGCTGCGAATTCCATCCAATATTCCGCCAATCCGGGCGTGTTTCTGACCCCGGGCCAGTCAATCAATTTCCAATACAGCGCCAGCTTTACACCGGCGCAATTGACCGGAAATGCCGGGTATTCCTATGTTTATAGTGGCGGAATTGAACTGGATCCCGGTGCTTTTGTGAATATTCAAACCGTGGCCGCGCCCGAACCCTCCTCGCTGGGCCTGCTGACGGCCGGTTTGTTCGGATTGTGGGTCGCCTCACGCAGGTTGCAACCGGCATCAAGGCTGCAGCCGGCGCCGATTCGCGCGTAAACCGGTATTGGAAGATCCGCTGCAGCAAGGATTGGCTACTTCACCGGCCAAATCCTGACCAGCACCACGCCGTGGCGCGGGACGGGCACAGTGAATGAGCCGGTGAACTCGCCGATTTCCTTCTGGCGCCAGAGGTCGCGCACCTTCTGTTTGCCGGCCAGACCGAGGTCGGACCAGTTGGCGGTAACGGAAGTTTTCCCGTTACCGCGATTGAAGAGGCCGACGGCTTTGGAGCCATCCTCCATATCCTTGGCCCAGACTTCCAACTGGCCGTTCTGGGCGACGCGCGCCGCCTGGTGGCCGAGCGGGTCCTGATCTACTTCCAACACTTCATCGTTGCTCAAAAGGTTGAACGTGAAATCGTCCATCTGCGTCATGTCACAGCCAATCAACAGTGGCGCAGCGAGCAAGCACCAAAGACTGATGTGCGTATATTGTTCGTTCGGCGAAAGATGCGTGGGATGCAGGCTGGGCCCCCAACCGACCTTGCCGACCACCAACATGT
>CAZKTW010000059.1:0-16278 GCA_964555775.1 uncultured Bifidobacteriaceae bacterium | reverse complement strand
GGCAGGGTCATCGCGCTGCGATGACCGCGCCGCGTGCAGCGGCGCAAAGGAAACCGACCGAGGCTGTTCCGCCCGCTGCACGCGGGCGGGGACGCCGCAGCGAGGCACCCCTGCCAAGACAATTGTTTTCAACTCTGCCACGCCGCCCCCTTCATTATCCGGTAACGGCGGATCAGGTTGTTCGTGGAACTGTCGTGGCCCGGCTTCGGCTCGGTCTGGCTCTCCAATTCGGGAATGATGCGTTGGGCGAGCACCTTGCCCAGCTCGACGCCCCATTGATCGAACGAATCAATGTGCCAGATGACGCCCTGGGTGAAGACGCTGTGTTCGTATAGGGCCACGAGCGCGCCGAGAATTTCCGGCGTGAGCCGGTCGGCGAGGATGACATTTGAGGGACGGTTGCCCTCGAAGACCCGGTGCGGCACGAGCCAGTCCGCCGTGCCCTCGGCCTTGACCTCCGCCGGGGTTTTGCCGAACGCCAGCGCCTCGGCCTGGGCCAGCACGTTCGCCAACAGTATGTCATGATGACGTCCCAGCGGCGTGAGCGCGTGGGCAAACGCGATGAAGTCGCACGGAATCAGCCGCGTGCCCTGGTGAATCAACTGGTAAAACGAGTGCTGGCCGTTCGTGCCCGGCTCGCCCCAAAAGACCGGACCGGTCGGGTAGTTCACCTTCTTCCCGTCGAGCGTGACGTATTTGCCGTTGCTCTCCATGGTCAACTGCTGCAGGTAGGCCGGGAACCGTTTCAGGTATTGCTCATACGGCAGCACGGCCACGGTCTGGGCGTCAAAGAAATCATTGTACCAGAGGGAAAGCAGGCCCATGAGCACGGGCAGGTTTTTGCCGAAGGACGCGGTGCGGAAATGTTCGTCCATCGCGTGAAAGCCGGCCAGCAGGGCGCGGAAATGGTCCGGGCCGACGGCCAGCATGGTCGAAAGGCCGATGGCCGAGTCCATCGAGTAACGTCCGCCCACCCAGTCCCAGAAACCGAACATGTTCGCCGTATCAATGCCGAACGCCGACACCTTTTCCGCATTCGTGGAGACCGCCACGAAATGTTTGGCCACCGCCTTTTTGTCACCGCCGAGTCCCTTGAGCAACCAGTCCCGAGCGCTTTCCGCATTGGTCATCGTCTCCAGCGTGGTGAAAGTCTTTGAAGAAACGATGAACAAGGTTTCCGCCGGGTCGAGGTCGTGCGTCGCCTCCACAAAATCAATGCCATCGACGTTTGAGACAAAGCGGAACGTCAGATTGCGCTGGCTGTAATGCTTGAGCGCCTCGTACGCCATCACCGGGCCGAGATCGGAGCCGCCGATGCCGATGTTGACAACGTTGCGGATGCGTTTGCCGGTGCGGCCTTTCCATACCCCGTTCCGGACGCGGTCCGCGAAGCTCGACATCTTGTCGAGCACGGCGTGGATCGCGGGCACCACGTTTCTGCCGTCCACGACAATGGATGCGCCCTTCGGCGCGCGCAGGGCGACGTGCAGGACGGCGCGATTTTCCGTGAGATTGATTTTCTCGCCGCCAAACATGGCGTCCATCCGGCCGCGCAGTCCCGATTCCTCCGCGAGTTGAACCAGCAGTTTGAGCGTTTCATCCGTGACGCGGTTTTTCGAGTAATCCAGAAACAGGCCCGCGGCCTCGACGGTGAGGCGACGGCCGCGTTTCGGGTCGGCAGCGAACAATTGCCGCAGGTGCAATTTTTGAATCTGCTTGTGATGGGCGGCGAGGGCTTTCCACGCCTTGCGCTGAGTGAGCGGTTTAATGGGCGCAGTCATACTTTGCTTTTTTCCATTTTCTTGATTGATCTCCATGTTTGGCCGTCGCTTCAAGCCTGTCGCTTTTGGTCATGATGGTGCCAAGTTCGCCGTGATGGGCAAGCGCTTTCAAGGCGGCGCCGGCAACGGGGGCCGATGAAGGCGCATTCCAATTTTTGGATGGGTTTTTGCTCAATCCCAAAGGGATTGCATCCCTCAGCCCAGGGTTGCGAGGAAAGAGCTACCCTGGGAAATTGGTGATCTATTGCACCACCCTAACGGGGTTGCGGCCTTCCTCACAGTGGCACAACCCCGTTGGGGTAGTCGTGGTTTGACCCGTTGACCCAAGGTAGCTCGTTCCTCGCAACCTTGGGCTTTGAGCCAGAATCCCGTTGGGATTCTCCAAAAGGACACCGTGTGGCCTGCAAAAATTGAGAGGCGCCCGGGCCGGTCTTCCGCTGATAAAAATTCTCGACACCATTTTGGAATCGGAGTATGACAGCGGCCATCGGGAAATCTGGGCCTCAAATTGCCGTTTGTTATTCGGCTGCTTCTTTGGACTCAAGAATTTTCAGGTGATGGACAACCTTTTCAGGAAAGGCAATAAACAGGCAGTGACGATCAAACCATGAACCCAGTCAAACGGAGGTGACCCATGAGCTTGGAGGATCTATTTAGACCGCCGATGTTTCCCGACCCGAGTACAACCTATTTGCCCATGGCCGTGTTTTCCGCCGGCGACGACGCCGGGGCGAAAAAGGAAATCGACACGTCCATTGCCGCGTTGAATCTCAAGGCCAATCAATTTTCCTCCAGCCGGAATTTCACCAGGGATTACCTCGATTTGATCACTCAGGCGGAAGCGCAATCCACCGCCAAAAAATGGACCGAGGCGCGAAAGATCATCTGGGAAGCCACCTTCCTGCTCAACCGGGCGCTGGACAGCACCGGTGCCGACAAATTCCGCAAATTCATGGGTGTGTATTACGGTTGCTGGCTGCTGTTCCTGGTGGGAACCGGCTGGTGGTTGAAACTGTCGGGTGCGTGCGGCGATTCCGCCGGTTGTTTTGGCTTCGTCTATTGGCATTACCTGATGATGGGGGCTCTGGGCGGCCTCACGATTGCCATTTGGGGGTTGATTGAGCATTCGGCGAACCTTGATTTCGACCGGGCCTTCGCCGTTTGGTATTGGCTGAAGCCTTTGCTCGGCGCGGTGATGGGACTGGTCGCCGTTCTCGCCGTCATGGCGGGGCTGTTCGCCGTGCAAGGCAAACAGGAAATCCAGAGCGAAAAGGCGCTGTACATCATTGCCTTCCTCGCCGGGTTCAGCGAGCGGTTCTTCGTTCGTATCATTGATAAATTGATGACGACATTGCTGGGAGGCGACCCTTCTTCATCCTCATCATCCAAGTCCGGGACGGCGAAGGGCTCCGTTTCCGGCTCGGGAAAGAATTAAATGAAACAATGAGAATTCAAAACTCATCGTCATCGCGCTCTGATTGAATATGAACCACAGAACCCGTTTCTTCGCCCGGTGTTTTAAAACCTCGCTGGCCCAGCGGGCCATGGGGGTTGCGGCCATGGCATGGTTCATTGTCAGTCCAGTGCCGGCTTCCGGCCAGCCATCCAACGTATTGACGACCAACCAACCCGCAACGAACCCGGCGGCGGTACAATCCGCATCGGCTCGGCCGGTCACGCCACCAGCTCCGGCCACCGCCCCAGCCCAAGGCAAGGATACCTGGGACCGGTGGAATGTGATTGCTGCGATTGTGAGCGCCTTGGGAACCGTGGCCGCGGCCATTGCCGCCTTCTGGTCGTTCAAATCTGCCAAACAGGCCGAGACGACGGCAAAAGCGCAGCGCCTTTCCGATCTCTGGCCTGAGATGGACAAACTCCGATATCTTTCGGACGAGGAAGTGATGAAATTAAATGAGCAGGCAGTGGCGGACATCGTCCTCAGCAATGTCAACGCCATGGAAAAACTCGGACTTTGGTGGCATGCGGATTTGATCGACCGCACCATCATGGCGCACGAACTGGGGACCGGCTTTCTCGATCTCTACCGGCAAATCATTGGGCTGGGAAAATTGGAAAAACTGAACCGCACCGGGGCCGAATTGATCGCAGAAAACCCGTTCGTCACCGAACTCTATCTTGAACTCCCGAAATATATCGCCGTCCCCATCCTCAACGACAACCAAACCAAGCCATGAAACTCGACTTCTCTCTTTTTAATGAGTCGATGGCCTTCGACAAATCATCCGGGTTTGTCAAACAAGTCATCAGCCCCAAAACCGGCTCCAAATTTTCGCTCTCTTCCCGGCCAAATGACCCCGTTATGAAGATCCTTTACAGCATCAAAGGGCCGACGCCAAAAGGCACGGAACGGGTCCTGAGAATTCCGCTCCGCGACCGGGTTTATGATGTGGTGGTGGATAAAGAGGCCCAGGTGCATTACATCAGCATCGGCGGCAAACGACCCAGGCCCGAACTGATCAGCATTCGCGGCCCGCGCCCCAGGCCCAAACCCGACGATACAAAGGGCGCCCTGACCATCAAACTCGATTCCCGGATGGGAAGGTGGTATGTGAGGCCAAATCCCGCCGGCGACGTGCTGAACATCAGTTTCAACGGCCCTAAAAAAGGTGGCTCGCCATTGGTGAAATGAAAGTTGGGAGCATGAAAGCCCGCAACACTGAAACGTTCCTCTTCCTTTTTGCCGGTCTGATATTGGCGGTCCCGGCCCGCGCGCAAACCAATCACGCCGCGTTGATGCGGGCGGGGGCAACCCGGTTGGTGGTGCCGTCGGCGGTCGCAACCAGGGTCGTGACCAATGCCGGTCCCAATCTGGCGACGGTAAAATTTACACTGCCGCAGAATTTGGAGAATTATCGCGTGCTGGAAGAGAAGGCCCATGTCGCGCGCCCGGCCACGAACGTTGCCACCACCGCCCGCAACGAAGTCCAGGCTTCGCTGGTCGCGGGAAGCACCCTGATGTTTGTGGAGAAGGGGCCATCGCCGGCGGCTCATCCCATTTCACCCAGCGGTTCCCGGCAGTTGTTTTCCACCTTCATGGTGAAGGCCGTCGCCCCGGCTGGTCCCGGCCAGACCCCGCGCACCGATTCGGGAACGGTGACCATGTTTGCGGATGACCCCATACCTTGGATTGCCGGGAGCAATGCGTATGTCGCCCATCTCACGGTGATTTTTTCGTCCGCAGACTCCGCGCCCAACAATTCGTTGCTGCCGTTGTCCGTGGCTTTGACCGGCCATAACGTGCAAAGCATCGAACCGCGCAGCCTTGAGCTGGAGAAGGCGAATGAAGGCAAAGACGTGCTGGTCGCATGCGATCAGTATCAGACCGATGTCCAGGTGACGGCCCACTATTTGACGGCCACCAACACCGTGCCCTTGCAACTTCAAAAACTGACCCTGCCGGTCATGACGCAAATGATCATCTCCAAGCCCATGCTCTTTGCGGCGCTGGTCGGAGGATTGATCGGCGGGCTGTTGCGATTGTTCAAGGGATCGAAGTGGGGGATCAAACGCATCCTGCATTTCCTGGCGGAGGGGCTCACGGTGGGACTGGTGACGGTGGCGCTGCTGCTGGCCGGGTTTCTTCACGGTCAAATTGCCGAATTGTCCGCGCAGCCGCAACTGGTGCTGGCCTTCGCGCTCGCGGCCGCCGCCGGATCGGTCGGCGCGCATTTCCTCGACCAGGCCGTCAATCATCTGCGGGGAAAGGGACCAGGCTGATTTAAGTTGTTTTTGCGCCGGAAAACAAAATTTTCACAGATAGTAATGCAAAACCTTTTACCGAAGAAAACGAAGTTGACCGTTCCAACCCGTTTTTTTGACTTTCCCAAACGCGGTCCGGGGTGTTAACTGACTTCAGCGGCGGCGGCAAGGAGCATAACCAGGATAGAATATGGAACTCATTGAACAAATCAACACGCAGACCAATGTCTATGTGGATATTGAAAATCTGGTTCAATATCTGTTTATCGGCTGGGACCGGATTCTACCGAAGGAAGAGAAACAACAATTGGTGGCGAAGTTTCCGCACACGCGGCGAATTGCCCTGGCCAAGTTTTTTGAAAATGCCCTCCTGGATGCGGCCGATAATTTCCCGCAAACGGAACTCAAAATCATCAGCCGCCAGCAAGCCGAGGAATCCGCGCCTGCCGTCGCCGCGCCCCTTGCCGTCGCAGCACCTCCCCCAGTTGTGGAGCCTCCCGCGGACACAGCACCTCCCGCAGCCATAGCCCCTCCCGCGGACACAGCGCCCCCTGCCGTCGTGGCGCCTCCCGCCGCTGCACCGCCTGCCGACGCGGTGCCATCTGCAGTCGCGACGCCTTGACCGCCCGGCGGCTAGAACCCGCGTTACGATGGCCCTTGCATACGGCCATTCCCTGGTGGGGCCGGTGCGCTGCGCCGTCCGCGCCCGCGTAGCCGCGGGCGGACCGAACGCTGATGAATTGAGCGGGGAATTGCGCCGCTGAACGCGGCGCGGACGGCGCAGCGGAGATTGTCTCAAAAGCCGATTTTTGTCGGAGGGGCGAGTTCCACGAGCCCCCATTCCCTTGGTATTCCGTTGGATTGGGACTCGTGGAACTCGCCCCTCCGAAAGTTCTGAGACAGTCTCAGCGCGCCATCCCTACCAAGGACGGTCTCCAGGTGCGCCCGATCCTTTCGCGCTTTAAACCAAAGCCTTGCTTCCATCCGGCCGGCCGATTAAACAAGACCCCTGTCATGTCTGCGGAACCCGCCAATATTCAGAATCAAACGACCGTGGTCACCGGTCTTTCGAATCGGGAATTCCTCGAGCGTTTCGCGCAGCCGGGCCGGGTGGGCTTGTGCGGCGGCATCACCCGGATTGACCTCGCCATCCGCCGGGCGCAACGCCATTTGCACGAAGCCCGCCGCTGGAGCGATTGGTCGCATGCCTTCATCTTTGAAGGCACACGCCCCGACGGCCAGCACTGGGTCATTGAA
Source organism: uncultured Bifidobacteriaceae bacterium (assembly GCA_964555775.1). Classification (GTDB taxonomy): domain Bacteria; phylum Verrucomicrobiota; class Verrucomicrobiia; order Limisphaerales; family UBA11358; genus UBA11358. The sequence continues at coordinate 9,520 of CAZKTW010000059.1, read as the reverse complement.
TCGGACATCCAGATTCTCCGGAAAAACATCCAGCTCGGCGCCCAGGAAAATCGCGTGGCGAAATACTTCGATGAAAAGATGTTCCCGACGCTCGCCGTGTTGGATTTCGGTTTGAATGACCAACAGGTCGCGACCCTGCTGCGTGAAGGGTTGGAACTGGTCGCCGCCCACGAGCGCTATTCGCTGCGAGAATTGATTGGCACGCTGATCGCCTTGCGCAAACCGGAATTGCGCGCCCGGGAAAATCTTCTGGCACGGGAGCGCTCGGTCTATTGCTCGGCTTTTGTGAAACAACTGTTCCTGGCCCTCGGCATCGACCTGGTGCCGGGCGTCGTGGGTAAAAACACGACGCCCGAAGATATTTCGCGTTCGCCGGTGCCTCATGTCCGATACCTGTTGCCGCGCGAAGCACCCGGCGCAAAAATTGCGGCGTTTGAAGGAAAAATCCGGTCGGGCCTGCGGGCGCACTTGGACAAGCTCAAACGGCGACCGGCGAAAAGCTGACCGGGAATGAGGTGAAAGAAATCGCGGATAGGCTGTCCGCACCACAGTTTTCTCCGTGTCTATCTGGTTTGTTTACAACTCCGGGAACAAGTCATACCTGCTTGCGTTCAAAGTGACCGAAAATGCTGAAAGTCAACGGCGCTGAGCCTCAGCTCACCCCGCCCTCTCCGCTCCATCGGATGGAGGGGAGAGGGAGAATCATCGGCCGGTGGTTTTGAAAAATTACGACCATCACGGAAGTACGTCATAGGCTGAGGCTGAAGGTCCGTTTGTCTTTCCCTCTCGCCTCAACGGGGAGAGGTTTAGGGTGAGGGGTGAGCCCGTGGATTGACGCCCATGTTTTGTGTCTCTTTAATGGCAAATCAATATCGGTTGTTGTGTGATCACGGGGTTCCTGGGTCTGCCGAGGCGGAAAGATAGCGCCAAAGTTTTCTGACGGGCTCCAGGTCACAGCCGACCGGCACCGCGGTTCCGTAAGCCGCGTGGCCGTAGAGGAATGACAACCGGTTCAACTCGGCGGCGGCGTCCGGGAAGCTCTCGCCCAGCAGGCGGCAGAATTCCCGGGAGGTCTGCTGGGGCTGGGGTTGGATTCCCCGTTCCACCGCCCAGGCCTGCAACGCTTCGTAACTGTAGCGGATCAATTCTTCGGCGGTCCAAGATTTGTCCTTGCCGGTAAGGAAAGGGCTCAGATACGCGGCGAAGGGGCGTGGCTTGGGTGGTCGTTCATCCCGTTTGGCCAGGGGTCGCTTCATCCGCGAACCCAACTGGAAGAGGTCGCTGAAAAATTGCGCCAACGCCGCGAGGAACGACCGCACGATCTGGAGAATCAAATCGCGTTGGCGGATCACCCACCAGCCGATGAGTATTGCCGCTGCCAATATAAATAAAATTCTGAACCAGCGGTAAAACCCGGCGGCGCGGTCCGGAACGATTGGGCTGGCAGGTGGCGGTGGAGAAGCCTGGTCTGGTGTCCTTTCATTCGGGCCGGCTGGAGTCTGGTTTTGCTGGCCAATGTTTGCCGGTTGAGGTTTGCCGGTTTGAGCAGGGGGGGCGGAAGAATTGTTCTTTGGTTCGCCGGGGGTTTGCGTTTCGTCGCCCAGGCGTCCCCGGCCGGCGCCATGTGGACTGATTTGCGCGGCGTATTGGCTGGCGCGGTGCAACTGGTAATCCACCCGGTAGCGCAGGGTTTGCCACGTGGCGTTGACCCCCGGTCGGGGCAACAGCAGGGCGGCGGCGAGCACCAGGCAGGCCACCCCGGCGCCAAACTGGAGCCATCCAAAGGCGATGCGACCGGGCATTTTCAGGTAACGTTGCCGCAGGTAGCGGCGCAATCCCAAAAAGCTGGTCGTCAGCAGCAACCCCACCGCGGCAGCCATGTAAACGAAGAGCAAGGCGAAGCCGGTCTGCCGCGAGGCCGTGTCGCCGCCGGGCAGGAGCATTTGTCCGATTCCAAACAGTGGCAATGCCAGCAGTGAAAAATAAACCACCCAAAGACCCGGAGGATGGGGAACAGTCGTCCGACGTTTGCGGTCAGTGTCTGAATTGTGTAGTGTCGTCGCTGTGCGCCGATTTCGAGCCGCAGGCTCGATGCTCCGTCCGATCCCAACCGCCATTTGTTCTGCTGTCGGTGTGGAAGGAGTTGCTTCCGATTTGAACTTCTTGCCTGCCACGGCGGTTTGCAGCAGCCCGCTGCCGGAAGCATCCTCGTCGTCGTCGATCACGGTGCAGTCCCACGTGAGTTTATGCGCGCACCACCAGACGGTGCCCAGCAGGATGGTGCCCGCCAAATAGGCCGGGTGAATCCGCACCAGATAAAGCCAGGTCGCTCCGGCCAGGGCCAGTCCGTAAATGGCAGCCTGGGTGGTGCCCTGCTCGATGCCAATCCGGGACACCAGCACGACCGCCATGACAAACCAGAACACGACCCAGCGAACACTCTGAACCGCTTCGCCCCGATAAAAGACCTGGATCAAAAAAAAACTCAGGCTTCCCACCAGCAGCATGATCAGCACCGGGCTGATGCCGATGATCATGTAATCGGCCGGGGTTTTGGTTGGTTTCGAGGAGTTCATGACCTACCTCACGATGGCCTCCGCACACAGATTCGTCACGGATTCCTCGGTGTTGACCACGCGAAAATCAATGCCTTGGGCCAGCAACATTTGCGCCCAGTCGGGAGGTTGGGCCCAATCGGGCGTCGGCTCGATATCAATGGAAACCACAATGACCGTGACCAGAAAACCGCGCCGGGCCAGTTCCCCGAGCGAAGCTGCCGTGGCCGGGGTCACTCGCCGCAATACCGCCACCACGGTGGCGTCGCGGGGAATCGCGGAAGCGACTTCCATCAGCATTTCGGAAAACTCCTGGCCGTCCGTGTGTTCCAGCCGGGCCAGCGTTTCGAGGATTTGTCCGAAGCGTTCCCCGCCCTTGCGTGTGGGCACGATGACCGGACGCAGGCGGCTGTTTGCCTGCGCCTCGGTTGCCCGGCGGTGCGCGGCGCCGCGCGTGGTGAACCCGGCGCTCCAACCTTCCTCGCGGATGCGGTCCGCGGCGTCGCGGCCGTTGCTGACGAAGCCGATTTGTTGTCCGAGGAGACCGACGGCATTGGCCAGCGAGCTGACCGTGATGATTGCCAGTTCCGCCGAGGCCGCCGCGCCGTTGCCCTCGTAACTGCGCTCGTGAAAATCCAGCAGGAACGTCGCGCCGGCCACCCGTGAATTTTCATAGACGCGACAATGAATCTCTCCCGTGCGCGCGGTGGCCCGCCAATGAATGCGGTTCAACGGGTCGCCGGGTTGATACGGCCGGATGCTGGCCAGCCGCGTGGGATCTTCGAACAGCCGGTGCACCACGCGGATCTCTCCCACTGGACGGCGCGAAGCCAGGCTGTAACCCTGCAACGGCAAAACCTTGGGCAATACCAGGGCAAAATACGGTTCGGTCGCCACGCGAAAGCGGCGATGCAGTCCGAAGACATCTCCCGTCTCCAACTGCAAGGGTCCCAGTTGATAATAGCCGCGCATGAGGAAAGTCACTTGATGCTTCAAACTCGCGGTTTCACCGGGTGCCAGCCGGGTGAGGGTCAGACGCGGACCTTCCGCCTTGAGGTGATGAGGCATTTGCACCAGGGCCTCGCGCGGCAACGTGTCTTCCAGGATGAGCCACGGCACAGACAGGCGCCCCGTGTTTTTGACTTCGACTTCCATCACGGCCGTCTCGCCGATTTCGCGCGTGCCCTGTTCGCAAAGGCGGCTGGCCACGAGATGGTCAATCCAGGCCCGGGAAAAGAACCGGCTCAGCCCCAGGATTCCCAGCAGCACATACATCGCATAAACGAGCAGGCTCAGCTTCAGGACCAGGCCCAGCACCAGCAGCCCGAGGGTGCCAAGAATCCATTTCATCGGGTTTGGCCGCCCGCCGGCATTTGCGGCACCGGCACCGTGTTCAGGATCTCTTCCAGAACCACGGCGACCGTCTTTTTGCGCAACCGGCTTTCCGGGCGGAGAATCAACCGGTGGCCAAGCACGTGCGTCGCGATTTGTTTCACGTCGTCGGGCAGCACAAAATCAAATCCGTTGACGGCAGCGATGGCCTGCGCATAGCGCAGCAGCGCCAGGGAAGCCCGCGGACTGCCGCCCAGAATGAGGTCGTAATCTTCACGGGTTGCCTGGATGAGCTGCACGATGTAGCGGCTGACTTTTTCGTCCACATACACCTGCCGCACGGCTTCCTGGCAGGTGATGATTTCGTCGGCGCTGGCGACCGTTTCCAGGGTTTCGATCGGGTGTTGCAACTGGAGTCGTTGCAACATGGCCACTTCGTTTTCGAATTGGGGATAACCCAGGCGCAACCGGACGAGGAACCGGTCAAGTTGCGCCTCCGGCAGGGGAAAAGTGCCTTCATGATCAATCGGGTTCTGGGTCGCAATCAGGAGGAACGGCGGCGGCAGATCGTAGTTGGTCCCATCGGCGGTCACCTGGCGCTCCGCCATCGCTTCGAGCAGGGCGGCCTGCGCCCGCGGCGTGGCGCGGTTGACTTCGTCCGCCAGCACGATTTGCGCGAAAATCGGGCCGGGCCGGAATTCGAATTCGGTCGTCTTGGGATTGAAAATGGAGCTGCCGGTGATGTCGTTGGGCAACAGGTCCGGGGTGCACTGAATGCGCTTGAACGTGCAACCGACGCTGCGTGAAAGCGCACGGGCCAGCATGGTCTTGGCCACCCCGGGCACGTCCTCCAACAGCACGTGGCCCTCCGCAAAATACGCCGCCAGTGTCAGCACAATTTCATTATGCTTGCCGACGATCACCTTTTCGATGTTGTCCAGGATGCGATTGGCCACCGGCAGGACGGGCGAATTTCCCGGTTCCCGATCCGCGGGATTTTTCAAATTCGGGAGCCGGACCGCCGGGGGTGCCGGCGGCGCCACGGTGTTTTGGGTTCCGCAACGCGGACATTTGATCCCCGTCCCCACGGGGGCATCGGAAGACACGAAGGGTTGGCCGCAGGAAATACAAACGCTTTTGATCATAAGTTGGCGATCTTCGTCAGAGAGAGACTGCACTCTCGATTTTCCTTCATTGTTTTGTCAAGCCCCGATGGCAATTTTGCTTCACGGGGGATTGGACAGTCCCCGGGGAATTGACTCACGCCACGCCCAGTCAAAAAGAACATCCGCACCGGACAAATGCCGCCAGCCCTCGCGACGACAACGGCCACGCACCGGGCCGGCGGAAATTCACAGGCATTTCATTTTGCACTTGCGACGCCCGCTGATTTGACCCGCGGACACGCTGTCCGCGCTCCAATTTTCTCCGTGTGCATCTGGACCATCTGCGACTCCGGGATTTCCGCAATTACGCGCGGTTGGACACGGACTTTGCACCAGTGCACCAGGTTTCCACCTGTTGCTCGGGGTCAACGCGCAAGGCAAGACGAACATTCTCGAAGCAATTTACCTCCCGGCCACGCTGCGCTCCCTTCGCGGGTCAGCGGGGTCGGGTTTTGGAATCAATTGTTTCTCAATGATGATGCTGCAGTTTTTTTCAGGCTGCCTTTGCTGAGAAGCGGCCATATCAATTATTGATGGCCATTCACAGTTTTTGGGTTATACCATAAATCATTCCGGGCGGTGGTATTGTTTGCCATTGCAAGCATTTCAGCCATCGGAATGCGGGCGGCACCGCCATCCATTCTTCCGACTTGCGCCGCTTTGCCGTGCCGACTCGAAAAGGTTGGCTTTCCGCCTTCAAGCGGAAAGTTGCCGAAATCATTCCACGCCACGTTGACCGTGTTCATTTCATCATTCTCATATTCTAGAATATTTGTCGCCTTAAACGCCGAAATTTTGAAAGGCTTGGAGGCGGAGTAACCGGTGATTGCGCCATCAAAGACATAGCTGCTGATCAATATGGCACGCAACAAATAGTTGGCATTGGGCCTGTCTTCAGGACAAAGCAGCAATTGCGGGTTTTTGAGAAATGGATAAAGCTGGCCAGTTCTTCCCGAAGGGAGGGCGGTAGTTCCCGTAAAGTAAGTCGCCTGTTGGTTATAGTGTTGTTGAAAATTAGCCGCCGTATGTCCCACCGTGGGAGAAATTCCTGAAGCAGCCGCCCAACAATCAACGTTAGCAACATCATTCCAACTAGGATAAGGCAAAAGATCCGCGCTGTCCGTGGCATACATCGCCGTTGCCAGCATTGTCTGTTTGCAATTATTGATGTCATTGATCGCATATGCGCGGCTTTTGGCCTTGACCAAGGCCGGCAACAGCATCGCCGCGAGGATGGCGATGATGGCGATGACTACCAGCAGTTCAATCAACGTGAAGCCACCGGCGACCGCACTCGGTTTTTTCGGGATTTCTGAATGGTTGAATTTTAGACGGCACGTGGTCATTATGTTTTTGTCGGACATAATTTTCCCAGTCCAAGGAATTGATGGCTCGTAATAAGGCTGCCACGTTCGGGAATATCAGTCAATTTGATTTCGCAGGAAACCCACGAAAACACGTAATTAATTTGCATTGCAAAACTTCTTCCCGGAATCCGCAATTCAAGAAAAAGACTCGCGGCGATTTCGTTTCCCCGTCATTTTCTCCGCGTGCATCTGGCCCATCTGCGACTCCGGGACTTCCGCAATTACGCGCGGTTGGACACGGACTTTGCGCCGGGCTTTCACCTGTTGCTCGGCGACAACGCGCAGGGCAAGACCAATATTCTCGAGGCGGTGTATCTCCTAGCCACGCTGCGTTCGTTCCGTGGTGTGGGCGGCGCCCAGATGATCCGGCACGGGCAAAAGGGTTATTTCGCCGGCGGCACCGTGGTCGGTGGATCAATTCCATCTCTCTCCCTCGCCTTCTCCATGGGAGGCGAGGGCCGGGGTGAGACGGCCATGATTTCTCAAACTCAAAACCCCTCGCCCCAGCCCGCTTCCCGCTTGGGTGGGGAGCGGGAGGCAAGCATTCTGACCAGTCATGGCGGCCATGAAATCAAAATGTACTGGTCGGTGCGCGAACGCAAACTGGCGTTGGACGGGCGGCCGGTGAAAAAGCTTGCCGATTATCTCGGTGTGCTGCGCACGGTGGTGTTTTGCACGGAAGATCTGCAACTGGTCAAGGGCGCCGCGCGCGCGCGCCGGCGTTTTCTCGACCTGTTGCTCGCGCAAACCCGGCCCGGCTACCTGCCGCTGCTCCAGAGGTACATGCGCGCCGTCCGCGCCCGCAACGCGCTGCTCAAGCACCGCTCCACGGACGAGGGCGCCCTGGATGGTTTTTCGCAGGAGCTCGTGAAACTCGGGGAGGAAATCATCCGTGCGCGCCGCGAACTGGCGCCAAAATTTTCGCCGCTGGCCCGGCTGGCTTATCGCCGCATTTCCAACGACGCGGAGGAGTTGCGCCTCGAATACCAGCCGAGCGTGAAAAAGGATTTTGCCGTGGAACTGGCGCAGTCCCGCAACCGGGAACGAACCTATCGTTCAACCCTGGTGGGTCCGCACCGGGACGATCTGCAACTGCTGCTCAATGAAAAGTCCGCCGCGCAATTCGGCAGCGAAGGCCAGAAGCGCACGCTGGCCATCGCGCTGAAAATGGCGCAGGCGGAATATCTCACCGGCCTCCACGGTTCCGCTCCAATCCTGCTGATTGACGACGTGATGGGGGAACTGGACTTGAAACGGCGCAGTGGTTTCCTGCCGTTGTTGGAGCAGGCGCGCCGGACCGGCGGCCAGGTCTTTATGACCGCCACCGAGGAAAACTGGCCGAAGGAGCTGGGAACCGATTTGCAGCGGTGGGAGGTGGTGCGGGGAAGTTTGGTGGCCCCAAAGTGACTCACCATCGGGTCTGTGGCAAGCCAGCCAATCCATCCCTCGAATGCGGGAGCAGGGTCTTTTATCTTGTGAGCTTGAGTTGTTGGAGTTCACGCTTCAGCATGTTTTCGGCCTGAATCAGCCTGGAGGCTGAACTCCAACAGGTTTCCCCGACAAAACAAAAGACCCTGATTGCGGGAGGGCGGTGGCCCGAACCTCAATAAATTCAGGGCCTAAAACGGGCCACTTTAACGATGCCGGTGAAATTTTTTTTCATTGCCTTATGGCAGTTTGATAGTATTCTTAATTAAAGAATCCATTCAAGAAAATGTTCCTATGAAACATTTGTCATCACGTCCGGCCAGACAAGCCTTCACCTTGATCGAACTGCTGGTGGTCATCGCCATCATCGCCATTCTGGCCGCCTTGTTGCTGCCGGCGCTGGCCAGTGCCCAAGAGCGCGCCAAACGGATCCAGTGCGTGAACAACCTTCATCAAATCGAAATCGCGCTGAATAATTATGCGATTGATTTCAAAGACAAATTGCCCGTATATCATGTGGGACAAGGCGCTGGATGGGCTTGGGATATGCCGGATGCGCCGGCGCAATTGATGCTGCTATCGGGACTGACGAAGAAGACCTTTTATGACCCGGGGACCGAGCCGAGATTTACCGACGTGGAAAATTGGGCTAACAAACCAGGGAATCAGGTGTATGGACACGCTTCAACCCTGTGGAATTTTCAAATTTCGGGACCTGTGCCAGCCGTCGGAGATTTCCATGTTACCGGATATGCCTTTGCTTTTTCCAGCGACGCCGCTTCTGGTGTCATTGCCACGTCAAAGGACCCTTGTAAATTGGCTGTCACCAACCGGAACAAGACTTTGCAACCTGAAATCGTTGGGGGAGCCTTGAGGCCCATTGCCGACCGGGTTTTGGTGGCTGATGCCATCCTTAGCCTTAACACTGCGACTCCTGCTTACTCCCGTCCGGGCAACAATTATACCTCCATTCCGGGAGGGTTCCAACTCGCCACCGGACCGCTTATTCCGCACACCAGTCCGCATGTGAAAAACGGGTTGCCATTGGGTGGAAGCGTGGGGTTCAAGGACGGTCATGTCGTGTGGCATGCGTTCAAAGACACAGTTAACCCCTTTGTGGTTCGCACCGACGGGTTTGGCCAACCGTTTTGGTGGTGATCTCCACCGCTGATTTTCAACCGGCTTTCGCACCTTGGTTCGGAGGCCGGTTTTGTTTGAGCGCACCTGGACACCGTCCTTGGCAGGGATGGCGCGCTGCGCCGTCCGCGCCCCGTCCAGCGGCGCAATTCCCCGCTCGATTCATCGGCGTTCGTTCCGCCCGCGGCTACGCGGCCGGGGACATCGCAGCGGATGTCCCCGCCGCGGACAAAGATAGTGTCCAGGTGCGCCCGTTTTGATTTGGAACGTGTTTTCCTGCTCGCCAGTTTTCCCCGTTCGCTGATAACCTTGGCCATGCGAATTTTGTCCGGCATCCAGCCCAGCGGCACGCTGCATCTCGGGAATTATTTCGGGATGATGCGCCCCGCCATAGAGTTGCAGGAAAAGGGCGAGGCGTTTTATTTCATCGCCGATTACCATTCGATGACCTCGCTCTTCGACGCCAAAGAGCGGCGCAAGAACACGCTCGACGTGGCGCTGGATTTTCTCGCCTGCGGGCTGGATCCCAAAAAAA
>CAZKTW010000058.1:0-16478 GCA_964555775.1 uncultured Bifidobacteriaceae bacterium | reverse complement strand
TCGCCACAACACGGCATAAATGGCAAGGTAACGCCTCAAGTTCATCTACGCGTCACAATAAACTTTCAACCTCCAACGCTCAACCCCCAACCGCAAATTCAGGGGCGCATCTTGACACTGCCCCCATAATTGGGGTGTGAACGGTTCCTCATCCGCAAACAAACCTAACTCGAACCAAAGGAAACGGATGAACACTGAACCAGAGCGCCCTCGGACTTTGCGGGAAATTGAATGGGAAGTAGAGGCCGAAGGCCGCGAATGGACCCGAAAAAGACTACAACAACGATTGCAACAAGAAGCCGACCGTCAGGGCGGAGTTTTTCCCCCTAAGCGGCCAGCCCGTGGTGCATCGGCGCAATCGTCCGCTGCAACTGCGCACCGTCGCCGGAGTCATTAATCTGCAAGTGGCCTACGGTCAGGATTCTGCCGACCAGCACTGGGGGTGTCCCATGCGGGAACGTTGGGGACTAACCAATCATCAACAGTTGAGTCTGGCATTGGAGGACAAGCTGGCCTTGACGATTACCGCCACCTCCTCCTATGAAGAAGCGGCCGCTTTGGCCCAGAAGTGGGGCGTGCCGGTCAGCGATTCGGCGCTGCACTCCTTGACCCAACGCCTGGGCACCGGTGCGGAGACGCGGATGCAAGCTCAACTCGAAACCCCGCCCGAAGAAAAAGAAATCCAACGCGCCCCCACCAAACTGGGCGTGCTGATGCTGGATGGCTGGCAAGTCCGCCAACGCGGCCCGGGCTGGGGCCGCAAGAAGACACAAGCAAGCCGCGTGGAATGGCACGAATGGAAGACCGGCGTGTATTATCCACACGAGAAGTCTGCCCGCACGGCGGGCGGACGTGGGGTCATCGAAGGCAAGATTGTCATTGGCTGGCAGGGCGATCCGGTGGAGTTTGGCCGCCGTCTCCAATGGGAGGCTTTGCGCCACGGGTTGAGCCGCGCCCGGAACAAACTGGTGGTGGGTGACGGTGCCCCTTGGATTTGGAACGTGTCGCAAGACCGCTGGCAAGGAGCCGGCGAACTGCTCGATTTCTATCACGCCACCGAACATCTGTGGAACTTGGGACGCGCCTTGCACGGAAATGACGAGGTCACCACGGCGCAATGGGTCGAACCGCTCCGCCACCAACTCCGCCATGGCCGTGAGCAACGGGTGCTCACCCAACTCGCTAAATTAAGAGTTCCAACCGGTGAGGCCGGCAAGGTCGTGGTGCGGGAACAAAATTATTTCACCGCCCATGCCCGCAGGATTAACTACCAGACCCTCCATCGGCGTGGCTGGCCCATCGGTTCTGGCGCCGTGGAGTCAGCGTGCCGCCAAAGACAATGCCGGTTCAAACGGCCGGGACAATTTTGGACGGCCGCCGGCATGCGCAATCTCGGTTCGTTAACTGAAGCCCGTCACAACCAACACTGGGACGAGCTATGGCCCGCCAATTAAAAGGGGGCAGTGTCAAGATGCGCCCCGTCCCCGGTTCCCGCACCTATTAATGTTGCGGCCCCACCCGCTGGCCGCCATATTTCAACAGTTAACCCCCCATGATCGAACCACAAACCAGGAACGCGTCCGGAGCGTTCTTCCCGGAACATTCATTTCGGGAGGCCTGATGAGCATAAAACCCGCGCAGGCCCTGCTCCTCGCCGGCTGGTTGTTTGCCGCCAGCTGCTGTTCGGTCGTCCCCAAACCGCCCCCGCCCACTCCCGCAGCAGCCAGCCCTCAATGGCACAGTGTGGTCATGATGCCGCACACCAATCTTCCCCCCATCCATTTCTACAACAAACTGAACCCGATCTGGTGGTTCGAAAACCTTGACGATCCCCGCCCTCCCGCCTGGTATCGCCCGAACGGCTCCTGCCGGACTTTCATGTGGTACCTGCGCAATCCGTTTGTCAACTTCACCTATTTTGTGATCGGTGTGGCCGACAAGAAAACCGTTCGGTCTGGGGTCCATCCCCTCGTGCCCGGCAACCCGAACGGCGGCTGGAATTTTGCCGTCACCCGGCGCCGGATTGCCTATCTGCCCTTTGTGGATTACAAACGCCACCGGTTTGAATTCTATTTTGGCTGGCGCGAACGGGGAAATTTTGGAATGAAACTGAACTTCCGGCAGAAGCTGCCCGCGCCCCCGCCGTCAAAGAACGAAACCACCAACGCTCCGCCGGTCCTTTTTCAGACGGAACCCACCAACTGATTTTCAACGCGCCGAAGCCGCGTTGATTTCCCGGGTGCAAAGATAAATCCGGATATGGTTCATGGGATGGCCATGATGCAGCGACCAGAAATCATCCACCAGTTCGATGTGGTTAAATTGGTCCTGCAATGGTGTCTGCGGCTGGAGGTCCGAGGTGACGAGCAGTGCCCGGGTGTCCGGTGTCACCTGGTAGCCCGGCCAGAGCGTGAATTGTGAGCTGCCGTAGGGCGCAGGGACCAGATAGGTCACGGGCTGGTCAGGCAGATAAAACGCCATCAGGCTGGCCAGGGAATAATGGGGCGCCACCAGCAGGTTCACCCGGTTTGTCTCGCGCGCCTTTTCGACGTGCGCCGCAAAATCCGGCCAGCCTTGCGCGCGGAACAAAGGATCCAGCCTTTGGGGCAAGTGCAGAATTTCCGTATCGTGCAGGGCCAGGGTCATGATCAGCGCGATGGCAAAAGCCGCGCGGACGCCCCAGCGCCAGGCCGGCCGGAGGACAACCAATTCCCGCCAGAAAACCACGGTAAAAATAATACCGGTCACCAGCGCCGGCACCGTCCAATTGGCGTGGCCGGCGCTGTTCAGGCTGAAAAAGAGGAACAGGCCGTAGATGGGCAGAAACTGGCTCAGTAGAAAGCGCGTACGCAGATCTTCGTTGCGTTTCAGCAACAGCGCCACCGCTGCCACGATGATGCCCACCGCAAACAGGGGCGACATCACCCCGAGTTGTTCGCCCAGAAACCGGAGCGTTTGGGAGGGACGGATGTGGAACGAGTTGGTCACCCCGCTACGCGAATGCAGCGCCGTGGCGTGCACCCAGCCGGTCTCCATGTTCCACCAGAGAATCGGCGTGCTGGCCAGGCAAAACGCCACGACCATGATCAAGGTTTTGCGGCTGAACAGGAGCGGACGATGTTCCTTCGACCAAAGCAGAAAAAAAGCGATGCAGGCCAGTTGCACGCCGTTGGTGAATTTGGCGAGGAACCCGGCGCCGATGGCCAGCCCCAGCCAGAACCAGATCATCGTCCGGCCGTGGTGCAGGGCGTGCCAGAAGATCAGGACGGCCAGCGCCCAGAAAAATACGCTCAAGGAATCAATGGTCATCAGGATGGAGCCGACCGCCAGGATGGGCATCACCAGCGCCACCAGCAGGCACCACAGGGCGGTGCGCTCATCGTAAAGCCGGCGGGCCAGCACAAAGATCAGCCCGCCCACCGCACCGCTTAACAGCACGGCAAAAAACCGGATGCCGAACACCGTGTTGCCAAACATCTTGGTTCCCAGCGCAATGGTCCACGCGATGGCCGGCCCCTTGTCCCGATACGATGCCGCCAGATGCTTTGACCACAGCCAGTAATAGGCCTCATCGGCCACCAGCCCGATCTGGGTCGCAAACCAGAAACGATAACCGACCACCGCCAGCAGGAGGAAAATGGCCAGCCGCGTCGGGCTTGTATGGCGCAGAAAAGAGAGCATTTAATCTTTGGGCGCGGCCACCGGGGATCCGGCTTCCGCCGGCACAATTTCCCGGATGATATAGAGCGGACGGCCCTTGGCTTGTTCGTAAATCCGGCCAAGGTATTCACCGAACACGCCAAACAACAACAGTTGAATGGTGCCAAAAATCGTGATGGCCGACATGATGGAAGTCCAGCCCGGCACCAGTTCGCCGCCGCGAACGAAATGATCGTAGATGACGTAAAGAATGTAGCCAACAAAAATGCCGAACAACAACAGCGACAATACGTACGCCATGCGCAGCGGCATGGCGGACATGGACACGATCCCGTCGAAGGCCAACCGCAGCATTTTTCGCATCGGGAAATGGGTCTCGCCGGCGACCCGGTCGGCCCGGTCATAAAAAACCTGCGTTTGGGGAAAGCCGATCCATGGCACCAAGCCCCGAAGAAAACGATGTGTTTCGCGCAGATGCGACAATTCGGTCAACGCCCGGCGGCTCAACAATCGAAAGTCACCGGTATTGTGGGGGATCGGCGTGCCGCTGAGTTTATCGATCAAGAAATAAAACAGATGGGCGGTCAGCCGTTTCGTGACCGTTTCCGCCCCGCGTTCGCGGCGGGTCGCATAAACCACGTCGTAGCCCCGCTGGCAGGCCTCGATCATTTCCAAAATCACCGCCGGCGGGTCTTGCAGGTCGGCATCCATCGAAACCACCATGTCGCCCCGCGCGGTTTCGAGGCCGGCGGCCAAGGCATGTTGGTGGCCGAAGTTCCGCGAAAGATTGACCCCGACACAGCCCGGATGACTGCTGCAATGCGCCCGGATCAGATCCCAGCTTTTGTCCGTGCTGCCGTCGTTGACAAGCACAATTTCGATTGGGCCGTGCGGCTTCAGCAATTTCCCGCAAACATTTTCCAATTCGGCAAACAAGGTGGGCAGCATCGCCTCCTCGTTGAATATCGGGATCACGATCGACAACGGATAGGACATTTGATTTTGCGCGGTATGTGTCATTGACTATCAGACGGCCCGGCTGGCTGATAATTTTGAAATATACGGTGCTGGATGAATTTACGAAATGACAAAAATTAATTTTTGATTCATTGGGTGTATCCCGTCCTTAAAATGATCTGTCGCTCATGCCCGGGCGCCTCGGCCGGTTTCACGGACACCGGAATTGGTCTCGGTGGCTGCCCAATCCAGCCATTCGCTGAGGACAAGCAGGGTCCAGAGGGCGCGGGCATGATCGGCTTTACGGTGACAATGTTCGGAGAACAAATCCAGGGCGGCAGGCGTCTGAATCCCCACCCGCTCCAGTCGCCCGCTGCCCAGGATTGCCGACGCCCACTCGTTTAGCGGACCGCGCATCCAGCGACCGATGGGCACCGAGAGGCCGCGCTTGCGCCGGTTCACGATGTCCGCCGGCAGGTAGCGCCGGGCATAGCGTTTCAAAAAGACCTTGGTCTTGAATCCCCGCACCCGGTCCGCCGCCGGAAGCGATTTCGCGAACTCCATCACCGCTTCGTCGAGGAACGGCGCGCGCAATTCCAGCGCCGAACTCATGCTCGAGCGATCGGCCTTGGTCAACAAGCCCTCGGCCAGCGGCGTCTCCAAATCCCATCGCTGCACCTGGTCCAACAGATCGCCGTCATACGAATCGCCGCCTTCCAGGTCCATTGGCGCCACTCCCAGCCGCCGCAACAGCGGCGGGGCGATGTTGGAAACCCAGAGCCGGTGGCGGGTCAAGCCGTTCAGCTCCACGCCTTGCACGAATCGTTTGAGCAGGAACGAAATGGTGACCTTCTTTTCGCTGGGCGGCAAGAGTTCCACCGTACGCTTGATGGCAGATTTGAGCCAGCCAGGCAGCCGCGCGAAGCGCCTCGCCAGGCCCGCGCCGATGTAAGTCGGGTATCCACCAAACAATTCATCCGCACCCTCGCCCACGAGCGCCAGCTTGACGTCCTGGGCAGCCCGCCGGGCCAGCAGCGCCGCCGGAATCCATGCCGGATCCGCCAGGGGTTCACCCACCAGATGAATGAGCGATTTCAATCCATCCCGTACGTCACCGGGTTTGACCCACACCGTCACCAGTTCCATTTTCAACTGCCACGCCACCGCCTCGGCGAAAGTGCCCTCGTCAAAGGATTCCTCCTCGAAACGCAAGGTATAGGCCTTTAACGGACGCTTCGGATGCAGCGACCGCACCACCGCCGAGACCAGTGATGAATCGATGCCACCGCTCAGGAAAACGCCAAAGTCCACATCCACATCCGTCTGGCGGCCGACCGCGGCGCGGAAGGTTTTGTCAAAGGTCCCGAGCGATGGCGGTGATTTGGCCGTCTCCGTGATCTGCCAGCGCCAGTAGGATTTTCGGCGGACGCCTTCGGTGTCGAACTGGATCAATTCGCCCGGCGCGACTTTCCGGATTTCGCCGAACGGCGTGTCCGGCGATGGAAAAATCCCGAACTGCAGATATTTTCGCAACGCTGCTTGATCGAGGCTGACCGGCAACCGGTGGTGCGCTGCCAGGGCGGCAATTTCGGTGGCAAAAATGACCTCGTTTCCGTTCCGCGCATAAAACAGCGGACGCTCCCCGGCGCGGTCGCGCGCCAGGATCAGACGCCGGTTGCGTGCGTCCCACACCGCAATGGCAAACGCGCCGACGAGCCGGTTCACGAACGCCTCGCCCAGTTCGAGATACAGGCCGGGAATCACCGCCACGTCCGTCTGGCGTTGCACGGGCCGGCCCCGCTCCGCCAGCCAGCGGCGCAACTCATGATGATTGTCAATCTCCCCGTTGCAGACCGCGATGATCCGGTTCTCCTCGTCCACCATCGGCTGGTTGACATCCTCGTCCAGACCGCGGATGGCCAGCCGCGTTGCGCCCAAAACCGCCAGTTCGGTGTCCGCGCGGCCGACGGCATCCGGTCCGCGGTGCGACAAGGACCGGAGCATCGCCTTCACTCGCAGACGGGCGGCCTCGGGAGCCGTCAGGCTGGAAAAGGCGACGTTGCCGCAGATGCCACACATGGTCAGGGACCTCCCGGGGCGGGCAGTTGGGCGCCCCAATAACCGGAAGCCAAAGGTTGAATCGCTGTGCCCCGGGCGGTGGCAATGGTTTCCAGTTTGTTGGTGTCCGACTGGCGGACGATCAGATAAACCGGATTTTTTCGGGACGCCAGCCAGGCGTCAAAGTCCGCCAGTGGCACGATTTGATCCGGCCATCGCGGATTTTTTTTCAGGGAATAAATGATGTAATTGCTCGTCAGTTCTTTGCCATCGCGGGAGATGAGCGTGGCGGTACGGCGCAAATAGAATGGCATCCCGTTCGGAAAACATTCCAGGCAGGCCAGCCCCGTTCCCGCCGGCAACGCCGAAAGTTGGCCGGCAATTGGCCGACCCGTCTTCACCCCAAAAATCACATCAATCACCCCCATGCCTGCATTCCCGCCCAGCGGCATGAAAACGGCGAAGCCAAGAAAACAAAGCGGAACGCTGCGCCGCCAGCGCGCCACCAACCCGAAGATGCCGAACCCCGCCAGCGAAACCGCCAGCGGCACCATCGTCCGGCCAAGCCCTTCCGCATCGGCCACCGGGATGCGCATGGGTCGGGCCAGCAGGCGCGTTTGCGACATGCCCAGCATCACCGCCGCCGCCACGGCCAGCAGCAAACACACGACGGCCAGCGCCACCGTCGCGCGCGCCACGAGGCGGGCGGCCCGGCCATCCGGGTTGGTCAATGCCGCATCGAACAACCGCGCGAGGAGCAGCCCGGAAGCCACCGTCACGCTCAGGATATACCCTGGCAGTTTGGATTGGGAAATGGAGAAGAATAACACCACCACCATTGACCAGATGAGGCATAACCGGTCAGCGCGGTTCTTCGCCCAACGCTCCCGCCACGCCGCCACGCCGGCCTCCGGCAACAGCAGGCTCCACGGGAAAAATGTCCCGGCCACGATGAACGCATAAAAATAAAACGGCTCGGAACGATGAAAGGCTTTCGCCGTGGTAAACCGGTGAAACGACTCCTCCACAAGCCCGTATTGCAGGAAGTCCCGGTGCGCGAGGCAAAGTCCCACAAACCATGGCAGCGTGATGCCGAAGAACACCAGCAGGTTCAACGGCGACAATAATCGTTTCCACACACCGCGCCGGCCTTCTACGCGGTTGAAAACGAGCAACACCAGCGTCGGAATCAGAAAACCGACCGGTCCTTTCACCAAAGTTGCCAAACCGGCTGCCGCCGCCCCGAGCAGGTACCAGTTGCGTCGCGCCCGGCCTTCCGCCTCCTCGGCCAGATACCCGGCGAAAATCGCGGCGCAGACGAAAAAGGCGAGCGCAATGTCGAAGATGACCGTGCGCGCATTCATCAGATAAAGCGGCATGGTGGTGACAATGATGGCCGCCAGCAGGCCGCAACGGGTTCCATAAACCTTCCGGCCAAAGGCGAACACGAGGCCCAGCAACGCGAGGCCAAAGGCGGCGGATGGACCGCGGGCCGCGGTTTCATTGTCGCCAAAGGCCGCCAACGAGAGGGCCACGGCCTTGAAGTAAAACGCGGGTTTGTCCAGATAATCCACGCCGTTGTAGGTGGGCACCAGCCAGGCGCCCGACGCTTTCATTTCGCGGGCGACCTCGGCATTGCGGCCTTCATCGGGGGAAATCAACGGCAAATGTCCCAGCCGGAAACATAGGGCAAACCAAGCCACGGCCAAAGCCAACCAAACCCATGCGGTTTCCGCCGGCGAAGCTGAAGATGAACGTCGCGGTTCGATGCCGCGCAATCTACCAACCCCGCCACGCAACGCAAGACCGTTGACCGCTTTACCTTGCCAGAAATCCTGACCGACCAAACAAAATGATCGTTAACCACGGATCGAATCAGGATGGGATTATTGGATTATTGGATGATTGGATTGATGGATTGTTGAGATCACCATCATTGGTCATCCATTTATCCAACAATCCATCAATCCAGTAATCTTTTTTCAGGTTTGCTTTGCGCGGGAACTTTTCCTATTGCTGGCGGGTCTAATTGATGCGGATGAAGAGAAAATTGAAATGGATTTTTGCCGGGATGGCCGTGGTGTTTGCATTGTTGCAACTGGCCAACCCTTCCCGCACGAACCCGCCGGTCGTCCCCGGACACGATTTGATGGCCGCCAACCCGCCGCCGCCGCCCATCGCCGCGATGTTGCACGCCGCCTGTTACGATTGTCATTCCGACGAAACAAAATGGCCATGGTACAGCCATGTGGCGCCGGCATCGTGGCTGGTGGCCGGCGACGTTAAGGACGGGCGCGAACGGATGAATTTCTCCGAGTGGCCGCACGATCTGCCCGAACGCGCGGCCAAACGGCTCGAACGAATCAGCGAAGAGGTGGGTTACAAGGACATGCCGCCATCGAAATACACCGCGCTGCATCCGGAAGCCCGGCTCACTCCCGAACAACGCCAACAGTTGATCAACTGGGCCGACCAGGAAGCCGCGCGGTTGAAACCAGCGACGACCAAATAATAAGGCGGTTTACCATTGGACGCAAAAGCTCCGGTTAGATCTCGCGAACCTTTCGCCGGCTGGCAGAGCGCCAGAGGGCTGGCGCACTCCAGGACGCTTCGCGCATTCCAAGCATCATCGTGCCACGCACTGCGTCTTGGACTGCGGCGGCCCTCCGCCGCTTGCTCCAGGGACATATCAAATTGGCGTAAGATTTGCCCGCCGACGAGACGCCGGCGCTCCCAAGCAACCAAACCCATTCCATTCGGGCATTGACGGAAACACGCCCGCCAAACATGCTGATCGCTTTATGTTGCACAGCGAACTGGTTCCCGCCACGAATAGCAATTCAAAGCGATTGATGGTTTTGTTGCACGGTATCGGCGACAGCCTGGACGGCTGGCGCTGGTTCCCGGAAGCAATGAATCTGCCCTGGCTCAATTACCTGCTCGTCAACGCTCCGGACGATTATTTCGGCGGCTTCTCCTGGTTCAATTTGGGCGAGATCGAGGCCATGGTTCCCGGGATCCAGCGCAGCCGGAAATTGTTGTTCGACCTGCTGGATGATTTGCGCGCCAGGGGTTGCCCGGCGGAACAAATCACGCTCGGGGGCTTTTCCCAGGGTTGTCTCATGTCCATTGAGGTTGGCTTGCGCTATCCGCACCGGCTGGCGGGCATTGTCGGCATCAGCGGCTGGGTTTGCGAACCCGAAAAACTGATGCAGGAACTTTCCCCCGTCGCGAAACAGCAACGCCTGCTCATGACGCATGGCACCGAAGACCCGATGGTCACCATCGGCCGGGTGCGCAAACAAATCCCGCTGCTCAAGGCGGCGGGACTGCAGATCGAATGGCGCGAATTCGCCAAGACGCATACCGTGGCCGGCGAGGCGGAAATTTCCGTCATCCGGGATTTTGTGCGCGCCGGTTATCCGGGTGTCGTGGGGAAGTAACCGGCGCGCTCGTGTCGCCGCGCAGGGACACGGAGTCCCGCAATGCGGGAGGGAAGAACTGCTCGATTTACGATATACGATTTATGATTTACGCATCGTTCTGCGATCCTGCAGATTGCGTAAATCGGGTATCGTAAATCGAAAATCTGGTCACACTTTGATTTCGCGGTTCGCGCCGGGCATCCAGATTTGTTCCGGGCGCGGTTCCCCGGCGGTCTCCATGGCGCGTTCCACGATGTCGCGCATCTGGCTGAACCACCAGCCCGCCCGGGCGATGCGCCCTTCCCGCCCCCCACCGTTCGCTCGCGGGCGGATACCGTTGAACCCGAGTTCCAGTTGATTGTCTGTCGCATCATTTGTCATTATCATAATAAACCTTTCGTTGCGCGACATCCTGACAGGGAGGGTTGGACATTGGCTGTCCAAGGTAAAAATAATCCGGGAGTATGTACTTAGCTCAAATGAAGGTTAAATTTTGTGAGTGCTCCTAACTGCTCGCACAGCGCCAGAGGGCTGGCGCAATCCAAGACGCTTCGCGTAATTCTGGCACCACCGTGCCGCGCACGGCGTCCTGGAGTGCGGCGGCCCTCCGCCCCTTTTCCCGCAGCATATCCAACCGTGCCAGGCAAATCACCGCAGCCGTCGAATTTCAATCCACCGCGTAAATCAGGTATCGTAAATCGTAAATAATGAGCCTCTTTACATCGGCGCCCGCTCCTCAATTGAACTATTCCCGGATCTTGATCGTATCTCCCGGTTGCAGCGGCACGACGTGGCCGGTGGTCAAATCGTGCGGGTCAACCGCGATTTCCTCGCCTTGGCGGGTGATGGCGATGGACTTTGGGTTGCGGTGACTCGTGTAATTGGCCGTGGCGATGGCTTGCGCCAATGTCAATCCCTCGACCCAAGGCACGTTGGGATGATCCACCGGACCGATGATGGCCACACCCTTCCCCAATCCACCCAAGGAGGCGAACGCCGCCTTTTGGCCCGCCAAATAGGCGGCCCGCGCCCGGGCATTCGCCTGGGACTCGGTGACACAACCGCAGAACAACGGCGCGATCAACAGTGCGAGCACCGCGCCGGTCCAAAAAGGCTTTGGCAAAATCCTTGGCCAGGAGCGTTGAGGAGCGCGGACAGTTTTGTCCGCAAGTACAGGATCCACCTGAACCCGCGGACAATGCTGTCCGCGCTCCGCTCTAGCAGGGTTCGCGAACTTTTTTCCTGGCGATCGAACCATCTTATTCCGGTTTCTTGAGGATTTTTCCAAACTCGCCTTCGACGGGCTCGATTTCAATCCGAAGCCCCGTCTTGGCGCCCGGAGACGGCGCCGATGTCTTGTCCTTCTTTTCCGCCCGGGGCATCATCCCGATCGCCGGCAGCGATGCAGCCACAAAACCGGTTTCCGTCGGCTCGCTGTCCGGCGGTTCCGCATTCTGGCTGGGAATGAAGAAATTGGTCCGGGTCTCCAGCCATTTGGCGTAACGCTGAAAACTCCACATGCCGTGTTCAGCACCGGTTTCTATGGCCGAACTGATTTTAAAAAATTCGCGCGTGCGGATGAAACTTTTTACCGCATGCGTCGCCACCAGGATCTCGCATTCAGGCACGCGGATGTTCAAATCCGGCCGGAACCGGAGCCGTTGCGAAACGACTGCCACCAGGCAATCCGCCAGTTGCGCGCAAACCGCCCCCTGAATTTCCGCCGGGAAGGCCGAGGCGACGCGCTGCAATGCCTCGGCGCAGGTCGATGAATGCACCGTGGCCAGGACCAGATGGCCGGTTTCCGAGGCGCTCAACGTCAGGCGCATCGTTTCCGGATCGCGCATTTCACCCACCATCAACACGTCGGGATCCTCCCGCAACGCATCCAGCAATGCCTGCTCAAAACTCGGCGTGTCGCGCCCGACCTCCCGTTGCCGGATATAAGCGCGGCGGGGACGGAACGCATATTCGATGGGACTTTCCACCGTGACGATGTGCTGGGTTTCGGTGAGGTTGATTTCCTGGATCAACGCCGCCAGCGTGGAGGATTTGCCGCTGCCAGTCGGGCCACTGATCAAAATCAAGCCGTGCGTGTTTTTGATAAGCCGCTTGAGATCGGGATGCAAATTGAGTTTTTCAACCGTGGCCTGAAAGGCGCCCAACAACCGGATGGCAAGGCCGGTGCCGCGCGCCGTCTGCAGGATGTTGATCCGGCAGCGGACGCCTCGGATGGTTTTGGACAAATCAAACGAGCGCCGTTCCAGAAATGACGGCCATTGTTCCTCGCCGATGAGCCGGCGAGCAACCTCCATGAGCAACCCCGGCGGGATGGGTTCGCCCGAGATCTGCAAGGCGCCGCGCACGCGCAATGCCGCCGGCATCCCGGCCTCCAAGTGCAAATCACTGGCGCCACCGGCCGCCGCCGCTTCAATCAATGAGTCCAATTCCATTTGACCTACCTTAATGAACAATGCATCCGGCGAAAAGTTCTTTGGTTGAGGTAAAATGTGTTTTCGTCCTCGTCCTCGATTCTTTCAAAAGGATTTCGAGGACGAGAACGAGAAGGAGGACGAGGAGGATTATGGACCGGCGGCTCTTGTTAATGGCTGTCAGATCCCCGCCAGCGAGCCTTTCCATTCGCCCACGGCCTTTTTAATTTCCGCGCCGCAGTTCGCCCGGGGTTTGACAAAACGCGGGGTGAACCACGGGAAGGTGCCGATCAAGTCGTTGGTCACCAGAATTTGTCCGTCACAGTCCGGACCCGATCCGATGCCGATGGTGGGAATGGACATTCGCTGGGTCAATTCCCGCGCGACCGGTGGCGTCACCAGTTCGAGCACAATCGCAAAAGCCCCCGCCCCGGCCAGCGCCAAGGCGTCGTCCAGCAATGCCTGATGTTCAGGCTCGCTCCTGCCTTTGACGTGGTAGCCGCCCTCCTCCAGCACGTGTTGCGGCAGCATGCCTAGATGTCCGCAAAAGGGAATGCCGGCGGACACAATCGCCCGGACCTGCTCCATGATCAATCGACCGCCTTCGGCCTTCACGAATTCTGCGCCGGCTACGGCCAGCTTATTCGCATTTTCGACCGCCATCGATACGGTTTCGTAACTGCGATACGGCAGGTCCGCTCCGAGCAAGGCGTGCGGGCAAGCGCGGGCGGCTGCGCGGACGTGATGTTCCATCTCGGCCATCGTGACGTGTGTGGTGTCGGGATAACCGAGCACGACCATGCCCAGCGAATCGCCGACGAGAACCAGCGGAATGCCCGCCTCGTCGAGCAGTTTCGTCATCGGATAATCATACGCCGTGAGCGCGGCGATCTTTTCCCTGCGCGTTTTCATGGCGCGGATGGTTTCAACGGTGATTTTTTGAGAGTTCATTTTGGAACCGCAGACGGACTCATAATGGATTGATGGATAATTGGATTACTGCCGTTCCAACAATCCAATAATCTATTCATCCATCAATCCCCTTGTTTCATCCGTGTTCATCCGTGGTTAAAACTGCTCAACAATTCCTTTGGCGTGGTGATGGCGGTGCCGATTTTTCCCACGACAATGCCGGCGGCATGATTCGAGAGGATCGCCGCCTCGACCGGCGACGCCCCCGCCGCGATGGCCAGGGTGAACGTCGCAATGACGGTGTCGCCCGCGCCGGAAACGTCGAATACTTCCTGGGCCACGGTGGGGATGTGAAACGGCTTCTGGCCGCGCTGACAAAGCAACATGCCTGATTCGCCCAGCGTGACCAGCAGCACCGCGGGGCGCAGTTCGTTGAGCAGCCGTTCCGCCACCAGCATCAGGTTCTTGTCGGCCAGCGGATTGGCCTGGCGGGTTTCGTCCGGCAGATTGGCCAGTTCAAACGCCTCCTTGCGGTTGGGCGTGATGAGCGAGAGCCCGCTCAGGTTCAAATGATGCACCGGCTTGGGATCGAGGCTCAGCCAGACGCCGCGCGCGCGGCAGAGCGTTTTGATTTCATTCAACAACGGCTGCGTCACCACGCCCTTGCCGTAATCGCCGACAATGAGGGCGGCCGCCTTTGGAAGTTTTGCTTTCAGTTCGACGAGCAGGCGGGCGGTCAGCCTGGCATCGAGGCCATCGCGCGTTTCGCGGTCAATGCGCACCATCTGTTGTTTGTGGGCCACGACGCGGGTCTTGACGCTGGTATGCCGTGCGGCGTGGGTCACCAACCCGCCGCAGCCGATTTTTTGTTCGTTCAACAAGGTGCGCAACCGGCGACCGGCGTCATCAGTGCCAATCGCGCCAAAAATCTCCGTGCCCACGCCAAACGCCGTCAAATTGCGCGCCACGTTGGCGGCGCCGCCCGGCATGAAACTTTCGCGTTCGAAATCCACCACCGGCACTGGCGCCTCGGGCGAAATGCGGGACACGCCGCCCCAGATGAACTGGTCCAGCATCACGTCGCCGAGGACGAGCACGCGCGTGTGGCTCGCGCCGGCTAAAATCTGCCGCGCGCGAGAAACGGACAAGGTATTTGCGCTCATAATTCCAACCACGGATTAACACGGATGGACACGGATAACAAAACTAAACGCAGAGGCGCGGAGGACGCGGAGAAACGAAGGGTAAAAAAATCTCCGCGGCTCTTTGCGACCTCGGCGCCTCTGCGTTTTGCCCCTTCCGTGTTTATCCGAGTTCATCCGTGGTTCAGTTCAATCCAAAAAAGCCGTCAACGGACTCGTGGCACTGGCGGTTTCCCGCGTTGCGGCCAGGCCGATTTCAAACGCCGCGCGTCCGGCCTCGACGGCCGTCTTGAACGCGACGGCCATCCGGTTCGGATCGCTCGAAACCGCAACGGCAGTGTTGATCAGCACCGCATCCGCACCCATTTCCATGGCTTCCGCCGCATGGCTCGGCGCGCCGATGCCGGCATCCACCACGACGGGCACGGTGGCCTGCTCGATGATGATACGGATTTGTTCGCGCGTTTGAATGCCGCGATTCGACCCGATGGGTGACCCGAGCGGCATTACAGTGGCAACGCCAACGTCCTGCAATCGCTTGGCCAGGACCGGGTCGGCGTTGATGTAAGGCAGGACCGTGAAACCGTCCTTCACCAGAATTTCCGCGGCCTTGAACGTTTCCACCGGATCGGGCAGGAGATAGCGCGGGTCGGGATGGATTTCGAGTTTCACCCATTTCGGCAGCCCGGCGGCGGCGGCCAGGCGGGCGAGGCGGACGGCTTCCTCGGCATTCATCGCTCCGCTGGTATTTGGCAGCAACAGATATTTTTTGGGATCGATGAATTCGAGAATATTGGCGAACGGATCATTCTTGCCGCTCAAATCAGCGCGGCGGAGGGCGACGGTGACCATTTCCGACTCACTGGCGGCGAGGGCATCGCGCATGGCCTCGGGCGACGAAAACTTCCCCGTGCCCATGATGAGCCGAGAGCGAAAGATCCGCCCGGCGATGACCAATGGCTGACTGGCAGACGACATTCCGGTCAATTTAAGAAATTGCGCCGGTTTGTCGAGGCGGGATGCGGATATGCCCAGTGAACATTAACTGAAAGAAAAAAGTTTATTCATGACCGCCGTGCTGGCGCAGCAATTCCGCTATATCCTTGTGTCCCGCGAGCGCCGCCATGTGTAAAGGCGTTACGCCGTCGCTGTCCATGGCATTGACATCAGCCTTGTTGGCCAGGAGTAATTCCGCCACGTCCATGGATCCCGTAATAGCCACAGAGTGCAAAGGCGTATTACCGTTTTTGTCCTGGGCATTGATATTGGCCTTGCCGACCAGAAGCAATTCCACCACATCCTTCGATCCCTGCATCACCGCCATGTGCAACGCAGTATTGCCGTTTTTATCCTTGGCATCGATATCAGCATTGTTGGCTAGAAGCAATTTTACCACATCTTTGTGTCCAGACGACACGGCCATATGCAGCGGCGTCCAGCTGTTTTTGTCCTTGGCATTCACATCGGCTTTGTCGGTGAGCAGCAATTCTGCTACATCTTTGTGTCCTCCAACCGCCGCCAAGTGCAAAGGCGTGGCGCCTTTTTCGTCTCGGCTAAAAACTAAATCAGGATTGATTTTGAGTAGTCCTTTGGCCTCTTCTAAGTTGCCATTCATTGCCGCCTCATGAATTTCACCGCCAAAGGCGAGGCTGCTCCAAGCTAGCGCGGCCAACATGACGGCAACACAGCTCAGAATTGGACAGTGGCAGAACTGGCCAAAGAAAGAGTTCCGATTCATGGATTGGGAATAGCTGTATGGTGGGAAATTGGCAAGCGCGGTTTGGACATCAACGCATCGTCAAGCTCCATAGGAGCGGTATCTTTGTAGATACCCATGCCCAAAACCTCCCTCCAACCCCAACGGGTGAATGGCGCTTAGATAAGGCCCAAAA
>CAZKTW010000057.1:0-16843 GCA_964555775.1 uncultured Bifidobacteriaceae bacterium | reverse complement strand
CGAACACCTTCACGAAACCGGTCATGGCCAGCCCATCCATCACGGCTTTGACGACGAGCAGGTAGAAATAACCGAAACCGCTGTCGCCGACGGGAAACCCGTCCGTGACCGCGCCGAGCAGCCCGAGCGGGGCGGCACAAAATAAAATGGCGCAGGCTGTGAAACCATCCGTCATTTTACGGGGTGAGCCGGATTGCGCGGGTGCGACCAGGCTGCCCGCGTAACGGCCGAGTCGATTCGACAATTTTTGCAGGTGCAACAACCGGCCCGCCCAAAATCCGAGCGTGATGGCCAGGGCGGCGATGCCCAGTTGCTTCGCCATCGGCAGGAACGCTCCGCTCACGCTCAACCAGACGAGTTGCAGGCCAAAAAAGACGGTGAAGGCGCCGAGGGCCGAACGGAAGAAAACCTGGGTGCGGAGGGACAGCGGTTTGAGCATGGCCAATCCGAACAAGGCACCGATCAAAATGCCCAAAGCGTTGATAAATGCACCGGTCATGCCCTGACTCAACGCAGGGTATGTGCCAAAGTGCAAGCCGGAAAATTTTTGCCCGGACGCCCCTAAACTGTTACTCAAACAGGAATGGCCGATGCAAAACCCAGTTCCCAACGCCCGTGGGTGTGGATTCCCACGCTTTATCTGGCCGAGGGACTGCCCTATGCGCTGGTGACGACGGTTTCGGTGGTGCTCTACAAAAACCTCGAGGTGTCGAACACCGCCATCGCGTTTTACACTGGCTGGCTCTATCTGCCGTGGGTTCTGAAACCGTTGTGGAGCCCGATCGTGGACCTGCTCAAAACCCGGCGGCAATGGATCTGGATGACGCAACTTCTCCTGGGCGCGGGACTGGCGGGCGTGGCCCTGACCATCCCCACGCCATATTTTTTTCAACTGACGCTCGCGTTTTTCTGGCTGCTGGCGTTTAGTTCCGCCACCCATGACATTGCCGCTGACGGGTTTTACATGTCGGCATTGGCGGAAAGGGAGCAGGCCTTCTTTTCCGGCATTCGCAATACATTTTATCGCGTGGCGATGATTGGCGCCCAGGGACAGCTCGTCATCCTGGCCGGAAAAATCCATGAACGCACCGGCAATTTCACATCGGCATGGACAACGGTGTTCGCCCTCGTGGCGGGAATATTTCTACTGTTTTCCATTTATCATGGCTGGGTATTGCCGCGACCGGCCGGCGACCAGCCTGGGAGCCTTGACGCGCGGAACAACTTTGTGAAAAATTTCCTCGGCACCTTTGCCGCGTTTTTCCGCAAACCGCAAATCGGCACGCTGATTGCCTTCCTGCTGCTTTACCGTTTCGGTGAGGCCCAGCTGTTGAATGTGGCCAAATTTTTCATGCTCGATCCGCGTGACCAAGGCGGCCTGGCCTTGTCGGATGATCAGTTTGGCTGGATTTACGGGCACATCGGCGTGGGGGCCTTGCTGGTCGGCGGATTGCTCGGCGGATTTGTCGTGGCGCGGCACGGATTGAAATTCTGGCTGTGGCCGATGTTGCTGGCGATTCATCTGCCCGACGCGGTGTTCGTCTGGCTCGCCTATGCCCGGCCGGACAATCTGTTCACCATTGGCGCCGGCGTGGCGGTGGAACAATTCGGTTACGGATTTGGCTTCACCGCGTTCATGCTTTACATGATTTACATCGCGCGGGGCGAACATCAAACGGCGCACTACGCGATTTGCACCGGTTTCATGGCGCTGGGCATGATGCTGCCGGGCATGTGGAGCGGCTGGCTGCAACAGCACCTCGGCTATCCCCATTTCTTTGTATGGGTGCTGCTGGCCACGATTCCCAGTTTCATCGTTGCCCTGCGAATCCCGCTCGAGGCGGAGTTTGGCCGGCGCAACCGGGCCGGCGGTTAAAGGGCGCACCTGGACACTGACCTTGTCTGCGGTTGGGACATCGCGCTGCGATGTCCCCGCCCGAGTAGCCGCAGGCGGAACGAACGCCGATGAATCGAGCGGGGAATTGCGCCGCTGGACGCGGCGCGGACGGCGCAGCGCGCCATCCCTGCCAGGGACGGTGTCCAGATGCGTCCGCGGATGAATGAGACGCAAAAAAAGAATTGCTTTGAACGCACCAGTCTTTCCAGAATCCAAATTCACAATGAAACTAATTCGCTTCAAACGTATTTGCCGGGCACTGGCGATCGCCGGGCTGTCGAGCGCGGCATGGCTTGAGTTTTCACCCGGGGCGGGTGCGGAATCGCCCATGGTATTTACCAATGCCACGCCGCCAGCCATGCCGCGGCGTCCGAACATCATTTTGATTGTTGCCGACGGCCTCGGCTATGGGGATCTGAGTTGCTACGGCCAGACGAAATTCCAGACGCCGAACCTCGACCGTCTTGCGGCCGAAGGAATGCGCGCGACGGCTTATTATACCGGCAGCGCCGTCAGTTCACCGGCGCGCGCGGCCCTCCTGCTGGGCCGGGATGCGGGCCACTTGAAACAACGCGCGGACGTGGACGTGCCGCTCGCGGCAGACGACATCACCGTGGCGCAGGTGCTCAAGCAATCCGGCTATCACACCGGACTGATTGGCGAATGGGATCTGGGCAGCGATGGCACGACGGGTGCGCCGTGGCACAGGGGTTTCGATGATTTTGCCGGCTATTTCGATTCGATCGATGCGAAGAATTATTACGCTGATTACATGTGGCGTTACGCGCCCAAGGGCTTTCTCAATCCGACGAACAATCAAATGGAGGACTACAGCGGCCGGGAGATGCTGTATGCGAACACGACCGAGAACAAAAGCATCTACACGCCGGATCTGCTCACGACGGCCGCGTTGAATTTTATCAAGGTGAACCAGCCCGACCGATTCAACCATTACCGGCCATTTTTTCTTTTGCTGAATTACAACGTTCCGGGCACCGGGGCCGGGCCCATCCCCACCGACGCACCTTACTCCAACGAACCCTGGCCCCAGCCGGAAAAAAACAAGGCGGCCATGATTGCGCGCATCGACGGCTACATCGGCCAGTTGTTGGATCAGTTGCAAAAGCTCCGCCTGACCAACGACACGGCGATTTTCTTCACCAGTGACACCGGGCCCCAGAAGAGCAGTGACATTGACCCGAAATTTTTCCTGAGTGCCGGGCCGTTTCGCGGCGGTCGCGGCGACCTATACGAAGGCGGCTTGCGCGTGCCAATGATCGTGCGTTGGCCGGGCAAAATTCCAGCCGGCCAGGTCAGCGATTTTCAATGGGCGGCGTGGGATTTTCCGCCGACGGCCGCCGACATTGCCCTGGTCAAACCATCGGCCGGGATTGACGGCATTTCCGTCCTGCCGACGCTGTCCGGCCTGACGCAAACCAACCGTCATGAATTTTTCCATTGGGAGCTTCGCGGACGCAACGTCTGGCACACGGTCCGCATGGGGGATTGGGAGGTCGTGCAGCCGATCGCCGGGGCGCCGCCGGAGCTTTACAACCTCAAAACGGACCCGGGCGAAACCAACAACGTCGCGGACAAAAATCCCGCCGTCGTCAAATCTTTTCAAGGTATCCTGAAAAATGGCAACTAATTGTTCGTTAAAGAGCAGCCGCCGACGTGAGGAGGCGGATTTAACGGTGAAATTTTCAGGCAAATTCCGCCTCCTCACGTCGGCGGCTGCATCCGCGTTTTTTTAACTGACTAACGTGACGGCGTGTCGGGCAACGGGGCATTCACGTCGCGTTCCTGTTTTTCCTGATGGACAGCGAAACACATCCAGACAATCGCCAGGACCACGCCCAGCAAAACCGCCGCCAGCACAAACCATGGCCATCGATAGCGGGGTGGATTTTCGTTCTGGTCGCCCATGCGATTGAGGGTAGGAACAATTCGCGGCGGCCGCAAACCAAGCCCGGGCGCTTCTGAAAACTCGACCTGCGGGAAATTCAGGCTAGATTAGACGCCATTGCTTTCATGGAAGAAGCCGAAGCACCTGAAACCGTTTCGCCGAGCGACCCCTACGCGGTGTTCCGCCTGCGTGACTTCCGGCTTTACCTGACGGGACGGCTCGTGGCGGTGCTCGGTCAGCAAATGCTCACCGTCGCCGTGGGTTGGGAGCTGTACGAACGCACCCACTCGCCGCTCGCCCTTGGGCTCGTGGGCCTGGTGGAAATGATCGCGATGGTTTGCTGCACCCTGCCTGCCGGGCACGTTGCCGATAATTTCAACCGCAAACGCATCATCCTGGCCGGACTGCTCCTGAGTTCCGGCTCCAGCCTCGGCCTGGCGCTCAACTCATGGTTGCACGGCGGAAAGGCGGAGGTGGCCGTTTTCCAATTCGGGGTTTACACCTGCCTGTTCATCACCGCCGTGGGCCGGACCTTTCTGTGGCCGGCGAGTTCGGCCTTTCTCACCAGCCTGGTGCCGCGCGAACTTTTCCCGCGCGCGGTAACCTGGAATAGCGGCACGTTCCAGCTTTCTTCCGTGGCCGGTCCGGCGCTGGGCGGGCTTCTCATCGCCCTGCTGAAGAAATATACCGACCATCCGGCGGCATTCATCTACGCGCTCAATTTTCTCGCGGCCATGACCTGTTTCCTTTGCATGAAATCCGTCCGGGCCCACCATGTGGTGGCCAATCCCGAACCCATGTCCCTGCGGAGCTTTGCCACGGGGTTCCGCTTCATTTTCGCGCAACGGCTCATTCTCGGCATGATCACGCTGGACATGTTCGCCGTGTTCCTCGGCGGCGCCACGGCGCTGCTGCCGGTTTATGCCAAGGACATCCTGGATTCCGGCGCCGATGGATTGGGATTGTTACAGGCCGCCCTACCGCTGGGTTCGGTCGCGTGCGCCCTGTTCCTTGCACACCGGCCGCCGATGCAAAAAGCCGGGCGGGCGCTGCTGTGGTGCGTGGCGATATTCGGGCTGGCAACCATGGCGTTCGGGATGTCCCGCTGGTTCTGGCCTTCCTTTGCCCTGCTGTTCATCTGCGGGGCGGTGGACAACGTGAGCGTGGTGGTGCGGCATACCTCGGTCCAACTGCTCACCCCGGACGAAAAGCGCGGGCGGGTCTCGGCGGTCAACAGCCTGTTCATTGGCACGTCGAACGAACTGGGCGGCTTCGAATCCGGCTTTGTGGCCTACCTGTTCGGTGCGGCGCTGCACCATTCCAATGCGGCCGGCGCGATGATTTCCGTCGTGTCGGGCGGTGCGGGAACCATTCTCGTGGTCCTGGCCGTGGCGTGGTTCTGGCCGGAAATCCGCCGGTATGGAAAACTGGCGTAATACTTGACGCCGGCGCCGGGCGGTTTATTTTCGGCGCATGAAAAGAATCTTGATTTGGTTTTTTATCCTCGGTTTATCCATTGCCGCTGCGCGCGCCCAGGATGATGCGACCCAGCAGCAAATCAATGAACTCAACGGGCGCATCCAGAATCTGCAAGAGACGTTGGATGTGCAGAAGACACGCATCAGCGCGCTGGAAAAGGAAATCAGCGATCTCCGTGACAAAGCCAGCCAGCCAGGCACCACCGCGGACACCGCCAACGCCGACGATTTGAAGAAGCTGGCCGACCAGATCCAGGAAATAGACAAGAAACGGCAGGCGGACAAGGAATTGATCCTGAAGGAAATCGAGAAGCTCGGCAAAGTCAGCGGCGGTTCCTCGACCAGCCACAAAGCGCCGCCGACCATTTCCACCACCACAACGGAAAATCCGACCCCGGGCCCAACCGGTCCGCAAAAGGGTTACGATTACACCATCCAGCGTGGGGACACCGTGCTGGCGATTGCCAAGGCGTATCGCGAGCAGGGGATCAAGGTGACCACCGACCAGATTTTGAAGGCCAATCCGGGGTTGGACCCGAAAAACCTGATCGTGGGAAAGAAGATTTTCATTCCCGCCCCGGCGCAATAGTCGAAATGGGATCCGGGAGATGGGAGATGGTGAAGTCCCGGTTCAGCCCCGCAACAGGAGAAAAATTGCCGCCGCCAGCGCGATGCGGTACCAGCCAAAGACATTAAAGGTGTGCGTTTGGATGTAACGCAGCAGCCATTTCACGGCTATGAAGGAGACCACGGCGGCAATGATGGTAGCTAGCAAAACCATTCCCCAATCTTCATGCGGTGCATCGACGGCGGGATGATGCAACGCCTTGATAATTTCCAATCCACCGGCAGCAAGCATTGTCGGAATACCAACAAGAAAGGAAAATTCCGTCGCCGCCGGCCGGGCGAGCCCGAGCAAAAGACACGCAAGGATTGTCGAACCGGAACGTGAAGTGCCGGGAAAAATCGCGGCGACAAGCTGGGCAACGCCAACGGCGAAGACAACCGTCCAAGTCACTTCATTGTTCAGTTTGCGCCCTTGCAAAAACCATTCCACGGCAAGAAACGCGATACCCCCAACCAGCAGCGCCCAGGCAACCGGCGTGAGTTCTTTTGGCAATTCATGGCCAAGTTTTTTCCACGCCAGCCCGCCGACGCCGGTGATGGCGAAGGCGGTTAAAACCTTAAAGAGATAATTTTTGGTTTCCGGATCGCGCCATTCAAAGATGAATTTGAAAATCCGCTGGGGAAATAGAGGCAGCACGGCAATCACCGCGCCGCACTGGATAACAACGTTGAACAATTCAGTTTTATGAATGTGCAGAATCTTTTCGGCAACCAGCAAATGGCCGGTGGAGGAAACGGGAATGAATTCGGTGATTCCTTCGACGATTCCCAAAACCGCTGCGATAATCCAATCAGGCATGAATCATTTGGACGCGAAACCGGGGCGCCAGGCAAGGAAGAAGTGAGCCCGGCGCTATTTTTTCGCGCCCCAGAAGGACTTGGTTTCCTCGCCGTGCTGTTTGACCTTGAGCTGGCCCAGGATGGAGTGCCAGGCGATGTAAATCTTGTGCCACTGGGCTTCCAGGCCGCGGAGCGCGCCTTCGCTCATTTCGCTGAGGTAGCGCAAAGACGGCGCATTGCCGATCAGGGAATGGATTTCGTCCCGCGTGGGGGAAGCCACCTCGATGGCGGCATAGATCAGTTCGATCTCCTGGACGATGATGCTTTTGATTTCGAGAAAATGGCTTTCTTCCGCCGGCCCGAATTTCTTGCCGCGCGCGACGTTGATAAAATGGTTGAACTGTTTCCAGCACTCGATGTGAGTTTCAATCTGAGTGACCAGTTGGTTTAGTTCTTTGGCGGTCATAAGCGTGGTGCGGTTGTGGTCGGTGAAAAGGCGGCTTGCGGAAACAGGAAAATGATGGCGCCGCCGCGCAATTCGCGGGCGGTGATGTGGAGGCTGGCGAAATGGATGCTGACCTCGGCCATGGGCATTTGCGCCGCGCGCGCCTCGCGAAAGAGCGCCAGCACTTCGTGCCCGATATCCCGCAACAACGCCCGCGGATAGGCGGACGAGACGGTGGTGATGACCACCTGGCCGTTGCGGTCCACGGTCAAACTGCCGGTCGGCAGTTGCTGAACTGCCGCCCGGGAACGGAAAAATCGCTTTAAGAATCCCATGACGATACCAGTTTTTTGCTTTTATCCAACAAGGGTCCAGCCTCCGCTTGCGGCGGCCAGCCAATGAGAAAACTCTTGTTTTCCCGGTTCAAAACAAGCAGTTGACGTTCCAGATTATGGCTGGCGACGTGCGAAAGGGGTCCGGCCTCAATCCGTTCACCGAGGCGCTTGGCGGTTTCGGCGGCGAGTCGCGCCCATTTGGTCAGCGGTGCGGAAGGTTGCATGCCCATGGTCTCGACCTCGCCCTGGCCTTCGGGCGGCGCCGTGATCACGAAATCCGCGCCTTCGCGCGTCAGCAGGGCGAGCTTCCATATGGTCTTGCGATGGGCGGATTGCTCGATGGATTCGGGTTCCACGGAATCGGCGGTTTCATCCATCGCCTGGGCGGATTCCAGCAGCAGCGCATTGACCGGCTTGAGAATGGTGCGTTCACGATCGGCTTCGGCGGGCAAATTTTCAAACGTGCCGGATTTCCACGCCAGGATCCTCTGGAACGCCGCTTCCCCGCGCGCGCCATCAGTTTCAGCGTCAATCAATTCGCCGTCTTGAATCCACAGTTTGGCGACGAGCGATCCGCGGGTGATGCGCAGCACGGTGGAACTGCGCGAGAGGCATTCCATCTGGATGATGTCCATGAGGCTTTTGCTTTGAATGCCTCGAAAACCACCTTCCATGTCCCGTCCCATCAGTGATTCGATACAGTCCATGAACATCTGGGCATTGGTCTGCATGTCGGTCTTGAGCCAGAACAAATCCACGCCCAGGGCATAGGCGCGCGAACGAAATTCCTCGTCTTCGAGTCCGCTCAAAACGACTGTGCGCAATTCTGGGAACCGGCGCCGGACGATGGCCAGCACCTGCAGTCCGTCCATGCGCGGCATCTTCAAGTCACAGATCAACAGCCGGAAAGGTTCGGTTTCGAGGAGCGCGAGGGCGCGCGCGCCCGATGCGACGGTGCGGATTTCAGGTTTGCTGGGCAGGTGGGTGAACATTTCGTTGCACAACGCCAGCCATGCCGCATCGTCGTCCAGGACAAGAATTTTATGACGTATTTCCATTTTCCAACCCCATCGCGTTAACCGCTAACGCCGCCGGCTTGCAATTACAAG
Organism: uncultured Bifidobacteriaceae bacterium; assembly: GCA_964555775.1. Classification (GTDB taxonomy): domain Bacteria; phylum Verrucomicrobiota; class Verrucomicrobiia; order Limisphaerales; family UBA11358; genus UBA11358. The sequence goes on along the minus strand of CAZKTW010000057.1, from coordinate 8,266 downwards.
CGCGAAAAGTGCCAACAGCGCCATCCATCCAACAAATCAATTGACGGGTAGCAATCGGCGTTCCCAATTGAGACCGGGCGGCCGAAGAATGTAAATCCCATAATGTGATCAAACCATAGACAAACTAGTCCAACGCTGAGACAAATTCCCCGCCGGGGCGAACTTTTTTTCCGGAGACGGACAACCCCATCATGGGAATCAATTGCCGTTGGCTTGCTTCCTGCTGAAACCAAGGGACCTGTCTGTTGATGGACGGGACAAGATGTATGAGTGTCATGTCTAACAGCGTCAAAACAAAATTTGCCGGGTTACTGCGGGGGCTGCTGCGCCGGCTCGACGACAATGAAGCACCCGCTTCCCCTGTGCCGCATATTCTGACCAGCGTCGTACTTCCCACGGGCGCCGCGCCGGTCAAGGCCGCATCTCTGCAACGGGCTCCGGTTGCTTCCACCAACCCGGTGTCCACCGTGCCCCCCGTGCCGGAGGATAATTCCGACCATTTGCAGTTGCCGCTGCAACCCATCCTGGCCGCAATGCCGATGGATTTGCGCGCCAAAGTCATGCAGAATCCGCCTCCCGGCACGATCGTTTCCATTCCATTGGAGAAAGTTGTGACGCAACTTGCGTTTGGCTCCGTCAAAATCACTTTCGGCGAATTGCGCCAGGCGGTTCCGGGCATATTTGTCAATTCGGGCGGCGAGCATGATCACAAGACGGTGACCCTGCCGCTCAATGAAATTCTCACCCGGCTCAATCCGGGCCGGTTGTCACGCCGCGCTGTGCAAAGACACCTTGAAGTCGCCGAAGAAATCGTCGGACCCTTTGGGGTCGGCGCCGAGGGGGTGAAAATTTCCGCGAACACCAAACCCACGCCATCCACCTCCATGGTTTCGCGAACCGAAACGCCGTCATTGAGGATGGTTGCTCCGGTGGCCCCGACGGCCACTCCACCAACTCCCGTGGCCCCGCCACCACCGGCATTTGTGCCTCGTGCCATGACGCCGACAGCCCGGGTTTCCCCGCCACCACCGCCATCCCTGATGTCGCATGACACCACCCATGTAAGTCACATGAATAGTGTGGCCGCACCCCGCAACAATAATGGCGTGTCGAAACCCATTGTCCCGGCTTTGCCCATCACTCCGGCTGCGCCCACGCCTCCATCCGCCGCGGTCCCGCTACCACCCCTGCCAGCAGCGGCGCCGGCAGCACCGGCACCGGCACCGGTAGCGGCACCAGCGGCTCAAATTCCGGTGGAATCAGCGTCGATTTCCGCGCCGTTGAGCGCGCTCTCGGAACAATGGCCGGAAGGGCTGCGACTCGAAATCATACAGTCGAACCTTGCCAATGCCCAGGTTTTGCTGCCGATAAACCTGATTGAACCGGCGTTGAAACGTGGACGCATAACTTTTACCTGGCGGAACTTGCGGCCTTTGATCAAACCAGCGCCGTCGGCGGCATCGGTCCACGACAGCATTGAATTGGATCTGCCATTGAGCGTCGTGGCCCCGATATTTTTCGCGCGGCAAAAAGGGGCGTCCCGGACGCAATCCGCAGCGCGGCCTCCGGCTGACATTCCGAACCTATTCTTCGGTTTTCCGCAATCCGAATCATCGCCGCCGCCGCCCTCTGCGAAAGCACCCGAACCGCAGTCCATCCAACCGCCACCGGTTCGACCTGCCCCGCCCACACCGCAGCCCATTCAATTGCAGCCAGCCCGGCCTACACCGCCCGTCCAACCGGAACCGGTACGGCCCACGCCGCCGGAACCGCAGTTGCCCCGGCCGGTGGCTGAACCGCAGTCCATCCGCCCCTTGCCGGAAACACGGCCGACCAGTCGCTCCCTGCAGCCGGTGGACGGCAAACTCGCGGATTCAAATTATTATATTTGGGCCAACGACAACGCCAACGACAATGCGCCCGCCCAGTCGGATGAAACCCAATACCGGCACCTCCAGAAGCCGGCCACGGATTTTACCAGCCGATACGCGACGCCAAAGGAAATCGTCGAACGCGCGATGGACCTGCCCGGAGTGGCGGGTGTGTTGGTGGCGCTGCCGGATGGTTTGCGCGTGGCCAGCCAGGTGCCGCCCGAATTCAATGCCGACACCCTGGCTGCGTTTCTGCCGCAAATTTTTGACCGCGTGAGCCAGAGCACCAAGGAACTGCGCATGGGCGCGCTGAATAATTTCAATTTCACCGTAGGCAACGTGCCGTGGAAAATCTTTCGCGTGAACGCTGTTTATTTCGCCGCGTTCGGTTGCGCGGGCGAAGCGCTCCCCAGCGCCCAACTGGCCGCATTGGCCGCCGAACTCGACCGAAAAAAAGTATAATCCTATGGCCATCATCAACCAAGCCACCAAAGAATTGCAGGTCAAAGTCGTCTATTACGGCCCGGCAATGGGCGGCAAGACGACCAACCTGGTCCAGGTCCACGACCACGTGCAAACCGCCGCGGGCAACAAGGGCAAACTCGTGTCGCTGGCGACCAGTTCCGACCGCACCCTGTTCTTCGACTTCCTGCCCATCGAGGCCATGACCATCAAAGGTTTCAAGACCAAGTTCCAGTTGTACACCGTGCCCGGCCAGGTGATTTACAACACGACCCGGCAACTGGTGTTGCGCGGCGTGGACGGCATCGTCTTTGTCGCCGATTCGCAATACGAAAAAATGCCGGAAAACGTCGAGAGTTTTCAAAACCTCGTGGACAATTTGAGTTCGCTCAAGCTCAACCTGGCGGAAATTCCCTACGTTCTGCAATACAACAAGCGCGACCTGCCGAATGCCGCGTCCACGGAATACATGGAATATCTGCTCAACAACCGTGAGGTGCAGGTGCCCTCATTCGGTGCCACCGCGCATAAATGCGAGGGCGTGTTCGAATCGCTGAACATGATCACGCGCCTGCTGTTGCACAAATTCATCAATCACCAAACCGTACCGCAGTACGCATGACATGGCTACCCTGCCCCAACTTATCGAGGATGACGTCCGGCAGCTCGACGAGATGCTGCGCGAATTCATGGTCAGCACGGAAGCCATCGCCACGCTGATCATTGACAAGGGCGGTTTCCTGATCACGCAACAGGGCGACGCCCATGACTATGACATGACCACCATCGGGGCCCTGGCCTCCGGCGCGTTCATGGCCAATCAGACCATCGCCAGCCTCGTCAATGAAACCAGTTTCAACAGCATTTACCAGCAGGGCGAAAATGCCAGCATGTTTGTCATCAACGTCGATGAACATTGTCTGCTGGTCGTGATTTTCAAGTCCCACTCTGGTGTAGGGGTGGTGAAATACTATGCGGCGACAGCCGTCAAACGCATTGCTCGCCAGCTAAAAATCGCCAGAGAGAGGGCGCCGGAGGCGGGACTTGATCTTTCAGTTCTCAACGTTGCGGAAACGGCGCCTTTGTTCCGAAAAAAGAAGAAGGCGTGAAACCGCATGCGGCCGGTGTTCGTATGGTAACTTGAGTGCACCGCCCGCGGCCACGTGCCGACAGTGGATGAAATTTATGATATGGCTTAATCTGTTAGCGGTGGTTCTGGTTTCCGGGTATGCCCAATGGCTGTGTTACCGGGGCTGGCGGTTTTATCGGGATCTGTCGCGCACCAGCGCCGCCGAGGAGGTTTTGAAGATTGTCATGGAACAGCGGCATTTTTATTTCACCCAGGGTGTGGGCGGCTTGATCGCCCTGACCGCGTTCCTGGGCATTAAATGCCTGCTGCTGCTCTTCAAGCTTTCCGAACCCACGGCTTTCACCACGTTCGCCGTTGGCGACTTCGCGAGCCGGTTCCTGGTGGTCAAACTGGGTTGCTTGGGCATCGGGTTGGCTGTTGCTTCGGCAGCCTGTTTTTATCAATGGATCAAAAGCAAACATTACTTTGACGTGCTTTACGCCTTGCGCGATGTGTTGGGACTGCATCCGGAGTCTCGTATTCCCAGCGCACCACCGCTGGCTCCTTCCCTCGCCCAACGGCAGGTCCTTTGAACGCCGGGCGGCGTTTGCCTTGGCAGGCGGGCGACTAACCCGAAAACCGCGTCCCCAAGTCTTCCCAGAGTTTCTCCGCGCGTGAGCCCAGTGGCGACAAGTGAAGAATGACACGGTCGTAACACCGTTTCAAATCCAACACCGTCTGCCGGATTTCCGGGTCGGTGGTTTTTTCGTAAACCGTTGCCGACTCCTGGTAGGCGGTGAGAATTTCGATGAGAATGGTGTCCTTGAATTTGCGGGTTTCAATGTTCCCGGCCCCCTTTTTGTCCATGGCTTTATTCCCGGGTTTCATCTGTGATTTTACCTATGCAATCAGGCCGCTACGGCAGCTGGCTGTGACTGCCGTCGCAGAACGGCGCCTGCTTTGAGTGTTTGCAGCCGCACCACGCAATGGTTTTGGGCTCGGTGATGTCGGTTTTTCCCGGCGCCAAGCCGGTGCCTTTGTGCGAACCATCACAAAACGGCTGGCTTTTGGAACGGCCGCAGGCGCACCACCAGAACGTGCCCGGCTCGGTCTTTAGAACAAATGGAGATTTTTGGGCAATGGTCGGTTCGCTCATGCGGTTTCTCAATAGCATCGTCAGTTTTCCCTGGCAACTGCTTTCCGCGCCGGCACCGCCGCCGCCGGCATGATCTCCAGCAGCAAAGAATAGTCCCGGTAACCCATCGCCCGCCAGAAGGCAACCGCCGCGGTGTTGTGGACCAGAACTTCAACCGTCAACCGCCGGTTTTCCGGCCAGATTTTGGAACGCAGGATTTCCATGGCCTGACGGCCGAGCCCCTGCCGGCGCCGGCTCCGCACGACGAAAAGCTGCCGCAAATAAATTTTCTCCGGCTGCTCGGCGTACACGGCATAGGCGATCACGGACCCGCCATTTTCAAAAAGCACCGCGGTGAATTCCGATGTCAGCCAGCTCTTCATGCGCTGTGCCAGCTCGGAAACCGTCATCGGATTCCGATGCCCCTCGTCGCGAATCAATTGATGATTCAGTTCCGCCAGCAGGGCACAGTCGTTCAAAGTCGCCCGACGGAAGGTCATTTGGCATTCTGGTGCCCGGGGTGCTGATTCCAACGGTGTCATGCTGCTTGCTTCGGTTCTTCCTGGCCAACCCCCGAGACATTGATCGCCTGCTGGAAGGCGGCCGTGTCCTTGGTCGTTCCGTCACCGGTGGCGCCGAAGGCACGGATATTTTTTCCGCCACGAGAAAACATGGCGCATCGGGTCTGTCCCAGCAGGACGAAAGCGACGGCCGTGAACTGGATTGGTTTCACTGTGAAAAAATGTGTCCGCTTCCGCCGGGTCTGCAAGCCAAATCATCGGTCCCAGACACCAAGTGCGAAGAGCTCCCCGGCCGCGGTTTTCGTCCAATCGCTTCGATTCGCTTTGGGACTGGCGGGACTGGGATGCAGGATCTGGCCGACGCGAATCGACATGTTTTCCGAAACCAAGCGTGCGCGTTTCGCCGCGAAACCGCCAATCCCCACCAGCCATTCCGGTTGGAGAATTTCCAATATGCGACGCAGATGGTTGTCGCAGATGACAAACAGACGGTCACGTTCGGCCCGGTGTAGTTTGTCGGGTGTTTGATTGCGCCCGCCCGTTTCCAGGAACGCCAGCGGACAATAGTTTGCCACGAAATGCCCGGCGAAGAACTGTTCCGGTGAACCAAAGCGTTCGGCGAAAAGTTTCCACAACCGCCGGCCACTGACTTCGGAGCGCGGACAATCAAAGCCCAGGATTGGGCGTTGGGAATGTTCCGACCTGGGCTTCCCGACCGGGGCGTGGATGCCCAGCCAGTCGCGCACGGCGGCAATTTCTCCAAAGGGCACCCCGGTTTGCGCCATGCCAAACGGGCCGGGATTCATTCCCAGAAAAATCACCCGCTTCCGGCTGTTGCCGAAACGGCGCAGATACTCCTCATGTGCCTTCCACGCATACGTCAGCGGATTATAGACATGCGTGACCGGCGGCTTGAATTGCAGGCGGCCAACCCGGGTCGAAAGTTCGCGCGCGGCGGCAATGAGTTGCTGGCTTGGACTGCTCATGCGGCAGAGCGGCGGACGCTGGCGGGGAATTTGAACACGCAAAAACAGATTTAACGCAAAGAGGTCAGAGCGCCAAGTTCCAAAGCGACGGCAGAATACATCCCGGTTGGGATTTCCCAAGCACCACGATTTGAGCGGGCGGACTTTGAGCGAACGGACTATGGCGGAATTTCGTCCCGCTCCCGGCGCAATTCACCCCTCAATTCCCGCAATGTGTCCCAAATGACTTAAGTATTGGTCGGCTTCTGCTATTATTCCCATTAAACAATACTTTGATACTATGACTGAATATCTTGTGAGACGTACGGGCAAGCTGCTGTTTCCGCACCTCGCGCGCGATCAACGGCGGCATTTAATGTTCATCACCTTCCTCGTCCTGTTCGCCAGCTTTTCCGCCGCGGCATCCCTGGTGATGTGGATGACGTCCGGCCGGCATTAACGATTTAACCCGGGGACCGATGGGCCGGTTGCGGTCGTGAAGCTGCCAGTGGCGGACGCGAAAGTTCCACTTTGACGTTCCCTGCCTGTCCCATCTGGGGTTCTGAAAGGACGTTGGAAGAATCATCTGTTTCCGTGAAATTCCCACCACCCTTTCGGGACGGAGATGTTTTAGCTTGACCACCCGGGACATTGTCCCCGGCTAATTTCCATTGTCGTTCTAAGGCTGTGTAGCCGTTAAAGTCCCATTAACGTGTTAAAACATCGAGGAACCCAGCCTTGGGTTCCCAAACGGTCTGTTTTGATTCAGCAATTCAGTTGAGGCAAACAGATGCCGATGTGGTAAGGTGGAAGTGAACCCAGAAGCCGCCACACGCCAGTGGCGCGGTCGTGTAGCGAGCTGGAAGGGCCGTATGATGATAAAAGCAAGAATGGCGAAGGAAGCCATCGTCCGGATCAACAACCGGCCCGGTGCACTGGCTCAGGTCACCAAGGATCTCGCGGACAAGAGCATCAACGTCGAAGCGGTGATTGCCACGGCGGATGGCACTGACGCGGTCATCCGACTGGTGACCAGCGACCATCAACGGACGCTGACCACGTTGCGCGAACAGCAATTGGAGGTGCAGGAGGCGAAGGTCGTGGTGGTTGAGGCCCTGCACCGGCCCGGCCTGCTGCAGCGCATCACCGAGAAACTGGCCCGGGAGAACATGGATCTGCTCTACCTCTACGCCACAGCGGTGGAGGCGGACAAATGCCTGGTCGTTCTCTCGTCCACGAACAATGAATGGGCCGTCATGGTGCTGAACACTTGATCGGTGGCAATACCGGTTTCATCCTGAGAATCAGCGAATTCACGCTTGCCCTTTTGAGCCGGATCAAACGCGAGTGGTCACACTTATTTTCTTTCCGCCCTGTGCGAAAATTAAAAGGCAGGGCGGGCAAAGTTGGACGCGCGTGAACCAGTTGTCAGGGAGTGGTCCGGTAGTAGCTGTCCGGGTTGTACAGATAGTAGCAGTCCACCGGATCAAGGCGCGGGAGCAGGACGTACCGGTGACCGGTGGCGTCCACGGTTTCCGGCAACCGGGGCAGGCTGTCCAGACCCCCGCGCGGCGGCGAGCCACCCGGTCCGGAGGGGGCATCCGGATTCTTGTCGTACGATTCTTCCTGAATCGTTTGGGCGACTTCATCCACCCATTTGATTTTGCGGGCGTTGTCGCCGAACTCCTGCCAGTTGCCGGTGCTGCGGTTCGCATACATGCGTTTAATGAATTCATCCAGGCTGATGCCCATCTTGGCGGCGACCGGAGCCGCGAGGCGTTTCCACCATTCCTCGAGTTCCTTGACCCCCTCTTTTTGCTCGGTCAGATTGCCAAAAGAACCGGAACTGATCTGGTGATGGAGCAGAATCGCGTTCGGGTAGGCGAAGGATCGTTTTGACAGCGTGGTAATGCCGGCGGCCATGCTGGCGGCGAACGATTTCACGACGACATACACCGGGGCGGCGCTGCCGTCCATCGCCTTGAGGATCTTGTAGCCGGCCATGACCGAGCCGCCCGGGGAGGCGTCGATCACAATAAAAATGGGATACTCGCGGTTCTGGTTGTTGAAATAATCAATGCGCTCGACGACATAGTCCGCCGTTTCCATCCAGATGGGGCCGTTCAGGGCGATCCGGCGGTCGCTGATCGTCAGCACGCCGTTCTTGAATGGTTCCTTGGTGTATTCAATGTCGCGGTTGACCCGGTTCTTCCACAAATCGCGTTTCGCGCGCAGGTCGAGGT
>CAZKTW010000056.1:0-16938 GCA_964555775.1 uncultured Bifidobacteriaceae bacterium | reverse complement strand
CCCCATTGGCCAATGTTGGAGTGAAATTCCAACTAGAACTGTTATTCTGAAAGGAGACGGTTACTGGAGAACTGGAACCTTCGGAACCGCTGATGTAGATGTCCAAAGAGACTTGAATTTGTGACAGAGTCGTTCCCGCTCCCGGAGCATTGACCGAACCGTACGTAGTGTATTGAGCATAGGTGTATTGAGACGCTAACCCATTATTCCAGTCTGCGAAGAGGCCGTGACTGCCACCAAAACCGTTGACGTCAACACCTCCCGTGATGGTTATGGTGCCACCACCGCAACCACCTTGAATCTGCCATGGACTCCCGCTTACACCATTAATTACCTCGTAACCGCCAGCACCCGTAGTGGTCGAGCTGGTTGGATACGATTCAAAGTTATCCGAAAAAAGAGTTATTTGTGCGGAAGCACTTTGCGCAAAAAATGCCGCAACTCCGACTGATAAGAATAGTGATAAGAACAGGGGTTTTTTCATACGATTTAGTTTTTTGTTGCTTCTGATACGTTTGAATCTAATCAAGAAAGGCTCGCGGGTCAAGCAAAAAGGCTTTAGCGTCAATGGTTTGCTTGTCATGGAAATATATGACACTTGGGAATACCCCTGAAAGCCGTTACCGTTTTGTTGCTTGCGCGATTCTTCCAACGAATTTAGCAACGTTGTGAACCCAATTTTCACTCTTGCCATGTTTGGCAATTTGATTCACCACCGCGCTGCCGACGACGACGGCGTCCGCCGATTCCGCCACCAATTTCGCCTGTTCCGGATTGGAGATGCCAAAACCGACGGCCACCGGCAGGGAAGTATGAGCGCGGATTCTGTCCACTTGTTGCGCCAGATTGGCCGCCACCTGCCTCTGCATGCCGGTGACGCCTTCACGCGAGATGTAATAAATAAAACCCGAACCGCGCTTTACGATAAAGGCCATGCGACCCGGCGGCGTTGTCGGGGCGACCAGGTAGATGTGGCACAAGCCGGCCCGGCGCATGAGCGCTTCGTAACGGTCGCCTTCCTCCGGCGGCAAATCGAGCACCAGCAGCCCGTCCACCCCCGCCTTGGCCGCATCTTTGATAAACCGTTCCAAACCGACTTTGTGAATGAGGTTGAAGTAAATGTAGAGAATAATGGGGATTTGCGAATCACGCCGGATCGCCGCCACGGTCTTTAAAACCTTTTGGGGCGTGGTTCCGGATTTTAGACCGCGTTGCGCCGCCAGTTGGTTGACCAATCCGTCCGCGAGCGGATCGCTGAACGGCACCCCGAGCTCCAGCACATCCACGCCCACCCGGTCAAAAGCCAGAGCGAGCCGGCGGGTGGCGGCCAGATTCGGATCCCCGGCGCCGATATAGACAATGAAACCTTTCTTGCCCTCGCGCTGCAGGCGCACAAACCTTTCCACGATGCGATTCATTCAGTGCAGTCTCAGGTTTCAAGTTTCAAGTTTCAAGTTTGGAGTTCCGTTGAAAGCGGAGGCCAAACACCGTAGTGGCTCAGTCCTGATGGGGCGAGGCTACTGACGAGCCGCGGCTTGCGAGGACGCTCGCCCCACCAGAATGGCAAATTGAGTCATTACCTGAAATACGCGGGATTTGACCACGCGGTGGTTTTTTCGCATTATCCAACCATGGCCAGCACCTTCGGGCAACTATTCCGCATCATGACGTGGGGTGAATCCCACGGCGGCGGTGTGGGCGTGGTCGTGGACGGCTGTCCACCGCGACTACGGCTCTCGGAAGCCGACATCCAGCCCGATCTCGACCGCCGGCGGCCGGGACAATCCAGAATCGTGACGCCGCGCAAGGAATCTGACACGGTGCAAATCCTGTCCGGCACATTCAACGGCAGGACTCTCGGCACGCCGATCTGTCTGTGGGTCAAGAATGAGGACGCCCGATCCGAGGCGTATGCCGAAATGAAAACGAAGTTCCGCCCGTCCCACGCCGACTTCACCTATTTTGCCAAGTACGGCATCCGCAACTGGCAGGGCGGTGGCCGCGCCAGCGCGCGCGAAACCGTCGGCCGCGTCGCCGCCGGCGCGATTGCCAGGAAGATTTTACGCGAACGTTACGGGGTCGAAGTCCTGGCCTACGTCAAGCAGGTCCAGCGCCTCATTGCCGACGTAAATCCGGACCGGGTGAAAGCCATGGACGTTGAGTCAAATATTGTCCGTTGCCCCGATCAAAAAGCGGCGGACAAAATGATCCGGCTGATTGAAAAAATGCGGCGGGCGGGCGACACCGTCGGCGGGATCGTCGAAGGCCTGGCGCGCGGCGTGCCCGCCGGATGGGGTGAACCGGTCTTCGACAAACTGGAAGCGGACCTGGCGAAAGCCATGCTGAGTCTGCCCGCGTCCAAGGCATTTGAAATCGGCTCCGGCTTCGGCGGCATCCTGCTCACGGGACGCGAGCACAACGATCCGTTCCGCGCCCGGGGCGGAAAGGTGTTCACGACGACGAACTTTTCCGGCGGCATCCAGGGCGGCATTTCGAACGGCCAGACGATTTTTTTCCGGGTGGCTTTCAAGCCGGTGGCCACGGTCATGCACGAACAGGACACGGTGAATGAAGCCTTTCACAACACCACGCTCAAAGGCCGCGGCCGGCACGACCCCTGTGTGTTGCCGCGCGCGGTACCGATGGTGGAGGCCATGACCGCCCTGGTGCTGGTGGACCACGCCTTGCAGCACAAGGCACAGTGCGGTTGAATCCGAAGGCCTTCAGGATTGATTTTTCAGGCCGTAAATGCAATTTTTTAACCGAAACGGGTAATATCATGGCAGAGAAAAGCATCAATGAAATATCACGCGACGCACGTTTGCTGTTCGTCAAAGCCAACGAGGCCGTGCAACGGGAAAATCTGGATTACGCCATTGCGTTGTTCAACCAGGTGCTCGCAAAGGAACCGGCGTTTTTTGAATGCCGCAAGGCCTTGCGCAACGCGCAACTCCAAAAGGCCGGCGGCGGTGGCGGTTTCCTAAAAAAAATGTGGGGCAGCGCGAGTTCACAACCGCAGGTCGCCAAGGCCAAGATGGCCATGGGCAAAAACCCCGCCGACGCGCTCGCCATTGCCGAGGAAATCCTGAACACCGATCCGAACAATTCCGGCGGTCATCGGCTCGTGGTCGAGGCGGCCATGGCTCTGGAGCTGCCGCAAACCGCCGTGATGTCGCTGGAGATCCTGGTAAAGAATTCGCCCAAGGACAAAAACCTGGCGATTGAATTTGCCCATGCGGTGGGCACCGCCGGTGGCGACACCAGCCAGGCGGAAAGGGTTCTCGCCGAACTTGCGCGGAACTCGCCCAACGACGGCGAGCTGAACCAGGCGCTCAAAGATTTGTCCGCGCGCAAAACGCTGGACCAGGGCGGTTACAATGCGCTCGAAGGCGGCCAGGGCTCCTACCGCGACATTTTGAAGGACAAGCAACAAGCCTCCTCGCTGGAGCAGGAAAACCGCGTCGTGAAGAACGAAGACGTAACCGAACGTCTCATCGGGGAGGACGAAGCGCGGCTGAAGACCGAACCCAACAATCTCAAGGTGGTGCGCCGGCTCGCGGAACTTTACACGCAGAAAAAACAGTTCGAACGCGCGCTGGAGCTTTACGAGCGCATCAAAAATTCCGAGATGGGCAACGACCCGTCACTGGAACGCGCGATCAACGACACCATCGTCCGCCGGTTTGACAGCCAATTGGAACAACTTGACCCCGCGGCACCGGACTACGCCGAACAATCGGCAAAAATCCAGGCGGAAAAACTGGAGTTCCAGGTCACGGATTGCCAAAAGCGCGTGGAAAGATACCCGACCGATCTGGCCATCCGGTTTGAGATGGGGCAGCTTTATTTTCAAACCGGCAAATACAGCGAGGCGATCCAGGAATTTCAAAAGGCGCAGCAAAATCCACACAAACGCCTGGCTTCGATGAGCTTCCTCGCCCAGTGCTTTGCCAAAAGGAAAATGTTCGACTTGGCAGCGCGAAAATTACAGGACGCGATCAAGGAAAAGCCTGTTTTCGACGAGGAGAAAAAGGACCTGGTTTACAACCTTGGCAGCGTGCTCGAAAGCATGGGCAAGAAAGATGAAGCCATTGAACAGTTCAAACAAATTTACGAAATGGACGCGAGCTACAAGGATGTTACGGCCAAGGTGGAAGCCTTCTATTCCGGGCAGTGACAGGCAGCCCCTGCAAACCTAAAGGCGTTTTTCGTCCGCGTCAATGTAGTCCACAAAAGTTTTGATGTCGTCACGATGCGCGATCCCGGATTGTTCCTTGCGCATTTTGAAGCGGGCATTGGCCGCTTCATCCCCTGCCTTCGGGCGGCTCAAAACATCCGCCCAGTGCGCGGCCTTTTCGGCGGGCGATTTTTTTATGTTATTGCGCACCCAATCGCAGACTTCACCGTCCGTGATGGAATTCTTCACCACGTCAATCATTTGTTCTTGCGTGACCCCGGCGGCCCTGAGCCAAAAGCCGTCGAATCCCTTGCCGAGATTTTCCTGGTAGTCGGCATGCAGTTTGCCCGCCAGGTGCAGGCGGATTTTGTCGAGGTAACGCGGCAGGTAGCTCCAGCCATCCATGGTTTCGCGCGGGCTGCGGGGGTAAATGATGTTGCTCATGGTTCGTAATGTTCGAATCGTCCAACGGTTAAATCGGATTGTCAAATTTGAAATCACTCCCATCCTGTCCGGCGTGAAACGATTTGACTACGACGTGGCCATTCTGGGCGGCGGCAGTGCCGGCTATGCGGCCGCGCGGACCGCGGCGGGCGCCGCCAGGAAAACCGTTGTGATCGAAGGCGGAAAGGAGGTGGGCGGACTCTGCATTCTGCGCGGTTGCATGCCCACCAAGGCGCTGCTGTACGCCGCCGAAGTCATGCATCTGGCCGGACATGCCCAGCCATGGGGCATCCGCGCCGGAAAGGTCGGCTTTGATTTCACGAAGGTCATGGCCCGGAAAAACAGGCTCATCCAGGAGTTTGCAGATTATCGCGGTCAACAACTGGCCGGCGGCAAATTCAAATTCATCCGCGCCTCGGCCCGGTTTCTTGATCCACACACCGTCCGGTTGAGCAACGGCAAAACCCTCACCGCCGCACATTTCATCATCGCCACCGGCTCCGCTGTGGCTCCATCACCTCTGCCTCAACTCCGGGATGTGGGTTACCTGACCAGCGACGACGCGCTCGCGTTGAAGCGGTTGCCCCAATCGCTCATCATCCTCGGTGGCGGGGCCATCGCCTGCGAATTTGCGCAATTTTTCGCGCGGTTTGGCGTCCAAGTCACGCTCATCCAACGCAGCGGACACGTGCTCCGCGAATTTGACGCCGACGCGGGCATGGAAATTGAAAAAGTCTTCCGGCGTGAAGGCGTCAAGGTTTTCACCCATACCAAACTGATGGATGCAAAGCGTGACGGCAGATTGAAAACAGTTTCCTTCAAACAGGGAAACAAATTGGTTTCAATCTCCGCCGGGGAAATCCTGTTCGCGCTGGGTCGCCAGCCAGACACCGCATCGCTCCACCTCGACCGGGCCGGGGTCGTCACCGAGCATGGCCGCATAGTGGCCAATGCGTTCATGCAAACAAGCGCGCCGCATATTTACGCGGCCGGCGATTGCACCGGGCCGCACGAAATCGTGCATCTGGCCGTGCAGCAGGGTGAAATTGCGGCCCACAACATTGTCCGGTCCGGGCGGCCGCGAAAAATAGATTACCGTTTGTTGATTTCAGTGGTGTTCACCGAACCGCAGGTGGCCTTCGTGGGCCTGACGGAAAAGGCGGCGAAGCTGCAGGGCCTCCCGTACCTGGCGGCAAGCTATCCCTTCAACGACCACGGCAAATCGCTCATCATGGAAGCCAAGGACGGTTTCGTAAAATTGCTGGCGAATCCGAAGTCAGGTGAAATTCTCGGCGGGGCCTGCGTCGGCCCGATGGGAGGCGAACTCATTCACGAAATCGTCACGGGCATGGCCGGGCGGATGACCGTTCATGAACTGGCCGCAACGCCCCATTACCATCCGACCCTCGCAGAAATCTGGACCTATCCGGCGGAAGAATTGGCGATGCAGATTGCCTGATACTGATTGGCTATCAAAGAGATACAAAACATGGACGTCAAACCGCAGGCTCACCCCGCACCCTAATCCTCTCCCCGTTGAGGGGAGAGGGAATAGCAAACGGACGTTCAGCCTCATCCTATGACGTACACCCGTGATCGTCGTAGTTTTTCAAGACCACCGGACGACGATTCTCCCTCTCCGCTCCATCGGATGGAGGGGAGAGGGCCGGGGTGAGGTGAGGCTCAACGCCGTTGACTTTGAGCCTTTCAGTCAGATTGAGCGCAAATGGGTATGAGACGGCCGTCACCCGTTTCCTGTGCGGCACCCACAGACGGCAAAACGTTCTTATTCAGATCGATTGCTCGGCCAGAACCGGCGCCGGCTTGGGCGGAGCACTGGTTTGAGCGGAAGCCGGTTGAACCTTGCCGTTGGCAACACCATCAATGGTATTCCGAATCAACTGGGCCACTTGGTTCGGCTGATAAGGTTTAGCCAGAAAAATATTCTCTCCCGTGCTAAATTCCTTGCCCGTCAGCGCGGAACTGTAACCGCTGGCGTAGATGACCTTGAGTCCGGGCTTTCGCTTTTTCAATTCTGCGGCCAGATCACTGCCGGTCATGCCGCCGGGCATGATCATATCCGTCAGGAGCAAATCAACCTGACCGTTGCATTCGTCCCAAACCCGCAACGCCTCGACCCCGGATGAAGCAATCAAAACGCGATATTCATATTGCTGCAGTATTTCCCGCACCAACTCGAGCAGGCCGATTTCATCCTCGACCAGCAGCAGGGTTTCCTTGCCCCCCCGGACGGTCTCGGATTTGGCCGATGGGGCGGCGGGGGCGGCGCCAGCTTTTCCGGCCACCGGCAGAAACACCTTGAAAGCGGTGCCGACGCCAACTTCACTTTGAACCTCGATCCAGCCGTGATGTTGTTTGACCACGCCATAAACCGTGGCCAGTCCCAGCCCGGTTCCTTTGCCAACTTCCTTGGTCGTGAAAAATGGCTCAAAAATCCGCTGCAACACCTTGGGTTCCATGCCGCAACCAGTGTCCGTAACGATCAGGCAGACGAACCAACCGGCAATGGCTTCGGGGTGCTGTTTCAGGTAGGCAGCATCGGTTTCAACCACGGAGGTCGTAATGACAAATTTGCCGCCCTTCGGCATGGCATCGCGCGAGTTGACCGCCAGGTTCATGACGATCTGCTCGACCATCCCGGCGTCCGCTTGAATGCAGGGCAGGTCCGATTGGCAATGGATTTCCAGCGTGATGTCCTCGCCGATCAACCGTGAAAGCATGCTTTTCAAATTCTGCAGCACCGCATTCAAATCGAGGATCTTCGACCGGAAAATCTGCTTGCGGCTGAAAGTGAGCAATTGCCGGATGAAGCTGGCGGCCCGATCGGCGGCCGCCGAAATTTGTTTCACGGACCGGGTCGAGTCGGTTCCGGGCGGAACCGCATTAAGCAACAGCCCCGCGTGTCCCTGAATGACGGTCAGAATATTGTTGATGTCATGTGCCACGCCCGCAGCCAGCTGGCCCACCGACTCCATTTTCTGGGATTGCCGCAATTGCGCTTCCAGCATCAGTCGTTCGGTGATGTCTTCCACCGTGATGACCATCCCGTCTATCTTGCCGGTGGCATCAAAAAGTGGCGTGGCATTGGTCGAAAGCAACGTGCGGTGGGCGTCAGCACCATCAATTGCATGATGAACGTCCTGCACCGGCTGGCCGGATTCGAGAACCTTTTTCAACGGCTGGGTCTGTGCCGGCAGGGGATGCCCTTCCGGATCCGTCGTCCGCCAGTCCAGCACACTGCAAGTCCCACGGGTAACGGCATCCTTGGCCAGGCTGAGGACTTCCTCCGCCCGGTGATTGGCAAAGGTGATCTTACCCGTCTGGTCGGCAACCACAATGCCCACCGGGCTGGTCTCCATGATGCGACTGATGAGATCCCGGTCGCGGCGAAGGTTTTCCTCGGCGTGCTTGCCCTTGATGGCATAGCGGATGGCGCGGTCGAGAATGTCGGCATTGAGTTGGCCCTTGATCAGATAGTCGGCAGCACCGGCTTTCATAGCCTCCATGTCAACCTCATGATCGCCCTGGCCGGTCAACAGGATCATGGGCGCCCGGGCATTGACCTGTTGCGACTCGCGTAACAAATCCAAACCGGTCCGCTCCCCGAGACGGTAATCGAACAGATAGATATCGTGCTCGCGGCGCTGGATGGCGTCCAGCGCCGCCTGAAAACTGTTGACCCAGTCCAGGCGATACCGGCCGGCGACCCGCAAAATCAAATCGCGGGTGATGATATAATCATCCTCATCATCATCCACCAATAGGACTTTGACCGGGGCGTCGGACATATGCGTTCAACCTTCGTCCGGTGGAAGTTCAACCACCTCGAACCAGTAGCGGCCGAGGACTTTGATTAATTCCACGAGCGATTTGAACGTCACCGGTTTGGTTACATAAGAGTTCACGCCCAGGTCGTAGGTGCGCAGAATATCCTCCTCCGCCTTGGAGGTGGTGAGAACGACAATGGGAATCCGGCGCAGTTCCGGATCAGCTTTGATTTCCTTGAGGGCCTCGCGTCCGTCCTTGCGCGGCATGTTTAGATCCAGCAAAATCAGCCCGGGCAACGGCGCATTCTTCTGATCGGTGTAACGGCCCTGGCGGCGCAAATACTCCATCAACTCTTCGCCGTCTTCAACGGTATGCAGCATGTTGACCAGACGATTTTCCGCAAAAGCGTCACGGGTCAACTGCCGATCGTCCGGATCATCATCTGCCAGCAGAATGGTAATCATTTTTCCTTCAGTTTTCATGGTTGTTTGGTTTCTTGGTTTGTGTTTTCGGCTTGTGCTTCCCGCGGATGAACCACGGGTACGGTCAGAATAAAAGTGGAGCCAACCCCCGGCTTGCTTTTGGCGGTGATATCGCCGCCATGGTATAATGCGATCTTTCGCACGATGGCCAGCCCCATGCCCGTGCCTTCATATTCATTGCGCGTGTGCAACCGCTGGAAAACATTGAATATACGATCCAGATATTTCTCGTCAAAGCCAATGCAATTGTCACTGATCGTCAACCGGCAAAGCTTCTTCTCGGGGATGACGGGGTCCGGGATGATCTGCGCCTCCACCTTCACCACGGGCGGTTCCTCGGGGCGGCGGAACTTGAGCGCATTGCCGATCAGGTTTTGCAGCAACTGCCGCATTTGCAATGGCTCCGCGTCAATGACCGGCAGCGCACCCACTTCGACGCGCCCTTTGACCAGTTCAATCCGGCCTTCCAAATCTTCCACCACTCCATTGGCCACGTCGGCCAGATTCACCGGCGCGAAAGGCTGGGCCTTGGTCGTGACCCGGGAGAAAGTCAGCAGATCGTTGATCAGAATCTGCATGCGCGCCGCCGCTTTCTGCATCCGGTCCAGATAATCCAGCGCATCCGGCCCCATGTTTCCACTGTTCTTTTCCTTGAGGCGCTCGCCAAAGACCACGATTTTCCGCAAAGGTTCCTGCAGATCATGCGAAGCCACATAGGCAAAATCCTGCAACTCGCGGTTGCTCCGTTCCAGCTGGGTGGTAAATTGGCGCAACTTCTCCTGGCTTTTATGCAGCGCCTCTTGCGCCAGCTTCATTTCATGGACATCGCGGGTGACTCCCACGGTGCCCAGGATCACCCCCCGCTCATCGCGCCAAAGCACCTTGCTGCTGACCGACCAGCGCTTTATCCCGGTTTTATCGCCTGGCTTGGTCTTGTATTGTTCCTGATTAATGACCGGCTTGCCCGTTTCAATGATTTTCTGCTCATCGGTATAAAATTGGGCGGCCAATTCGGGAGGAAAGAAATCAAAGTCGCTTTTGCCCTTCATTTCCAGCGGCGAACAGGCACCCAGATCTTGCGCATGCGCGATATTGTTCAAAATAAACCGCCCCTGTTTGTCTTTCGCGTAGATGTAATCCGGCAAATTATCAATCGTCATGCGGAGCAAATCCCGCTCTTGCGCCAGTTGCGCATTTTCCTGCGCATGCTTTGCGTTTTCCTGCACCAGCCTGGCATTTTCCTGCACCAGCTGGGCGTTGAGTTGAGCGCCGTTTGAGTTTCCAGCGCCATCCGTCGAGTGCCCATTCTGCGACACCGGATCGGCTTCGGTTTCAGGCGTTGCCATTTCGTGATTGATTATATTCATGGGTAAATCGTTAAACCGCTAAAAGCAGTTTAGGTGCCTTTAAGCATTATTACCTTTAAATAACACTGGCCATAACACCTGATTTTTGCCCGGTCCAAAACGCCTGATTTTTGTCCCAAAACGGGGCATGGCGGGCATGGAAACGGTACATTTTCCCCAAGTATGTTGGCATGATGCCAATCAAGGCATCACTCATTTTCATCCAACGCTTGCCGATACTTGGACCTGGATAAGGAAAAATCGCGAATTATTTACAGCCTGAACCAAGCCCGTTCAATTGAACCAAAACCAGGAAACAAGGACCCTTGTGGTCTTAACCTGGATGTGGTGGCATTGAGCTCCTTTATCAATGGCCTCAATTGGCCAACTATAACGCTTTCCGATCAACCGGCCGGGAACCTTACCCCAAAAGTTTCCGGAGCGCTTCTTCCGGAGCGAAACCATGGAGCTTGACCACTTTATGTCGCGATTTGTGGCCACGAATCAATTCCACCCGGCCTCGGGCACAATCCAGCCAGCCGGCCAGCAATCCCACCAAAGCCTCGTTGGCGGCCGCGTCCACCGGCGGGGCGGTGACTTTGATCCGCAATTCCGCCCCCAACGGCCCGCCGATTTCATTGGCGGAGGCCCGCGGCTGCAACTTCACGGCCAGCATCGTTCCATCCGCGTGCGCGTGGAGAAAACCGGGAATGGTCATGACCGATGCGGTTTTGCCAGCGGCAAATTACTTGTCATCAGCGTTGATGAACCGGAAGACAATTGCCGCCAGCGCGCCCGCACCAAAATTGGCGAGGAGATAAATCCACAGGTTCGACACCTTGGCGAGTTTCATGACGGTGATACCGACGGCAACCGCGGGGTTGAAAGCACCGCCGGAAACGGGCCCGAGGGCAAAAGCCATGGTCATCACGGTAAAACCGATGGCCAGACCATAATAGGAATTGCCGGTGGTGCCTTTGGCGGTGGCGACATTCAATACCACATAGGCGAGGGCAAAGGTTCCGATCAATTCGGCAATGAGCGCGGGAAAAACGTGCAAATCCTTGGGCGACACGCTGGGGTCGCCTTTGAGACCCAGCACCACGAACGCCGCCACTATGCCGGCGGCGATTTGCGAACCGATGTAGCCCGGGACTTCCGCCTGGGGACAACGTCCACGCAACCACACCGCCACGGTAACCGCCGGGTTGTAATGACCGCCGGACACGTGGCCCCCGGCAAAGACCATGATCATCAACGCCGACCCAATGGCCAGCGGGGCCAGCTCACCGGCGGCGCCAGGTTCGATAACCGTCATGCCAACCGTAAGCACCAGAAAGAACGTCCCGATGAATTCAACAAGATATTTTTTCATACGCGGCATCAGTATAGGTGAACCAACGGAGGATTCAATTTTTTCCCGCGGGCAAGAGAGCGGCCGGCCGGCGTTTCAGGATCTGCAGTTCGGCAAAGAATGGATTTCCAGAGGCGGTTTGCTCAGCTGGGTCCGGCACCGGATAGACCCGGTCGTAATGGTCGTCAATCCACCGCTTGAGGCCGGCTCCATTTCGCGGGTCATAGCCGAACAAGCCCACCCCGAATTCGTCTGCGTTCCGGGCGATGATGAAGACATAATCAGGACTGTTTTTCTCAAAGGCGGCGGTCATATTGGTTTGACCAAACACCGCTATCACCGGCGGGACCCAGTTGAGGTAGGGAGTCGGGTTTACCCGCCGGCTAAGATAATTAATCATGGCTCCTTCAGGCAGCACCGCCAGCGTCGCTTCAGCCGGAACATTCTTTTCAATCCAGGACAGCGCCGTTTCAACGTTGCCATGAAAGGGGTCAACGGCGGGATTGTAGGCGAGAATTTTATCGCTGCCGCTTCCCACAGGCGTATCCTTCCGAAGGAGAAACGATTCCGAGCGCAGAAACAGACGGGCAAACCCGATCATCAGCACCAGACAGATGGTCGCGCGAAATAATCGGGCGCAAACCCCGTATTCTCGTTCCAGCAGCCGCGGCAACAACCAGACAAATAAATATACCGCTCCGGCAAACGCCGGCATGGCCAGCGCAAATCCGTAATGCCAAATCCGTGGATAAAATCCCAGCTTGGACAGCAAGGCCAGGCCAAACACAATCCAAAGCAACGGAAAGATGGTCGCCGGTCCGGTCACCGTTTGCTTGTGGTTCAAAACCAGCAACCCTCCGCCAGCCAAAGCCAGGAGGGGCAAAGTGCGGCCACAATCAACCCAATTCCAAGCCACCGCCAAACCCAAAAGTGGCGCAATCAACAATGGCCAAACCATCCAGAACGGTCTTACCCATTTGAAGCGCAATTCCATTCCGCGCCGGAAGGCCAGGGCATAAATCACGGTGGTCACTGCAATAAAAACAAATTGCGCCGCCATTTTTTCAAGATGCAAGAACGGCATATCCGACCCCAAACACCATTGATAATATGGATCCCGGGTAATGGACGTATGCCATAACGGCACCCAGGCAAATGCCACCGAACGCGCACTCGCCCGCCAATCTTCCTCGCTCAGAAAAAAGGCAAAAAAACCCAGCAATGGTACAAACCCGGCCGACGAGAAAACCATCAACGACTTTGCCGCGAACGCGATTTGTTTGTGAACAAAACCGACGAGCATAAAAGCAGCGCCGGTGCAGACTGTCAGGGCCAGAAAAATATCCGGCTTGGTCAGAAACACCAAACCCGCCCCCAAACCCGCCAGTGCCGCAAACCGGACTTGGCGCCGTTCAACCCAGCTCGATAGCCACGCCACCGTCACGATAGCCAGCATCAATCCGTGAAACGCCTCATAACAATAGGGGGTGATATAATTGTAGTTGCCGATCACCAGGCAATGCGAAAATGCAAATACCAGCACAATCGCCAGACCAATCATGGTTGCCGTCAATTGATCCGCCGCAGCCAGAAAACGGCGGTAAACCAGAACCAACATCCCCGCTGTAATCGCCAGATTGGCAAAAATCAGGGTCTGAAAGGAAACACCGAAAATCTTGAAAAGCGACGCGTTCAAATATTGGGACAACGGCCCGCCGACCACATATGTCACGTCCCGGTAAAGCACCGCGCCTTCAGCAATCCGCCACGGCATATAAAGCTGCGTCCCGAAGTCAACGAGTATGTCCGGCCATCGGCGCCAGGAAAGCGCCGCGGCCAGCGCAAACACACACCCGATCACCACCAGGCCGGTCCATTTTGGGCGGTTCCCTTCAAGCATTTGCACCCGCCCGCCCGCCCGATTCTTTATTTGGCAGGTTTCCGTCGCCGGAATGCCCTGGTTCATCGTCAACCCCCCGCTCCCAACTGCAGCCGGGAATCGGATTCCAAAATATTTTTAAGGTTTGCCCAATTGGCCTCGTTCATGTCGTTGAAGGCGTTCAGATATACCGCCACGGCTTCAGGCGGATATTTCCCCAGCAACGTTTCGATCGCGGACTTCAATTTTGCGTCATCCATGCCCTCCGGCAAATCATCCACCACCCCCTCCTCATTCTTGATCCCCAATGCATTCAAGAAATCCACAAGCATGGACTGGTACTTTTTCAGGAGCCAGACACGAATGATCCCGCCCGCCGCGGCTTCCAGGCCGGGACGCGACAGGCATGAAATCATCGTCGCATGCCGTTGCGACCGGGGCTGCCGTTCGAGAAAAACCGGCCGCAAATGACGCGCCTGGGCAACGGCATTGAGCGTGGCCCGGTAGGTCGCCTTGTCCGATTCAAAGGTAAACGTGATGATTTCGTTGGCCAGACTGGGCGACATGAAACCGAAGAGTTCGTGAGAGGTTAACATGGTTGGGAGTTTGGGTTGATGGAGCGGCGTCAGGATATTGTCGTGACCGAAATTCTACTTTTCTTTGCCAGGGGTTCACAAGTCTCGCGTTCCAGCAGCAGGGTTTTCCCCGCTTCCAGCGCCAGCACGGAAATACCCGCGCGGAGACAGGTCTCCAGCGTCTGCAAACCGATGCAGGGAATGTCGAAACGCATGTCGTGCCGGGCCTTCGCCACCTTGACGGCGACCGCTCCGCCATCCCTGCCGGCGAGCTCTCCGCCACGCGCGAGACATTGGTCCGTGCCTTCAAAGCCCTCAACAGCCAGCACGGTGCCGTTTTTGACCACCACCATCTGGCCGATTTCCAGCCGCGAAACCTCCTTGGCGATCCGAAAACCAAATGCCACGTCCGCCGGCTGCCCGGCGGACAACTCCGGACCTAGATGAAAACCCGCGCCGGGCATGAGCGGCTTCAACCACGGCGTGGCTTCAATCAATTCCACGCCATCCTTCTTCAATTCCTCCGCAATGGCGCCAAAAATTGTGTGGGCATTTTTCTCCTTGAGCCGGAACAAAAGCGACATCGCGCGCAAATCGGGGCGCAAATCAAAAAGATGCTTCGGCGCGATCTGGCCAACCATGACGCACTGTTTCACGCCGCGGTCCACGAACGCCGCAATCATTTTTGAAAGCTGGCCGACCTTGAGCCAGACAATGTCGTCCACGAGCGAACTGAGCGCCGGATCGGTTTCTTTTTCCACCGCTACGGCCACGAGCCGTTTGACCCCGGCGGCACGCGCCTGGCGGGCAAATTCCAGCGGCAATGAGCGGTTGCCGGCAATCAGGCCCAAAGATGCGGTCGCGGTATTCATCCGTTCGTTTGCGTTCAAGGATAACGAACCGGTGAAAAGATGCCAGCCTGTGATTTGGGCAAATGGGTTTGTCCTGCTTCGGAACAAAATGTCTCATTGAATCCTAAACTCGAAACTTCCTGATCCGTTTCTCCGCCGCAGGATTTGAAAAGCAACCCTCTCTCCCCTGAGTTAGAATCTGGCGTGCAAGATGCTCCATTTGAATGCGATGTCATCGATGGAAAACATCTACAAAAAAATGGCGGAATCGGCTGCCGCTGCAGGCTCCTTGTGCGAATCCACCCCAAAAACTGAATCGGGGGAGCACATCCCGCCCGCGGTCGCCCATGAACTGAACAATATCATCGCCATCATCCGGGGCTACGCTGACCGCCTGCTGTTCAAGCACGGTCAGGATCCGGCACTCGAACCGCACCTCAAACTCATCTCCGAGGCAGCCAAACGTGCCGGGATCATTGTTCACGAGGCCATGCCGCCCAATCCAAAACCGGCGCCCCGCAACGGCTCGTCACCGCAACAACCCGTAGCCTGAGTAATTCCGACTCGCCGCCCGGGAAGACCCGGTTTCCCGCAAACCCCAGCGGTGGTTCCTTCAGCCGTTGCCAATTTGAACGGCGATTCGCTTTGACGCTTTGCGTTCCATCGCGTAGCGTTTTGCTTCTATTTTCGACTAACTGATTGGAATTACTGTGAATTTTTTGAAATGGATCATCCCTTCGAGGAACGAGCGCGAAGTCAAAAGGCTCCGCCCCATCGTTGCTCAGGTCAACGAGATTGAGGCCGGACTCCAGAAACTTTCCGACGACGAACTGCGCCAGAAAACCGCCGGCTGGAAGGCACAACTTGCACCCATTCAGGACAAGGCGGAGCTGGCCCGCACGCTCAATCTCATCCTGCCCGAGGCGTTTGCCGTGGTCAAAAATGCCTGCCGCCGGCTCACCGAACGCAAGACCGAGGTCATCGTCCGTGAACATCCGTTGCTTTGGGAAATGATTCCGTTCGATGTCCAATTGATCGGCGGCTACGGATTGCACAGCGGGCGCATCGCCGAAATGGCCACCGGCGAAGGCAAGACGCTCGTCGCCACCCTGCCCGTTTATCTCAATGCGCTGACCGGACGCGGCGTGCACGTCGTCACCGTGAACGATTACCTCGCCGCCCGCGACTCCGAGTGGATGGGCGCGATATACAAGTTTCTGGGCCTGACCGTCGGCTGCATCCTGCACGACCAGCCGCCCAAGGTCCGCCGCGAACAATATAATTGCGACATCACCTACGGCACGAACGCCGAGTTTGGCTTTGATTATCTTCGCGACAACGGCATGGCCACGCGCAAGGAAGACCAGGTCCAGCGTGGACATTACTTTGCCATCGTGGACGAGGTGGACTCGATTCTGATTGATGAGGCGCGCACGCCGCTCATCATCAGCGGCCCGTCCGTTCACACCTACGATGAACAATATGGCCAGTGGAAACCGTTGGTCGAATCGCTCGTCCGCGCGCAGGAAAAGCTGTGCGCCCGGTTTTTGTCCGAGGCCGAGGCGCTCATCAAAAAATTAAATCCCGCCGACGGCTCGAATGTCCAGAATGCCGAGGCGCTCGAACATGAAACCGGCATGCTGTTGTTCCGCGTGAAGACCGGCCAGCCCAAATCCGAGGGTTTGATGAAAATCCTGGAAGACCCGGAAAATCTTCGGCGCATGAACCAGGCCGAGCTGGAATTGCACAAGGACCAGAAGAAGGTTGACCTGTACCGGGAGAAGGAAGAATTGCTTTTCGCCATTGACGAGAAAGGCCACGAGGCCGACCTGACTGAAAAGGGCCGCAATTTCGTCAGCCCGAAGGATCCGGAGGCGTTTGTGCTGCCCGATCTCACGACCGCGTTGCACGAAATCGACACCGGGCCGGAACCCGACGCGCGCAAACGCATGGAGGCGAAAACGAAGGTGCAGCAGGATTTCGAGACCAAGGCGCAAAAAATCCACGCCATCTCGCAATTGCTCAAGGCCTACAGCCTTTA
>CAZKTW010000055.1:0-16944 GCA_964555775.1 uncultured Bifidobacteriaceae bacterium | reverse complement strand
ACTGCTTCAGCCGGTTTGGTCAAAAAAGCCCCAACTGTGTACCAAAGTGTGTACTAAATCGAAAAAGGTCTGCGTTTTGCCACCTTTTTTCACTTTACTCCACTTGCGGCCAGTTGGGTTTAACAAAAATTGCTCCGGTTGCCTTAGCCTGAAAGGCGACCATGAAAGAAAGATACTGGCTCAGCAAACGCGGCTCCATGTTCTACAGCCTCGACTCCGAAACGCGTGAACGTAAAAGTCTCGGAATCACGGATCGGCACGAGGCGGAAAAGATAATCCAGGCGAAAAATGAATCCACCGATCATCCCGCACTGGGTCGGGCACAACTGCTCGGAAGATTCTTGGCAATTGCTGGTGAAACTCATGTTAGTCAAAGAGCCTCTCGCTTGGCGGACGCGAAGCATCCGGGCTGGCGCCCGGTGGGCTAGCCGCTCAGCAGCCGTGCAACGTCCGGAAGACGTTCCGCGCGACAACTCAGTTGGATGTAAGATCACCCAGATAATAAGTTAGAGTTGCGATGAACGGATGTCGCCGTCCATCCATCCTCGCGACGTTGCCACCTGTCCTTTTTGCAGCCGCCAGCGCTCAGTTTTGTCTATCTGGACAATTCGCGAATCATGAATGACAATCTCAACCGAGCCGTAGCCCAGCGGGGCAACCTGCTGCCGGACAATCTTCAGCCAGTCAGGTTCCGGGTGCGGAATTTGTTCTGCGTTCATTTGTTTTGGATTAATGGTTTTGGATTGAATGAGGGTTCACTCCTCCGGCCGATAGACACTGTGGCAAGCCTTGCAATCCACGGCCAGATTGTATTGTCCCAGCGCACCGGGCTGGCGCGCTTTGAGGGCGGTGATGGCCTCCAACACCGCCGTGGTTTTCTTTTTCCAGCCCGCCGAGTCGCCTTGCGGTGCATCATTCAGCGGGAGCGAAGTCACATAATCCTCCAACTTTGAAAAATCAGCGTCGCTACCTTTGCCTTTACCGACTTTTTTTGCGAGCGCGTCATCCCCTTTGAACACGGCCTTCATGATTTCCTGCACGGTGTATTTGGGGGCCTTGTCATCAGCCCGCAAGAATTCCGTGCTTGCCACCAAGGCTAGAACAACAATCATGGCCGGGATGCCAAAGTTTAATATCATAAAGATGTTTATGCCTTTGAAGAATCGTTTGATCGCGCCGGACGCTTAAGTTTTGTTCGCGTTAAGGCTTCGATAGACCGCCTCCAGCCAACGGCCGCCATTGCGCCACTGTTTGTATTTTTCCAAAGATTCCGCGTTCGCTTTGGCCTGATCCAGGGTTTTACCGGCCTTGATGTCTTTCTGAACCACGTCAATGCTCTCCGCCACGAAGTCGCGGAATTGTTTCAGATCTGTTACCGAACTAACCGTTCCATGGCCGGGAATAATTTTCGTATCCACCGGCACCCACGCCAGCACCGCGTCGAGGTTGTTCAAATACCCTTTCACATCACCGCCATTCGCCACGTCCACATAGGGAAATCGTCCATTCACAAACTGGTCTCCGAGATGCAGCACCTTCGAACCGGTGAAATAAATCGCCGCATCACCATCCGTATGCCCCGGGCCAAAGGCGATGATTTTGATTTCATCGCCATTGAAATAAAGCGATGAGTCATGCGTGAACGTGATAACCGGCAATGCCGAAGGAGCAACATTTGTCTGGGCGGCGAGCCGGGAACGCAAATTTGCCGAGGCAATGATTTTTGCCTTTTTACCGAAGTAAGCATTACCGCCGATGTGGTCACCATGAATATGCGTGTTGATCACATATTGCAACGGCCGGTCGCTCAACTTGCCGAGCGCCGCATCAATCTTTTCCGCCAGCGGTAGAAACTCATCGTCCACAGTTAAAAGTCCATCTGGCCCCGCCGACACGCCGATGTTGCCGCCGGAACCTTCAAGCAAATAGACATTGCCCGCGATGGGGATCTCTTTGATTTCAACCTTGGAAAAATCCTGGCGCGGCTGCGCGCTGGCCGTCATGGCACCCGCCAACACCATTGCCGCCAATAGATTTGCACCGGTTCGCGTTCTCACCGTTTTGGTTATTGAAAAATTCATTTCAATGGTTTGATTAAGCTTCATCAAGCGAATCGCTGCGCCCGTTGACACGGACGCATCGCCAGCATGATTTGTCCCAACTGACTATTTCGCCTCCGTCACCCGTTTCGCCTCCCAGTTGCGCGACTGCGGCTGGCCATCCCGATTCACGGATTTCACCTTGCCCGTGATTTTATCCGCCGCAACCGCACCAGAGTATTTGTTCGTGCTGGAATTGCCGTTGTATGAACGCACCAGATTGAACGAGATGTTATCGCCGTCAATTTTGCCGTCGGAGATCGGTGTTTCCACCGGCGAGCCGTCGCGACCCGGAACCAAGACCTTGCCCGTGATCGTGGCTGCGTCGGCCTTCAAGATAAGCGTGCTTACGCGGTCGGGACCGCCATTGCGTCCCGGGGTGCTCCAAGTCCATGTCCCCGTGGGGTCCGCTGCCTGGGCTGACGCCGTCAGCAACAAGATGGCCGCCGCGCAGCCAAGCACTATCGAATGATGTTTGATTTTCATTTGTGTATGTTGTTTTTGATTGCTTTTGTGTTTCGTGGTTTGGATTAATAGATGCTTCAAAAATTATTTTACCGTCGGCTTGCCAGTCTTGGCCCAGGCGGCGTAACCGCCGTCAATGGCAATGGCGTGTTCAAAACCATTGGCCTCGAAGTATTCCAAAGCCCGGACCGTGCGATAATGGCCAACCGCACTGTGTACGACATACCATTTGGTCTTGTCTGTGATCGTTGCCAGCACCTCCTTGTATTTGTCATCGTCCGTCAAATTATAGTTCAAGGCGTTCGGCAGATGGCCGGCGGCGTATTCGCGGGGCGAGCGGGCATCAATAATGATGGCATCCGGATGCCCGGCCAAAAATTTCTCCGCGTCATCCGGCGAAACTTCCTTGTAATGCGTTTCATTGACGATCTTGTGGCCATTTTCGTCATAACCCGGCTTTGGTACAGCTGCCACAACCGGGGTTGCCTCGGTCTGATTGCCTGCATTTTTGGCCACCCAGTCATGTGACTGCGCTTTGCCGTTACGCACTGATTCTATTTTGCCCGTGATCGTGCCATCAGCCACCCTACCGGTATAGACTGTCATATTCGTGTTGCCGTTGAAGACGCGGACCACATCGAAGAAGATCGTGTTGCCATCCGCTTTACCATCGGCAATCTCTGTATCCGCCGGCTTGCCGTCACGACCGGGAGTGGAAATTTTTCCGGTGAGCGTAGATCCGTCGGTCTTTAGGGTTAAAACGAATTCACGCGGCGCACCACCATTGCGGCCCGGCGTGGTCCAAATCCAGTTGCCATCCGCGTCCGCCGCCCGGCCCGTACTGCCAATCAAAAAAGTCACAGCCGCAAGAAAGTTTAACATGGTTTGTTTTTTCATATTTATAATTTTAGGCAACTAACCGCTTGCTTAAGGTTTGTTTGAGTTGTTGGTTTATGGTTTAGAATCAGGCGAGAATTTCTTTGTGAACTTCGCCATAGACATCGGTCAGGCGATAATCGCGGCCACCGTAGCGATAAGTTAATTTTTCATGGTCCAAGCCGAAGATGTGCAGCAGGGTTGCGTGCAGGTCATGATAGTCCATCCGGCCGTCCACCGAGTTGATGCCGTATTCGTCGGTTGCGCCGTAAGAAAAGCCGGGCTTTACGCCGCCCCCCGCCATCCACATCGTCCAGCCTTTGGTGCTGTGATCGCGACCATCTGGTTTCGGACTGTCCGGCGTGCGGCCGAATTCGCCGCCCCAAAGCACCAGCGTGTCTTCCAGCAAACCGCGCTGCTTCAAATCCGTAAGCAATGCGGAAATCGGTTGATCCACCGCTCGCGTGCTCTTCTTTAATCCGGCATAGAGCTGGCCGTGATGGTCCCAGTCGTCGTAGCAAACTTCAATGAAGCGAACACCCGCTTCGGCAAAACGTCGCGCCAGCAGGCACTGGCGACCGAAGTCATCCGTCTCGTCCTTGTTGATGCCATAGAGATCAAGCGTGGCCTGCGACTCTTTGGAAATATCCGTCACTTCGGGAACCTCCGCCTGCATCTTGAACGCGAGTTCATAAGACTGAATCACGCCTTCAACCTGGTGATCCATCGTCCCCTTTTTGAGCAGGTCGTGGTTCAACTCCTGAACAAAGTCGAGTTCCTCGCGTTGGGCTTTCGCCGCAATGTTGGCGTTCTTGATATTGTTGACACTACAATTCTTGATATCCGTTTTGGACTCGCCGATGCGGGTCGCGGAAAATACAGACGGCAAAAAGCCGGATTCGTAAGATTGTCCACCACCGATGGACAACGCCGGCTTGATGGTTACAAACCCCGGCAGATTTTGATTCTCCGTGCCCAAACCATAGAGGAACCATGAACCCATTGACGGCCGCACAAACACTGGACTACCCGTATGCAATGCCGGCCACGCCTGCGGATGCAACGCCGGCGCGTTCGTCCACATGCCGTGCAAAAAGCAGAGTTCGTCCGCGTGACCCGCCACCTTCGGAAATAATTCCGAAATCCATTTTCCGCTCTGGCCATACGGTTTGAATTTGAACGGTGAACCGAGATACTGGCGGTCATCGTTATCCTTGGACTGTTTGCCATCGTCGGCCTGAAGCTTGGCCTTGTAGTCAAAAGTATCCACGTGCGACGGCGCGCCTTCCATGCCCAGGAAAATGATGCGCTTGGCGCGCGGCGCAAAATGCGGTTTCTTCGGTAATAGCAGATTGATTTCGCCGCCCGCCGCCGGAGCCGCGTCCGAGCCACCGAGAACCCTGGCCCCACGATCCAGCAGTGCCGCTTGTGCCGCGATTCCGGCGAATGCCATGTAGCCGAAACCCGTCGTAAAGGTCTTGAGCATTTGGCGCCGGGTATAAACTTCCGGTATGACGCCGTCGCAGCGTTGAGGAGTATGGTTGTCGTTATTCATAATAGTTAGTTATTTATTTGGGACCAATCATTGGAGATAACGGAATTCCGCACTGCTGAACAGCGCTTGCGTGAACAAAGCCAGCGCACCTTCCTCCGGCGAGGCCGGCTTTTCCGGCAGCGCCTGATGAAACACCTTGGGTTGTGCAATTCCGGGTGCAAGCTTTCCAACCACCACGTCACTGGCCGAGCCGGGTCCATTAAATGTGCGCGGGAAACGAAACCCATTCCGACCCCCGCCGCCGCCATAGTTACCACCGTTGTTGGATGGAGTATTTGCAGCAACTGTCGCCGCAACCGGTGTCAGGGCAGGCGTTGCAGAATTAGGATTGATTGGTTCCATGATCGGCAGGGCAACCGGTTCGCCAATGGTCGGTGGATTAGCCGACGCCGGTACAGGCGCAGGTTGCACGTTTGGCGGCACCGAAGCCTCCGGCTTGGGTGTCAAAGTTACTGCCTGTATTCCCGGCACGGGTTCCGGAGTCGAAGTGCGCGGCACAATTTGCTCCGGTGCCTGTGAAGCCAATAGCCCCGTCTCTGCCTTGATGAACTTGGCAGCGCGCTTCACTTCCGCCGGTGTGGGCTGACGCTGGAAGACGGCGAGGTAGGCGCGTTGAATGCGTTCCTTTTCTGACAGTTTTTTATTTTGCAGGAGCTCGCGGGCGAGATGCAAAGCCTCATCCTGGACCAGCGCGTTGTTCATCAGAAACAACGCCTGACTGGGAGAAGTCGTGTCTTCGCGCTTTGCCCCAACCAGGTTTGGATTTGGCAAATTGAAAAGCGACAGCGACTCCGGCACCATGTCCCGCGGCACAGGCAGATAAACACTGCGCTTGTAAAAATGCTGGGGCAAATCGCTCTCCCAGATGTTCACACCATAGTAGCCATCGCCAAACTCACCCGTCACGCCGAAGTGCGGCGGTTCCAGATCCAGCCGTCCGCTCGCGGCCAGAATCGAGTCACGCAATTGTTCCGCCAACAGCCGGCGCGGTGCGGCCCGCCAGTTCAAGGTGTCTGCCGGATCTATTTCCTCGGCCTTCGCGTAAGTATCGCTGCTTAACTGATACGCGCGCGTCAACACCAGCGAGCGCACGAGCTGTTTGATCGACCAGTTCTGCTCCGTGACAAACTTCACCGCCAGATAGTCGAGCAACTCTTCGTTCACTGGCCGTGCACACAGGTGTCCAAAATTGTCCGGGGTAGCGACAATGCCCTCACCGAAGAGGTGTTGCCAAGCGCGATTGACGACCACGCGCGAAGTGAGCGGGTTCTCCGGATTCGTGATCCATTCCGCCAACTGCAGACGACCGCTGGCATTGGTAGGAATGGCCAGGGTTTCAGACAAGGTGACAATCCGCAGGAAACCACGCGGCACCACCGCGTCCGTCGGCTTGGTCAAGTCGCCGCGATAATAAACCGGCACATCCTGAGGCTCGTCATAGTCGCGAACACCCATTGCGTAAGTTTTGTGCGCCGGGACACGCTCAATCTGGTTGGTGGTGAAATTCCGGGCAAAACCGCCGCGCCGGCCAAAACCATTTGTCCCGCCGCCAAAGCCATTCGTCCCACCACCGCCAAAACCTCCAGCCGCAAAGCCGCCGCCACCGCCGCGCCGACCACGCGCCGCGTTGTTTGTGCCGTTCGCAGCCGTGAAGTTGCGATTCGTATTCACGAACATGTTCGGCGTGGGTTCACCCGTGGACAAAACGGCAAGTTCCGGCGCGCCGCTTAACGAGAGCAGCGATGTCGGCCGCCGATTCCCACGCCCGCCCACCGTGCCGTAAAGGGTTTCCGTGCTGGAGAAAATGCCCGCGAGCGCGTGATAGTCCTTCTGTGGAATCGGATCGAACTTATGATCGTGGCACTGCGCGCAACCTACCGTCAGACCCAGAAACCCACGCGCCGTGACGTCTATTTGATCATTTACCACCTGCCACTTTGAATACTTGATGCGCGACTCATTCAAACCCTTTGGCCCAATGGCCAAAAAGCCGGTTGCCGTAAGATTCTCGTCGCGTTCCTTTTGATCAGCATAAGGCAGCTGATCGC
Organism: uncultured Bifidobacteriaceae bacterium; assembly: GCA_964555775.1. GTDB lineage: Bacteria > Verrucomicrobiota > Verrucomicrobiia > Limisphaerales > UBA11358 > UBA11358. The sequence continues at coordinate 9,901 of CAZKTW010000055.1, read as the reverse complement.
CGGCCAGTTGTTCCGCGACGAAACGATTGTAAGGTTTGTCTTGATTCAGCGAATCTATGACATAGTCACGGTAACGCCACGCATACGGATAGTTGAGGTTGCGATCCAGCCCTGTAGATTCGCCATAGCGCGCCACATCGAGCCAATAGCGACCCCACTGTTCCCCGAACCGGGGCGAAGCCAGCAGTTGATCAACGACATTTTCCAAGGCCTTCGGTGATGCATCATTGGCAAACGCTTCAACCTGCTCCGGCGTCGGCGGCAAACCGATAAGGTCGTAATAAACCCTGCGAATTAGCGTGCGTTTATCAGCATCACCCACCGGTTTTAGACCTTTCTCTTCCAGCTTGGCCAGGACAAAATAATCCACCTCGGTCTTGGGCCATTTGCCATCGGTCACGGCGGGTGGAGCCACGGCTTTGGGTTTTTGAAATGCCCAATAAGCGCGTTCCTTGTCCCAGTCATAAACTTTCTCCGGTTTGGCGGCTTGGGCGCTGATGACTTTGGCTGAATCGCGCGGGTCAGCGGCACCATCTTTCACCCACTTCTCAAAGTTGGCAACAACCTCGTCCGGTAAAATTCCACCACGCGAATCGGGCGGCATCCGCAACTGGCCAACCTGCCGAATGGCGTTGATTAAAATGCTCTCGTCTGGTTTGCCCGGCACCACGGCTGGTCCACGATCACCACCAGCACGAATGCCATCGCGCGTATCCAAGGTCAGTTCGCCCTTGTTTTTGCCCTTCTCTTCGGAATGACATTCATAGCAATGCTCCACCAGCACCGGCCGGATATTTTGCTCGAAGAACTCAATCTGTTCCGGCGTGATGGACTTATGAACAATCTGCGCATTGCCCACCATCGCTGCCGAAGCGATGGATATTAACAACAGCCGTCCGGCAAATCTGGTATCAAGTTCTCGTTTCATATTTTCTCAATTGATTAAAAGATGGCGGAATAGTTCATGGGTGATGCAAACGGAAGTACTTATTGCCAGTGCCGCCAACGGGTTGGTTGATAAAGTTGGTGCCATTGATAACTGTTGGCGTCGTCGGATTGGAAATCCAAATCCCTGAAGCGAGATTGGTCGTGTATTCCAAATAATAACCGGCAGCACTGCCTGACCAGCTCAAGTTAAACGCGTTGCCGATGACGGGTGTGAAGCCAATTCTAGGAAGCGTGACGCCAGTGTTATTCGTGATAATCGTAAAACCAGCGTCCGCCCAGTTGGTCTGGCTATAAGAATAGAGCTGGGCAATCCGGGCATCCGATAGTGTGCCCTGGTTGATGTAGGCAAACTCATCAATCACACCGTTCAAAGGATCATCAATAAACGTCGTGGCCGTGACCAGTTCCGGGTTGATCGTTTTTGCCGAGCCGTTGTAGGCAGTGACGTATCCCTGGCTAAAACCTGGAGGCGTATTGGGGGCCTGATAAATGGCACCAATACCAGTCACGGTTCCAATCCGCACACCGTTCACATAGAGACGGAGTTGTCCACTCACGAACCCGGCATTGCCGTCAAGCTCAGTGACAATATTATAGACCGTGTTCGTTTGAATGTTGTAGGTGATCCGGGTGGCGGTCGCCGCCGTATTGCCGCCCCACGGCGAACCGGCGCCGGAACTGCCGGTCTGTTGTGCCTCGAACACCAGTTGCGCCTGCGAAGGATTATTTACGTTCGTTTGCGTCGGGAACAGGTAAATGGAATACTGAAAGTCCGAGAATATCGTCGGCACTTGATAGTTGGTGACACTGCTGTTCCTGATGATCTGCGGCAAGCCAATGGCCTTGAAAGAAAAGACGGTGGTAATTTGATACCACGGTCCCAGAGTGGAATTAATATCCGCGCCGTTGGGCAATTCAATGCGATTGGTGCCGCCCAATCCGTTGAAACTGATGGCGGTATCATTTGGCACATTCGGAACTAGGCCTGGTACGCCCAGCACTGGAACCCCCCCGGTATTAGGATCGCCTTTGATGGTTCCAACAATGTTTAAAGGTGAAGTATCATATTTTGAAACGAGCGATGGAAACGCCGATCCCGCAGTCTGGTCAAACGTCCAATAGCGTGCCAGTCCAGGTATCGCCAGCAATTCATCGCGATAACTGATTGTCGAGACAAATTGCGCCGTGACCGTGAGTGGGTTGGGTACATGCGAACGGTCCTTAAGGTTGGTAATGGTAATCTGATTCGTCTGGCCGTGTGCCTGCGGCGTGGTGGCCAGAGTCACTTGCAGGCCATTGGTCGAAATGGACGCGCCAAGAATTGACAACCCGGTTGTGCCGGCAGTCGGTATGCTGTAAGTCGCTAAATTCGTCGCACCCACGGGATCAACCGGCTTGCTGAAGTTCAGGACAATTTCGTTAAGTGTGCCGGCGAAACCGTGCAGCCCGACCAACTGTGGCGGCGTCACGTCCGGGAGGACGGTCAGCAACGTCGGCGGACTGCTGGTGATTGAACTAAATTGGTTGCTGACCACCACGGTGTAGTTGCCGCCCGAATTCCATAGAGCATTGAACGTCAATGTCGCGTTGGTCTGGCCAGACAGCCCGATATTATTAAAATACCATTGATAGGCGTAGGGAACCTGCCCGGTGGCCGCCACGCTGAATTGCACCGGCTGATTTTCAGTCACAATTTGATTGCCGAGACTGCTGCTTCCATAGGCAATGCCCGCCGCGCCGGCAGAGGCAAAGGTGAATGACACATTGGTGCTTACCACGATGTTGGTGGAAGACAAAATATCCGCCACCCCGCTTACCGTAACATTGTAATTGCTGCCAACAATGAAACTGTTGGCTGCCGTCAGATTCAAACTGACGGTGACCAAATCAGCGCCGAGCCGTGCTGATTGAATACCGACCGTGCTGCCGGCACTCGTTTTGAGGACATAATTCGCCAGGTTGGTTGCAGTGGGTGTTGAGACGGGTTGGTTAAATATAACCTGCAATTGACGGGGATTCCCTTGCGGATTAACACTTGTCACGAGCATGGACGGAATGGTGGCAACCAAACTCGCGCCCGTACCGGCTTGGTAATGAGCGAGAATGTCGCTGGCGGACAAGACCGAGTTATAGATTGACACATCCTGCTCCGTTCCATCGAAGTAACTCCAGACTCCGCTGACATTCAAATGGGAGCGGCCGTTTGCACCGCCGATATGAACCGCGCCGTTGTGGTTGTACATCTGTCCAACGCCGTTGGTTGTGCGCCCGGTCAACTGGCCGTTCACGTAGAGCCGCAACTCGCCGGTGGTGCCATTGGGATCACCATCGAGCACTGCCACGACGTGATAGGTTACACCGGTAGTGACCAAATAGGTCGTGTAAACGGGAGGGTTCAACAGCAGGCCAAACGGCGCGCCGGGGCCGTCTTGGGTTGAATTGTAAGCGGTCAAGCACAAATAAGCCGTGGGCGGATTGGTCACAACCGTATTAGTGACCCCCGTTGGATTCCACAAATACACACCAATGTCGCGCAAGTTTCCACCTTCTTCCCAGAGCCCTGATACGGCATGATATTGCGCCAAGGTGGCACCGTCACCTGGTTGCTGTCCGATCGGAAAACTATTTGCATTGAACCATAGTTCAATTGTTCGCTTTGCCCACGGGCCGCGGGTTACGTTTATATCTTCGTTATTTGGCACGGACACCTGATTGCTCAATCCGGTTACAAAGGTAACGGAAAAATCATTGGTGGCTGACGGCACAATGGACGGAACTCCGAGAATTGGCAGATTCGAATAAGTTCCATTGGTGTTAACCGTGTCGCCACCCGTCGTCTGAGTATAAGCAACGGTGCCGTTAGTCTCATTCAGTTTGTAATATCGCACCGGTAAATCGCCAAGAACTTCATTGTCGTAGCTCAAGCCGGATACGATTGTGACGTTGGTGTTTAATACATTTTGAGAGGCAAAAGTGTCCTTTAACCCGGCAATAGTCAGTGGATAGGCAGCGCCATAACGCTGTTGCGTGGTGTTCAAAATAACGCTTTGGCCGTTGACGCCAAGCGCCACCGAAGTCACGGCAAAATAGGGAGAAGAATATGTGGAAATGTCGGTTGCGCTGGCAACATCAAGGGTCTGATTGAAGGAAAGGAAAATTTTATTGATGCTACCGGCAATCGCTTGGGCCGATACCACGACGGGCGGATTCGGATTAGGCGGGATGGTGACCGTGTGGGGTGATGAAACAAAACCACTGAAAGAATTGCTGATGGCAAGCGTGAAGGTACCACCGGAACCTACTGTTGCAGGAAACGTCAAAACCCGGTTGGTGGCACCATTCAAAGGAATGCCATTATTATACCATTGATAAGTATTCGGGCCTGCCCCTGTGGGCACGGCATAAAGTGTCACAGTCGAACCTTCAGGGAAAATTCCACCGAGCACGCTGCTGGGGGCCAACCCGACATTGCCGACATAACCTTCATAGTAATTGACATATAATCCGGAGATATAATGCGTTTCATACCAACTTTCCGTAGCGGCTCCAAAATTGAGCTGGGCGCTGGTCAATCCTTGCCAACCGGTTTGAAAGTTCGTCAGCAACAATACGCCGTCGAATGACAGAGCCAACGTGCCATCACGTTGCAAATTGATGTCCACCGGCGCCCAATGACCGTCGGCACTGGTAATGGGTGGGATTCCGTTCAGACTGGTAAAGTTGGTGCCGGCCAGAATGTTCGTCAACACCTGGCCATTCAACGCAACGCCGATTTCCACCGGGTTCTGCGTGCCATTAGGTCGGGCATTAAAATACACCGTGAATTGTGGATTAACCACCGGCGGCGAATAACCGAATTGAGGATTGATAAAAGTTCCAAGCGGAAGATTAGCAGAGAGATTGACGCTGAAGCCATCACCGCCATCGGAGCCACCAGTGACCGTGTTGTAGGATGAGCCGATACTGGTATTAAATCTGATATGAGCCTCGTCAATGTTATTACGCGTTGTAAAGAGCACCGCCCCATTCTGTCTGACAGCTGCGTCAGTCAAGGCGACATATCCGCCAATACTGGGATTCGGACTGGTTTCAATCGAGGCATTGCCAAATATCCGCACTCCGCTCGGCAGCCCGGAATTGAAGCTATACGTCGTTCCCAGTGGGGCGCTCAACGTGAACGGTGCCAACGTGGGGTTAGGACTTAATGTGTTTGGGGTGGTGGCCTGATCTTTTACGTTCGATATGGTCAGGGTATAATTGGTGCCGACTCCAAAATTAAATGGGCCGAGAAAGGTAACGGTCTGCTGATCGGCAGAAAGACTGACATTCGTAACGGTTATCGGGAACAACCCACCGCCGGAGATACTCACTTGGTAGTTGGCCAGATTGGTGGCGCTGGCGGGATTCACCGGCTTGGTGTAACCTACTTCTAACAGGTTCGGGCTGCCGGCCGTATCCACGCTCACAATGGTCGGTGGAGTTGTATCTGGAGTGACAAAAATACCAGCCACAGAGCTAGTGAGGCTGCCAAAGACATTGCTGACAATGGCCTGGACGTTAACATTGTTATATGAAGCGGGTGTTCTGGGAATATCAAAATAAGACAAGTTCTGGCCAGGCACAATCACACCATTCGTCTTCCAAACACAGGTGGTCGGCTGTGCGGCAATGACATCCAGTTGCAACAACAACTCCTGACCTTCGGCCAAATGCGCTTGGTTGGTGATGTCGCCGTTATTTAGCCCACCGTGATTGCCATTGCCTGCCACATTGAAAACAGGGGCTGTTATTGCCGGCGCTCCGTTATAAAAGTTTTGCCCTTCATACTGGGCCAAGTGCAATGCAGGAATGAGTTCTTGAACACCGTCCGGGCGGACCCAACCTACTTGAACATATCCCGGTCCAGGGCCTACCTGTTGGAATACGTCAAAATAGTATTTCTTTCCCTGCACCAGGCTTATCGGCGCGGACTGCCTCGTACCGAGGTTGTTGCCGGTGAATAGGGGATCGCCAGTACCCGGTTCGTAGGCAATTTCCACTTCGTTGGCTGGATTATAGTTGGTGCTCAACAATAGAACCGAGTTGTCAGCGCTCCCTATGTAAAAAGTATATTGCCCTGAGAGCGGGGCTTCAATATAACCAAAAATCCAGGTTCCATAATCGGTGCCGTTCAGTGATCCTTCGATTTGAGATGAGCCTTGCAGGCCAAAGCTTGGCGTGGTCCCTGAAAAAACATACCAATCATCCAATTGCTGGCCAAATTGCGGACTGTCAGGAAAATAAAAGTAACTGGGATTGTTGGTCAGCGTGGAAACACTCTCGCGAAATTGCAACGGCTGCGATCCGATGGAATCACCTTGGTAGAGATATTGATATGCTGAACCTGCCTGGCTTTTGTCCGCATAAATCATCAATGGTGCCAAAGCCAGGAGCAGCGTGCGAATTAAATTTGTTTTCATTGAAAATCGTTTGTTTTGAGTTTTCTTCTGTCCAGTATCATTTGATTGGCTGAAGTTATTCCGACCGGATCCAGGCCGGCAAAACGTAGTTATTCGCCTGATAACCTTGATCCCAACTGCGGTTCCATTTAAGTCCCCACAAGTCTTTGATCTTAATTGCGCTGACGGAACCGTCAAAATACAGAATCTGCGTGCGCTTGCCGGAGCCATGTCGCGGTACATTGAAATGTTCCATCTCATAGTTGGCGTTGCCGGATGAAACACCCGGACCCGCGGCCGCCTGATAAGTTGTCCGATCAGCGCCATACCAGGGTCCGCCGCCACGCCACATACTATCGGCCATTAGGGGAATTTGCGTTGGAACAAGCGAGGATTGCAGCTTGCCCCAGTGATCTGCCGCATCCCGGTTCTGAATAGCCACCGAGGTATGGTAAATCCAGAGGTTCGCCCCATAGCTGCCCGCTTCCCCATTTTCATAGGCGTCACCAGTGGTTGTCGTTGGAAAGGCAAAGGCTGTTGCCAGACCACCAAACTGTCCCTGCCCCGCAGGCGTCTTCAAATCCCAATTGGTCGAAACGGCTGCCGGACAAGTGACAATTTGCCTGCGTTCGGAACTATTCAACTGAAGTGAGTTAAACCAGGCCGAACGAGCATTTTGGTCAATTTGGCCATCCGTGCCCAAGCCAGTGGGAAAACAGTCTGCGTTGTCGCCGGTGTAGACATTCCATTGGATACCCCATTGATGCAGGTTGGATACACAATTGATAGCTCTAGCCCTATCCTTCGCCTGGGCCAAAGCGGGCAACAACAACGATGCAAGTGTCGCAATGATGGCGATGACCACCAGCAATTCAATTAGCGTAAACCCGCCCGGGCGGGTCTGGCAACCAAGTGCGAATGCTTGCTGCTGAAGTTCATCAGGCTCATCAGTGCCGAATTTCGGAGCCGCCCCCAAATTGTTGGCATTTAAAACATCTTCGATATTTCGCGCTGTATTCATAGTTCAAATGAAGGTTGATATGGCCTGCAAACGCAGAGTGAAGTCCCTGTGCCTGTCGCCAAACCTGACGACACGGGCATAGCCAAGCCGGATAAAAACACCGGGTGCGCCGTCGGGAAACCGCTCCCAACGTCAGGCGACTGGACGTGATGAATTAAAGTCACTCTGGTTATTGCATGTATTCATGGTTAATGAACCTCCAGAAGGACTGGTCAGCTCAGGTAGGTCTCCCGAGGTCGGGTCGAGCTGGATTCTCCTGTCAGCCAAGCTTTAGACCTGGCAACTACTGGTTGCGAGCTTAAGAATCACCGGCTCACAACCCTGTTTAGACATCGTCGATATACGACTAATGTAGTCGTATAATAAATCATATCGGGCTCCTGTCAACCTTTTTTTAGCAAATTAATCACAATAAATGCTTAGCCTGTTCAGGAGCGGTTTTTCGAAGCTAATGCTGTATTTTGGCCGTCAACTAACCGCTTAAATTCTGTAACAGGAGACAAATTCCAGATCCGGCCTTATGGTATCCTTGAATAAAATATTTCTACGACAATAATTGTCGTAGTTGTGCAGTCTTAAGTCGCTATGGCTATTATATGCCGGAGACAGGCTGTCTATAAGCGGCAGAATAAACTGGCCTCGAAGTTGACCCTGACCAGTATCTGGTGTTCACCTGCGGCGGCACTGAGGCGATTGTGGTCGCGATGACGACCGCTCGCATTACCCACCTGCCACCGGTTTACTGGTACTTTTCTCTGGCCCAATCATGGCTGATTCAGTGCTGGCAAGATCCGTCACAATGATCTGCGTTATTCTACGAACTGTCTTATTAGCGCATCCAGCAGCTCTCCCAGCCGCCGCTGAAAGAGCACGCATAAATTGTAACTGAGCACTGCCAGGCTCAAGGCGGCTTCAGTGCTCCAGAACTTTTCCAGGCACAACTGGGGCAGGCCAAAGTCCGCATCCAGTTGCTTGATCACCTCCTCGCACCCGGCCCGGCCGTTGTATTCACGCCACATCGCGATGGGCCGCACACTCTCCGGCAGATTGGTCACCAGCGCCTGATACAGAAAGCCCGGACAATCGAGGAGTTTTTTACCACAAGGCCGTTGCTTCTCCGCCACCCGATGCCGCAGCAGGATCACCCGCCGCGGCTGGGGCCAGTGGATTTCCTGGTGCCACACTTCGGCCACGTCGGTGCCGGGCACCTCGCTGGGCGTCCAGCTCAAGTCCCGGCGCAGAAGCCGTTGCAGCTGTAGGAGCAAACGCGCCACCACGATGTAGCGCAGTTTTTGTTGTTCCAACAAATCCAGCCAATCGGGCACGCAGAAACCCGAATCGGCCCGCACCACCCGCAACCGGATAAACACGGGCAGGTAGTTGAGCAAATCCAGCGTGAAGGCCACCACGTTATTGGCGCAACTGCTGTTACCCGGTCGCAGCCAGAACCCGGCGACCTGCTTGGCCTCGGCCAACACCGCCAAGAGCGGCTGCAAGCAGGGCTTGGCTCCCAGCCGCGTATAGCCGACGGCCACCCTTTCCTGATGCCCGTCCTCGTGCAGCAACCGCGTCGAATCCAAATCCAGCGCGTATCCGCCGGGCCGGGAACAAAGCCGTTGGAGCCCCCAACGCCAGAGCGGACGGAAGGTGGCCAGATTTTGGCCCGCCGAAGTGAAATGTTGGAAGAAACGGCTGAAAGCCGATTGACTGGCGACACCTTGAATGGCCAGCAACGGAGCCAGCTTCACGTCCCGACGCAAGTGGGCCACGTGGGTCAGCTTTTTGGCCCCGGCCAGAATCCCCGCCCGGCACCCCAAGGCATATTCGAAAGGTTGATAACCCCGGCGCCGCTGCTTGAACCGGGGCAACACGCCCGCCAACAACTCGCCGAAGCGATGCCAGTGCAGAAAGCCGGCCAAGGTCAGCAGCCCGGCGCGACCGGAAACTTTTTGATCCGTAAAGCCGATTTGGATGGTTTCCCGGGAAGTTTGGAGTTTAATGAACTCGGTCACTGTTTGGTGAGCCGATTCGTCGGTTGACGTGGTGAGTTTTATCATACACCCACAAGTCTTTACCAGCAGTGGCCCAATTTGCTTCTGCATCGTTCCGGCTTAGGACGGAACCGACTTCAGTTCGACGGGCAATTCCAGAGTGAACGTGGCGCCTTTGCCGGGACCTTCGCTGAAGGCGGTCATGGAGCCGCCGAGTTCCTTCGCAGCCAGTGCGCCGCTGTGCAGGCCAAACCCATGTCCGTCTTTGCGGGTCGTAAATCCGTGGGAGAAAATACGCGTCAGATTCTCGGTCGAAATCCCGATGCCATTGTCCGCCACCTGAAGGCGGACACCGGTTGTGCCGGCCCGGCTGAGGCGCACAATTACCTGCCGCTTGTCGGGCTCATTTTGTTCGCACGCCTGCTTGGCGTTTTGCAGCAAGTTGACTACGATTTGAATGGCTTTGTGGCGGTCCACCGTAATCGGCGGGACCTCGGCGAATT
>CAZKTW010000054.1:0-16949 GCA_964555775.1 uncultured Bifidobacteriaceae bacterium | reverse complement strand
GCCGATGTGGCGGAATTGGCAGACGCGCCAGACTCAAAATCTGGTACTCGCGAGAGTGTGTGGGTTCGACCCCCTCCGTCGGCACCATCCTTGGTCCCTGTTATGCCTTCGCGAATAGCTTGTCTCGTTTAAGAAACACCCGGAATAAACCGGAACAATCCCGTTTCAAGAACGGAAATTTGTCGGGAAATCTAATGCTTGCTATTCCTGCCACGGGAACCTAGGGTTCGAATTGCGATTGTTTCCATTGGGAAAGCCCGCTCGTTGTGGCTTGGAGCACAATGGTTTGGCAAATCCTGTTTTCAATCGCTATCACCCGGTTGCCGGATTGTAATTGTTGGTTGAATTACCATGTCTCATCCACAAATCATCCAAGGCGGAATGGGGGCAGGCGTCTCTGATTGGCGCTTGGCCCGTGCGGTTTCACAGACCGGCCAACTGGGTGTTGTTTCCGGCACCGCCCTCGCCACCATTCTCTCCCGGCGGCTGCAAATTGGAGATCCGGACGGCAAGATGCGCCGGGCGCTCGAAAAATTTCCCGTGCCTGGCGTCGCGGCCAAAGTGCTGGCGGATTATTTCATTCCCGGCGGCAAGGCCGCCAACACCCCCTTCAAACTTACACCGCTGCCCGGCCTTGATCCCGGGCCGGATTATGTGGCGCTAACGGTCGCGGCCAATTTCGCGGAAGTTTTTTTGGCCAAGGAAGGTCACGCTGGACTGGTCGGCATCAACTTTCTGGAAAAAATCCAATTCCCCACGTTACCCTCAATCTTCGGCGCCATGCTTGCAGGCGTGGACTATGTGCTGATGGGCGCGGGCATACCGCGAACCATCCCCGGCATCCTCGACCTGTTGGCGCGGGGTGAACGGGTCGAATTGAAAATTGACATCGAAGGCGGGCTGCCCGGCGAAGAATTTCATTCCACCTTTGACCCGGCAGCTTTTTGCCGTAACGGGGGCCTGCCGTTGAAACGTCCTTATTTTTTGGGCATCGTTGCGTCGGCCACACTGGCGATAACGCTCGCGCGCAAATCCAGCGGCCAGGTGGATGGCTTTGTCGTCGAGGGCGAAACGGCCGGGGGCCACAATGCCCCCCCGCGCGGAGCACGGCAATTGAACGCCCGGGGCGAACCCATCTACGGGCCGCGTGATGTGGCGGACCTGGAAAAAATTCGCGAACTGGGAATGCCGTTCTGGCTGGCCGGCTCATACGGAACTGCTGACAAGTTCGCCGAAGCATTGCGTCTGGGGGCTGCCGGCATCCAGGTCGGAACCGCGTTTGCCTTCTGCGAGGAATCCGGCATCCGCCCCGACCTTAAGCAGCAAATCTTTCAGCTTAGCCGCGAAGGCAAACTTCAGGTGTTCACCGATCCGTGGATATCGCCTACCGGTTTTCCCTTCAAGGTCGTGCAACTACCGGGCACGCTGGGCAACCCCAAATCCATCCCGCCGCGGAACCGCCGCTGTGATCTTGGTTTTCTACGACTTGCCTACCGCAGGGCTGACGGCACGTTCGGCTATCGCTGCCCGGCCGAGCCGGAGGACGATTTTATCGGCAAAGGCGGCACGCCGGAGGAGACCAAAGGACGGGAATGCGTCTGCAATGGACTGATAGCAACCATTGGCCTCGCGCAGGTGAATTCGGAAAATATTTTGTTCCGGCCGCTGATCACCGCCGGCAACGAAGTCACGCAGATCGCCCGTTTCCTGCAACCGGGACAGGACGGCTATACCGCGGCCGAAGTCGTCCGCCTTCTGTTGGGACAGGGCGCTACGGTGCGACCGGAAGTTGCCTATGCCATCGCTCAACTTGAAATGAGTGACCTAAGCTGAACCGGTGATTACGCCACCCGTTGTTAGTAGTCCTCCGGCGATGGAAATTTCGATAAGACGTTTTGCCTGCACACGATGTATCGCCTTGCGGTCATATCCTACAGCCTCCCGCGCGAACCATTCCCGGCACCCGGATACGAATATCCTTACGATTCAAAACCGCGATTGTGTGCCACCCAATATCCAAGTTCATAGTCGAGGTTTGGAAGTTGGAAGCATTGAAACGAGACAAATTATGCGTGAAGACACATCGCTATCCCACCAGTGATAACCCACCTGGTGGATGGATCAGCTTGATTTCCTTGCGGTGGCAACCGCCATGACGGCCCACAAGGCAATAAAGCCGGCCAGTGACAGCCCGATCCGGCCCAGCCAGTTGCCCGTGCCGGTCTTCACGGCAGCAAGCTGGATGGTCATCGGTTTGTGGACCCCGGTCTGGAGCACCTGGGTGAAAGCGTAACGCAGACCGCGCGTGGGCAGGTTTACATGCAACGGTTGCACCGTCGCCAACGCCACCTCCTGGGCATGCTCCAACTTGACCCATTGCTGTTCGGCCGCGGCGTTGTCGTACAGTGCCGCCGCCGGTTGCTGGACCCCGCTGGCAACGGACGACGAGCCGGCCAATTGCCCTGAATTGCGCGTGGCAAATTCGTTTTGCGCCATGATCAGGTTGCTGGCCTGGGCCTGGTTCAGGTCTTTTTGAAGTTGCTTCACATCGGTGTCCCGGAATTTGTCCACGTAGTTGCCATTCGCGGCCCGGTTGTAATTGGCCATGGCTTCGCGCACGTTGCCCGACTGCAACAGTTGTTGCGCCTTGCTGACGTCCTCCTTTGCCTGCTTTTTGGCGACAGCCTTGCTCTCGCTTTCCATCCGCGAATATTCGGACAACGTGAAACTCCAGGACGAGGGATTGGCCGTGGCCACCTCCCGCGACATCGTCCCGCCAAAACCGTCGTAATCGTAATTCGGCGGCAGATACAATTCCCAGCGCGCATTTTTCAAGGGCACGTCAAATTGGGGCGAGACAAAACCCACCGGCCCGTGCGTTCTCGGAAAAAGGTTCGTCCCGACATAGGTCAGCGTCACCGGCACCGTTGCATCCTCACTGGATTGTTCCAGCGGCAGCAGGAGCTTGGCTCCATTCTGGCTGGGCCGCACCGGCTGGCCGGCCACAAACGCCGACCAGACCGTCGCGCCCGCCGGCAATTCCACTTCGAGAAACTGCCGCCCGTTGTTGCGCAAATCCAGCGACATCTCGGTCATGGTCTGGCCGTCGTCAGCCACCACCGTCGTGAAACGCGCACTGTCCACGAGCGCCTGCAACACCTCCGCCTCGGCATAGCGCCGGGCCTCCACCACGAGCGAGTAACCCGGACGAAGATAGCGATAGGACAGCACCGGGGCGTCAGCGGCCCGGTCCAGCCATTCCGGAAAATCGCCCGCCTCCACGCGGTTTAAATCCGTGGCGGTGCGTTCGGAAACCTGTAATGGCGGCTTCGCAACAATGGCCAGCAGACCGGTTTCGCGTTCGACCCCGGCGGCGGACACCCCGGCCAGTTCCACCCGGTTGGTCCCGGCCACGCGGGGTTCCTCCCACGTCACCGTCAGCATGCAAAACCCGCTGGTCTTGGCCTGCAATTCCACGCGCCATTCGTCACCGCTTTGATCGCGCCGGCGGATGTTGGGCCCGGAAATTTCCACATTCCTGAAGGCCGCGGGAATTTTCAGGCGCAGTTCCTTCACCGGCGCGTTGGCGATTTCATAGCGCACCTGTGCCCGGCCGCTGACCAGCGTCTCCGAAATGGTGAGGGTATTCGCCACCTCGGCGCGCAGCCAGGCCTCGACGGTCTCGGTGGTCACGGACAGTTTCCAACCCCGCGCGGTTTCCGGTTCCCGGCTGATGCATTTGTAAGCCAGCACGCCCGCCGCTCCGCGCAAGGCTTTGTAGTCGGGCAACGAAACCACCGGTACCTCGGCCAGCCCGTCGAAGGCCTCGGTTTTTGCCGCGACGCCCGGTTCAGCCGAAACGGAAACGAAACCCGTCAGTTTCTCCGTGTCCAACGGGTGCACTCCCTCGATCACCAGTGATTTCGGCAATTCCTTCAGGCTTCGCGTCAATTCGAGGCGCAGCGAATAATTGCCGCCGGTCCGCTCTTTCAAAGCCACCTCCAGCAGCCGCGCGTGGCCCTCGGTGCGTTCGGACCATTGGGAAACCTTGTCGCCGGTGACCGATTCGACGCGATAGCCGCCGGGCAGGGCCAGCCGGAGCGTGAACACGCCGGCGCGTTTGATGGTGTAATCCACCACGGCGGAAAGATTCAGTTGGTCCGAGCCGATGCGGACGTTGTTACGGACCACCGCTTCGATCTGGGGTTGGATGGTCTCGGCGCGGACCTGCAGATTGAATTCCGGTTTCAGGAAGCGGAACACGCTGGTCACGCCTTCGTCCGCCGGTGGCAACACGCGGGCAAATTCCTCCGCGTCCACACGCTGTAAATCGGACGCGTCCGTGACCGACAGGTCCAGTTCCTCCGCGCTGCGCAATGCCACCAGGCCGGTTTCGCGTTTCACGTCCAGCGCGTGCGGGATTTCCACCGTCACCGTCTCCGGCGGCGGTTCCAGGATTTTTTCCGTTTCCACGGTCAGGCGATAAGCCGGGGAAACCCCCTTGAGCAGGTCCGCCACCAGGGTTTGCCCTCCATTCTCGTTCCGGATTTCCCAGGTGCGAATCGCCTCGCCTTCCACGCGCAACAGACGCTGGCCGGCAGGCAACTGCACCCGCACCTGGCGCAATTCGCCCTGCGTGATTTGATAATCCAGCACGGCGCGCACGTTGACGGCGCCGCCGCCGAACGTCACCCGCGCCGCCTCCTGACAAAATACCGTGGCGGCGGTTTCCGCGGCGCGCTTCATGCGCGGTGTCCACAACAATTCCACGGCGCCGCTCGAACCGATGACGGCCTCGACGCGCGTCCGGTCTTTCACGGTGGCGCGTTTGAAGGAAATGGCCGTCGGAAAATCCACGTCCGCGTCCGGCTGGTCCAACGTGAAAACAAACCGGCTGGACAACGCCGGCGGAATGCCGAACGCCAGCCGCCGTTTGGTCACGTCACCACCGGGTTTGACGAGCAACCGGACCTGGAGGGTCGCCGCGCCGCGCCGACCGAGCTGCACGACCACGCCGTTGCCGTCGCGGATCAACCGGGCTTCGCCGGATTTTACGGAGAATTGTTGCACGGCTACATCCCCGCCGAACAGGGTGATCTTCTGGTCCGGTCTGGCCGAAGACAATTGCAACGTGGCATCGAGTTGCGCAACGCGATCGTTCACCGACCCGGTATAACTGGCGGACAGGATGGAAACGGCATCAATTGCCGGTTGCCGATTGCCGATTGCCGATTCCGTAGCCCGCACGTTGGCCAAACCCAGCGTCAACATCAATACGATGGCGGCGACAATGGGAGGCGGTACACCTATGGACGGAGCGGGCGGCGTATCATTATCCGAGCCGGCACGGCGGGGCCAGTATTTCCACACCAGCCAGGCAACCGCCGCCAGCGTCACCAGCGGAAACCCGATGATGAGCACGTCATGCAATGCGCGCCAGGCAATCAACAGGCTGCAGACCGACGCGAGGACCAGCACCAGCGCGAGGGTGAGAACAAAGGTGTTGGGGCGTTCCCGCCGCCATTGCCAGCCAAAGATGAGCAAG
Organism: uncultured Bifidobacteriaceae bacterium; assembly: GCA_964555775.1. Taxonomy (GTDB): domain Bacteria; phylum Verrucomicrobiota; class Verrucomicrobiia; order Limisphaerales; family UBA11358; genus UBA11358. The sequence continues at coordinate 11,404 of CAZKTW010000054.1, read as the reverse complement.
CCGAGAACGAACGCACCCACCTGCCCAATCATCTGCAGCATCTGGAAGGCATGCAGCGACATGACCTTGGCACGGATGGAAAGCGGTTCGCCACCGTCGCGCACGTTCAGGACCTTGGTGAACAGGAACGAATTGCCGGTGTGCGGAATCTCGATGCGGATGGAGCGAATGCCGGAAACGACCGGCATCGGAGAATTGACCGGCTCTTCGTCCGCAACCAGTACGCCGCCAGCCGAAACCGGGGGAGCCGCCGCCACTGGCAATCCCGTGGCCGAGTCTATACTTGCGACACCCGACGGATTCATGGCGTTTGTAACAGCAACAGTGGCGGTTGCGTCTGAGGCCCCTCCACCACCGCCGCCCATGCCATGACCCGCCCAGCTCAGCGTTCCTGCCGGCGACGCCGTCGCGGGTGCGGCCCCGAGCTGCCTCTCCAACACCGCCTGATCCTGTCTTCTCCGGTCCAGTTCGTCCTGCCGCACCAGCTTGAGGAAACCGCGCTGCTGAATTTCCGCGAATTGCCCTCCGCTCAATTGCTGCACGCTGCCATCGGCATACAGCACGGCACAATGGTCATTGTTCACCGGCGAGAACGCGATCACCGAATCCGGTTGCAAGGCCGCCTCCGAATAGCCCCCGCCCACATAGACGAACCGTTGCTGGCTTTCCGGATCAATCGTGATCTTGTCCGAACCGAGTTCGTTCTTCATCTCCTCGAACGACGCCGGCAGGCGGTCGCCGTTGTCGCCGGAAAAAAGCCGCACCGCAATGCCGATCTGCTTGAGGTTGCTGACCGCGTTGATGCGTTGCGCCTTGCGCTTGGCGCTGGCGAGCGCCGGCAGCAACATGGCGCCCAGCACGGCCAGAATCATGAACACCACCAGCACGGTGATGATCCCGTTCCAGCCGCGGCGCACGGCGGAAATCACCAGGGCCAGCACCAGGAACGCCAGCACTCCCATGATGAAAAGGCCCGCGCCGGCTTCCCGCAACACCGCGCCATAAAACGCCAGAAACCGCTGCCAGCCGTCCAGCAATCCGTAGTTCGTCCCCTGCGCCACGCTCATGCTGCCGTCAAAACCGGAGAGCCGCCTGGAAGCCGGCACGTAAAGTTCCCACTCGGCATACGTGTTCGGCACATCGGTCCGGGGCGCGGCGAGTTCGAGCCGCCCCGGCCAGCTGGAGTTCAGCGCCCGGTTGGTCTGGGCGTACACGATGTCCACGGCAAACGTCTGGTCGCGGTTGACATTGCGCGGCAAGGGCACCAGCACCCAGTCGCCATCGCGCTCCGGCTTGGCCGGCGAGTTGTTGACGTAGCAGCCCCACAAATCCGCGTTCCGGGGCAGCAGAAACTTTTGTGATTGTTTCTCGTTGTTTTTCACCATGAACGAGGCCTGGGTCAGCATCTCTCCCGCCTCCGTAAGCACGGAGGTGATTTCCGTGCGGTCCGCCACCGCCTCCAGCACCGGCACCTCCCCGTGCCGCTGCACCTCCAGCGAAAGATCGTATTGGTCGCCGGTGTATTGATAGGCCAGCAGGACGTTGCGGGTGATCAAGGCGCGGTCGGCCGCGGCCAGTTCCGCCTCGTCCACGCGATGCAATGAATCGCTGATGGATTTCGGATTGAGCTTCAGGCTGGCGGCCGTGGTGATGGCAATCGAACCCGTTTCGCGCTCCACTTCGAGCGCATGGATGCCGCCCACCGGCAACGTCGCGCCTTTCGGATCGAACTGGTAGTCATAGGTGACCACCAGCGTGTAGCCGCCCCAGACCTTGTCCTGCAAACCGACGATCCAGACATCGCCCGCCTCCGCTCCACTTTGGCGCGGCAAGCTGGACAGTTCCTTGCGCCGGATGTTTGGGCCGGTGAATTCGACATTCTTGCAATACGACGGCAGTTTCACCTTGAATTCCTGCACGCCCTGGTTGATGAGACCGTAACGGATCGTGGCGCTGCCACCTGCCAGCCCGTCGCCAATGGTCACCAGATTGAAAACATCCGCGACCACCCGGGCGGCCAGCCGTTCGCTGGCCAGGGTCAATTTCCAATCCGGCTGTTCCGCCGTGAATGCCAGCAATTCGTCCGAATGATTGGGCAGGCGGTTGACGGAGATTTCGCGGAGGCCGGCCAGTTCGGCGGTTTTCAAACGGATGCCCGCGGCCGGGGCCGCGCCGATCTGCGTGGTTTCCTTGGCCGCGCCGGTGACGCGCAGCGGTGCGACGGTGATCCGGTCCGGAAACGTCTTCAAAGCCTGTTCCAGTAGCACCTGCAAGGTGCGCGCACCGAGAACCCGGCTCGAAAAATTCACCGTGAGCCGGCCATTGGCCACATTCCAATCCTCCACCCCCTCGCCACGCACATCGGCCACGACCATTCCCGCCGGCGGGGCAAGTTCGAGCGCGTAAAGACCGGTCTTCTCGATACTGAGCGCCAGATTGTGGGTGATGAGCAAACGCGCCTCTTCGAGCCGCAGCCCGACGCGGTCGGCGACGTTGATGACCGGCTCGATGCGTTTGATTTTCAGGGTCAGATGGAAGGGGCGGGCGTTGAAACGATAGGCCGCGAGTTCATTGCTGGCGGCGTTGACCTGCCGCAGGCCCCCGAGTGATTCCACTTCGACGAGCGTATCCTCGGCAATCAGCGTCAGCGCGCCGGATTCACGATCCAGATCGAGCGGTTGCGGCGGATTCAACGTGGCCGTCGCCGGTGTGGCCTCAATGGTCTGCTCGGAAAAGACGGTGAGGTTGTATTCCTGTTCAATGGGTTTGATGAATTCGACGGTGAGAACCTGCCGGTCGCCGTCCGGTTTGATCTGCCAGTCGCGGATCTGCTCCCCGGCCAGCCGGGTCAGCGATTGGCCGGCCGGCAGGGCGAGCGTGAGGCCCGGGGCATTGCCCTGAACGATTTCGTAATGGAACTGGGTGGTGTATTTGATGACGGTGGGTGTGATCTGCGCCATCGCCACGGTATCCACGGTGAGCAACGCCTTGCGCGCCACCTCGGCAACCTTGCCCTGCCAGCGCAAGGCCACGTTCTGGTCCGCGCCCAGAAATCCGCGCACGCGCGAGACACCGTTGGTCCGGACGGATTCGAGCAGCGTGCCGTTGAGCAGTTGGATTTCCACGCCCGCGCTGGCAGCCTGGGCGGTCACCGAGACGATGGCGGCGCCGGGGCCGGTGAAGGAAATCTGGTTCCACGGTTCGGCCCGCTGAATTTTGGCAACGAGGTCAAGTTTGAACCGGTACGAACCGGGCCGGGCGGCGGCGAGGAGATACCGGTTGCCGTCGCGGGTGATTTGCAGATCGGACGGCAACTTCGCCGGCAATAACGCAACGTCGCCTTCAAACAACTGTGCCGTCGCTCCCCCCTTGCCGGAAACCTCGACCGCCAGGTCCACGGTGAAACGCGCTTCGTCATCGGACAATTTCGCGTCGTAGCGGACTTCGTTGAGGGACAACACAGCGGGCGGGGCCACGACCGGTTCCGGCAGGGCCGCCATGGCCGGCAGCAGACCCATGAACAGCACAAGGATGATTTTGGATTTCATAAACTGCTCCAGGTTGGAAGTTGAACGGCGGAAGAAAGATTCGGCTTCATGGAAAAACTTTTAGCATCGGTTGGGCCATGCGTGTGTCAGTTGCCGGTAAAGGATTTGTAAAAGAATTGTATGCAAGACTCCGGCAAAGATGCGTGGGCTTCGCGCAAAGTGCGTGAGCTTCACACCAAAGGGCAACACGTTCATGGCTGTTGGACGGGGTATAAGGCAAAATGCTCCCACATGGAACGGAAACCCCGTAAAGGGGCGAGGCAACCTGATGACCTGAGTTCTTTGATTTACACTTCGGCGCGGCAAGGGTTAGCTTTGCCACCAATGACGGCCAAGGACACACGCCAGCCACTTGCACCGGCCTGGATTCTGTTCATCCTCACCGGCCTCAACCTGTTCAATTATCTCGATCGCTTCGTGCTTTCGGCCGTGTTGACGCCGTTGCAAAAGGATCTCGCCATCAACGACGAGCAGGCCGGGCGGCTCGTGACGGCGTTCATGATCGGCTACTTCCTCACCTCGCCCATCTTCGGCTGGCTGGGTGACCGCTGGGCGCGCAAATGGCTCATCGCCGCCGGCATTCTGGTTTGGAGCCTGGGCACCATCCTGACGGGGTTCGCAGCGACGTTCGCAATGATGCTTGCGTTTCGTGTCCTCGTCGGCCTGGGCGAAGCGAGTTATGCCACCATCAGCCCGAGTCTGATTTCCGACAGCTACGCCCCCGCGAAACGGAACAATGCGCTGACGATTTTCTACGTCGCGATTCCCGTCGGCGCGGCACTGGGTACGATCCTGGGCGGGGTCATCGCGGCGCACTGGGGCTGGCGGCATGCGTTCATCTGGGCGGGTGCGCCGGGGTTGATCCTGGCGCTGGTGCTGCTACCGTTTGCCGAACTCAAACGCGGCCAGGCCGAGGGCAAAACGGCGGAAGCGGCCAAAAGACCTTCCGTCCGCGACATCGTGAATCTCATCCGCATCCCGGACTACGTGTTGGTGGTGCTGGGCTACACGGCCTACACCTTTGCGCTGGGCGCGTTCGGACATTGGGGGCCGACGTTCCTGCATCGCGCCCATGGCGTGGCCGTGGACCAGGCCGACGAATTTTTCGGCGCGGTGCTCGTGGTCGCCGGACTCGTGGGCACATTGATCGGGGGATTCGCCGCGACCGCGTGGCAGAAGCGCAATCACGCCGGCTATGCCTGGACGCTGGGACTCTCGGTGCTGGTGGCCGTACCGCTGGCGTTCGGGGCGTTCCTCGCCGTCTCCACCTTTTGGTCCATGACATTTCTGGCGGCGGCGATGTTCTTCCTGTTCCTGTCCACCGGCCCGGTCAACACGCTCATCCTGGAGACCGCGCCGGTGAATCTTCGCGCCAGCGCCATGGCCGTTTCCATTTTCACGATTCATCTCTTCGGCGACATGTGGTCACCGGAGATTGTCGGCCGGCTGGCGGATTCCTTCGGCGGCAATTTGCAGAAGGCGGTGTTGATTTTGCCGGTGGCCTTGATCGTGGCTGCCGGGCTCTGGCTGGTGCTGGCGTTGAAAACGAAGCGGGGCAAAGGCGGAACCAATTGACAATTTGGACGCGGTCTGTGAACGAAAGCCGTTTGACGGAGATTGCAATTGAGCCGTAAGAATTTCCGAGCAGCGTGCCAACGCGATTCCTTCTCCCCGGGGGAGAAGGCCAGGATGAGGGCGAGCCAACAACCAACTTTTCAATCTCTTTTCCATTCCCTAAATTAAGATACGAGGCTAATGAAACCTGTGGCTGAAAAGAAAAGTTAGTTAAAACACCCGACCTCACCCCGACCCTCTCCTGCGAGGAGAGGGAGAATAATTCTCCGTTTCCTTGAAAATTCGCGCTATTGAATTTGCCTGAACAAAAAAAACAGCCTTCGTTTCCAGCGGCAGCTTGCATTATTTGCCTGTCGTTGCAGGCGGTGCGGGTGGATTCGGTGGTTTTTCCATCGCCGCCTGAAGCTCGCGATGGTTGACCTTGCCGGTGCCGAGCTTGGGAATCTCCTTCACGACCTTTACCTCGCGGGGCGTGCTCAGATTTGTCAATCCCTTGGCCTTGATGGCGTCGCGGATTTCGTCGAGGGTCAGCTTGGGTTCGTTGGTCACGGCGATGAGCGCTTCGCCTTTGCCCTCGTCGGGGCGCGTGATGACGGCGATCTGGCAGTGCAGGCCGTATTGCGGAAACGCTCCGGCCAGCGCGTCTTCCACCGCCGTGAGGCTCACCATCTCGCCGCTCACCTTGGCGAAGCGTTTCATCCGCCCGAGGATGTGCAGGTAGCCTTCGGTATCCAGGCCAACGATATCGCCGGTATCGTACCAGCCGCCGAGGGCCTGAAACTTTTTGTTCGCTTCCGCGTTCAAGTAGCCTTTCATCACGTTGGGTCCGCGCACGAAGAGCCGCCCGCCATCGGTCACCCCTTCGACCGGCTCCAGCTTGCATTCCATGCCCGGCAGGAGGCGGCCCACGGAGCCGTAGCGGGGTTCGAGCGGCGTGTTGACGCTCACGCACGGGGCGCATTCCGTCGCGCCATAACCTTCGAGGATGCGCACGCCGTATTTCTGCGACCAGGCGAGCGCGGTGGCTTCCTGCAGTTTCTCCGCGGCAGCAAACAGGTACCGGATGCTGCGGAAGTCGTAGGGATGCGCCTTGCGCGCGTAGCCGTTCAAGAAGGTGTTGGTGCTGATAAACACCGTGCAGTCATGTTCGTAGAGCGCGGCTGGCACGGTGCGGTAATGCAGGGGCGAAGGATAGAGGAAGACGTAGATCCCGCGCACCAGCGGCAGGAACGTCCCCACCGTGAGACCAAAGCTGTGGAAGAGCGGCAGGCAGTTGAAGAGCCGGTCGCCGTTGGTGATGTCGGTCACGGCCAGCATCTGGCGGATGTTGGCGAGGAGATTGCGGTGCGTCAGTTCGACACCCTTGGGCACGCCTTCGGAGCCACTGGTGAAAACAATCACCGCCGTGGAGTCACCGGACGGTGAACTGCGGATGGTGGATTCTGGGATTAAAACATGCCGAAGCAGTGCGAGGAATTTTTTGGGGCCGGTGATGCCGGCGCGCACGTCTTCGAGATAGATCAAGCCAACATCCGCTTTGACAAAATCGTCCTCCTTGAGCCGGGCGCGTTCAAAAAAGGCGCGCGAGGTGACGATATGCTTCAGTCCGGCCAGTTCTGCGCATGCGAGTAAAGTGGGCGTGCCCGAGGAAAAATTCAGCACGGCGGGCACCTTGCCCAGGCTCCACAACGCGAGAATGGCCACCGGTGTGGCATTGACATTGGGCATCAACAGGCCAACCCGGTCACCGCCCGCAACCCGTTCACGCAAGGCGTGCGCCAGCAGATCCGCTCCCACCATCAGCTTGCGATAGGTCAAAGTTTGCTGCGTCGCATCTTCGAGGATGATGTGGCCGGGATGTCTGCCGGCGATTTCTGCCACGGCGGAGAGGACATTCGGCGCGCCGAAAGTCATCTCGACCTCGAACTGCTGCCGCACCATCTGGTCGCGGAGCCAGCTGGTCAACAATGCCCGCGCATGGCCGGTGCTGATGTCGTCCAATTCGGGCGCCGTCAGCGTGCCGCTAAAATGCGCGGTGACATGGGGAAACCATTTTTTCCAGCCGGGATTGGGGGAAAACGGCAGGCAGCCGGCGCCTCGCAGGCAGGCCGTGATGACCTTTGCCCTGGTTTTGAAAATCAAGAAGCCGGTGCCATCGAAGAGTTTCATCAAGGTGCCGGTGCGAGAGAGGCGGCCTTCGGCAAAGAGCACAAGCCGTCCGCCGCCCTTGAGAAACTCCGCCATGCGCTTCACCGCATAAGGCGAATTGGTGTCAATGGGCAGGGTGTAATGATTGACCATTATTTTCCGATGCAGCCAGCTCGTTTGCGCCGAGACACTCGACGTGACAAACCGCCAGTCCTCCTCCAGGCAGACCCAGAGAAACAGCCAGTCGATCCAGGAGAGATGATTTGGAACCAACAGCACCGGGCCCGGCGTTTTCAGCGCGTCCAGATTGTACGCCCGGAAGCGGAACAGGATCCGGAGCAAAAAGCGGAACAAAGTTTTCATGGCGTTGGGAGTCCATCATTGCGGAGCGCGCACTTCAAACAAAATTTGCGCCCGATGAATGGGGCTAGAATTTGAGGCTGATGCCGAAACCGGGGTCCAGGCCCGTTGGGATCGCCGCCTCCGGCCGGGGATAGGCTGGCGTCAGGTTCAGCTTCAAGGCAAAGTCTCCCGAGCCGAAGATTTTGTAGTTCAGTTGCCGGTTCGTCACCGTGAACACGGATTTCGTCGGATCTCCAAGCCGGGCCGGCAACTGGTCAAAACTTCCCGCGGGGAGGTCGCTTTGAAACGTGAGACTTGCGCGATCGGGGTCGGGATCACGGATTACCACCGGTGGATCGAGCGACATATTTATGCCGTCCAGGAAACTGCCTTTCGTCGCCAGCGGTGGGACGTCCATCCGGGCATATGTCAATGCCGGCACGGTGAGGTGGCTGTTGCTTCTGGCTGCCGGAGGTTGCGTTTTATGCAGCACGGCTCCCGTCAGAAAAATAATTCCGACGAGGGCCAGGCCTGGTTTCAGGTTGTTCGGCTTAAATCCCATTTCAATCAATTGGGTTTCTCAGGCTGTCATCGGGCGACATCCGACGAGAGACGTTCCGTTCGCGGATCAAGGTCGCTTTCGGGATTGAACCTTACCGGGGTGGAGCGTCTTCGCTTTGGAAGTTCCACCAGCTGTTTGTAGAGATATTCGGACTCGTTTATTTTTTGCAGGAACCGGATATCCATCTCCATCCGCTCCTGGCCGGCAACCTCCTTCGCATCCGGGAGTTCATTTTCAAAAATCACCGCAAATGCCCGCTGGCATTCGATCTCCAACCTGGCCGAAATAAATTTATCCTGGGTCCGAAACACCACTTTGATGCCATCTAAATTCATTGATCACCTTGAAATTTTTGCGACCTGAACCCCCGCGACGGTTCCGGCCGGGACAACCGCCGGCCCGTTCGACGCCGCAACTGGAGGGCGGTTCTGGTTGTGGAAAGGGTTGACCGCTTGACCGGTTCATCGAACATCAGCTCCTCCTTGGTTCAATCTTCATGCAGAATAGCATAGCCCCGCAAGCCTTCCAGTCGCCATGGGGTATTAACCCCAGTTCGCTCACGGAAAGGAATCGCCCCTGGTGCTGACACCTTGAATCTGTGTTGGGGCACTTTACGGCCAACCTGGTTTGAACGGCGCCAGCATGAATCGGTGTTGATTCAGGACCGCCGCCGGTTAAACATGGCGCGATGATTCCGGCGGAGGAAAGCGGATTGATCGCGCGCTGTCGTCGCGGTGAGGCGGCGGCCTGGGACGAATTGTTTGACCGGAATTACGATGCGACCGCGCGGTTTGTCTTCCAGCTCGGACACGACCTGACGCGCGAAGACGCGGAGGAAATCTGCCAGGAGGTTTTTCTTTCGGTCATCAAGAACCTCGACTCCTTTCAGGGCGAAAGCCGGTTTCAGACCTGGCTTTTTCGCATCGCCGTCAACCGGACGCGCGATTATCGAGAACATCGCGCGGCCGCCAAGCGCGGCGGAGGAATGACCCCGGTTTCCCTGGACGCCGGAGATGATGACCACCCGCCAGTGAATCCGCCAGCTTCGGCGCCCACCCCGGATGCGAGCCTGCTGGCCGCCGAACGTAGCGTGCTTGTCCGACAGGCGGTGGATCGGTTGGCGGCGCCCTGCCGCGAGATCATTGAATTGCGATATTTCGGCGATTTGAGTTACGAAGAAATCGGCGGCACCCTGCAGTTGAACCTGAAAACGGTCAGTTCGCGCCTGAGCAAATGCCTGGACCGGCTGGAAATCATCGCCCGGACGATTTTTGCGGAGGGCCCGGGCGGCCCAATTCCGTCCAACCCTTGACGACATGGCTGAAGAACGCGACATCGAAAAACAATTGCGCGCCGCCGCCGAACAACGGCGTCGCGAAGCGGGTGCGCCCTTTGAACTGCACCCGGCCACGCGCCGGCTGTTACAGGACGAGGTCCGGCGGGCCCATCAAAGACCGGCCGCAGCCGCCGAAAGAACCTCCCTCTTCGCGAATTGGTGGTTTCGAATGGCAGCAGGTGCCTGCGTGGTGCTCCTCGCGACGTCAATTTTTCTCCCGGTCCTGTCGAAGAGCAAATTTAAAGGCAGGCAGCTCGCACAGAATTCGGAACTGCGCGAAAAGGAAATCGCTGAATCAGTCCAAAACCGGCCGTTATCACCACCCCCGGGAAGCGCCCCGGCTCCGGCCGTGTCGCCGCCGTCGGACCGGGACGACACAGACAAAGAACGGTTGGGTACAACCCGGGAAATCGTTTTGAGCGGCGCCGCAGCAGGACCGTCAGCCATGGTTGCCACCAATGCCATCGCGCCCGGCATGGCCACCGGCGTTCCGACATTGGCATTGGCTTCGCATTCCGCGCAACCGGGTTTTTACTTTCGAAATGCGGGCGTCCCGGCCGGCACGGTTTGGGCCGCCGGGGGCCAGATTGAAGACAGACTGGCCAAATCGGACTTGAAGCGGTCGTCGAACGACGGCGCAAAAACGGCCGTCGGCAAAGGTCCGCTGGCCATCTTTCAAATGGAGCAAACCGGCAGCCAAATCCGCATCACCGACAGTGACGGTTCGATTTACAATGGTGCTTTGATCGTCGCCAACCCGGAAACGCGAGCAACCCCGGCGGAGGAGGCGACGGCAGCGCCGGGAGCCATAACTGCCGGAGAACTGGATAAGCAGCCCGAACAACCTGCCCGCCGAAACGAAATGCTTGCCTATAAAAGCCTGGCCTGGCCACAAAACCAGAATTTTCGGTTCAGCGCCACCGGCACCAATTTGACTTTGAACCAACGGATCGCCATCAGCGGCGAATTCATCGTCGCGACCAACCCGGTGGCGGTTTGGGAAACCGCGCCGGGCAGTGGCGGTGGTGGCGGCGGTGGTGGGTCTTTCGCCGGGTCAGCGGCCACTAATTCCCAGCCGTTATCCGGCGGCCGCATCACCGGCAAGGCGGTCTTGGGCAACGGCCAGGAAATCCCGCTTAACGCCGTGCCCACAACACCCTGAACGGCTGCAGGTTTTCCGGAACGCCAGAGGAACAACTATCGGGAAAAAGCGGTGGAGGGCTGGCGCACTCCAGGACGCGAAGCGTTTCCCGACGACTGACAAACCGCGCAAAGCGTCATGGAGTGCGCCAGCCCTCTGGCGCTTTCAGCTGAAAACACGAAGCAGGCAAATGATTTTCAAGCAGCCCAAACAAATCGTTCAACCAACGTCTCGTTTCACACCGGTTTTCTACAAGAATTGCAGCCGGGATTCCTTGAGGTAACGCGTCTCCAGGAGCGAGGCGATTTTGCGGATGATGTTCCGCCGCAAGTCCAGTTCCACGGGAACATTCGGATCCTGATGCGCTTCGTTGATGCGCGTGCCCACGACAAATTCAACAATGTCGCTCTCCAGCATCAACGCCACCAGATCGCGGGCCGGGTTTTTACGCTGACCATCGCACTGGGGACCGTTTTCCAAAATCTCCGCCACCTTGGCCAGGGTCACTGTGCCCTCGGTCACCAGGTCCACGCCCTCCATTTCCGCGGCGGGCGGGATATCCGGCGTGAGTTGTGCCAGCGACATGGTGACCGGACGGTTCAGCAACCGGGACACGATGTTGGCGGTGGTGCCGCCGCAGATAACTTTTCGTCCGTTGAAAGTCCGCACTTTTTCGGCCAGTTCGCCGTCACGCTCTTTGCAAAAGGGCGGGCCGGTGATGATCAGCAGCCGGCGCGGACGCCGATAATAGA
>CAZKTW010000053.1:0-17087 GCA_964555775.1 uncultured Bifidobacteriaceae bacterium | reverse complement strand
CGCCCAAAAGTTTCTGCGCTTCCACGGCGAATTCCATCGGCAGTTCCTTGAAGACTTCCTTGCAGAATCCGTTGACGATCAGGTTCACGGCGTCCTGGGTCGAAAGCCCACGCTGGTTGCAGTAAAAAATCTGGTCCTCGCCGATCTTCGAGGTCGAGGCTTCGTGCTCAACGCTCGCCGACGTATTTTTAACCTCGATGTAGGGGAACGTGTGCGCCCCGCATTTCGCGCCGATCAACATCGAGTCGCACTGCGAAAAATTGCGCGCGTTGGCGGCGCTCTTCAGGATTTTTACCTGGCCGCGATAGCTGTTCTGGCCGTGACCGGCCGAGATGCCCTTCGACACGATGGTGCTGCGGGTGTTTTTGCCGATATGCACCATTTTCGTGCCGGTGTCGGCCTGCTGGTAATTGTTCGTCACAGCGACGGAATAAAATTCCCCGATGGAATTGTCGCCCTGCAAAATGCAGCTGGGATATTTCCAGGTGATGGCCGAACCGGTCTCGACCTGCGTCCAGGAAATCTTCGAGTTCTTCCCCTTGCACAGGCCGCGCTTGGTCACAAAGTTGTAGATGCCGCCCTTGCCGTTCTCGTCGCCGGGATACCAGTTTTGCACGGTCGAGTATTTGATTTCCGCGCTGTCGAGCGCAATGAGTTCGACGACCGCGGCGTGAAGCTGATTTTCATCGCGCATCGGCGCGGTGCAGCCTTCGAGGTAGCTCACGTAGGCGCCCTCGTCGGCGACGATGAGCGTGCGCTCAAACTGGCCGGTGTTGGCGGCGTTGATGCGGAAATAGGTGGAAAGCTCCATCGGACAGCGCACGCCCTTGGGGATGTAGCAGAACGAACCGTCGGTGAAGACGGCGGAGTTCAACGCGGCAAAAAAATTATCGCCGGCCGGCACAACCATGCCGAGATATTTCTTAACGAGGTCGGGATGTTCCTGCACGGCTTCGCTGAACGAGCAAAAGATGACGCCCTTCTCGGCGAGCTGCTTTTTGAACGTGGTGCCGACGGACACGCTGTCAAACACCGCATCCACGGCCACACCGGCGAGCCGCTCGCGTTCGCGCAGCGGGATGCCGAGTTTCTCGTAGGTCTCCAGCAGTTTCGGGTCAACCTCATCAAGGCTTTTCGGTCCGTCGCCCTTTTTCTTGGGCGCGGAGTAATAAACGATGTCCTGGTAATTTATTTTTTCATGGTGGACCTTGGCCCAGTCCGGCTCCTCCATCGTTTGCCAGTGGCGGAACGCCTTGAGCCGCCAGTCGGTCAGCCACGCCGGCTCGTTTTTCTTGCGCGAAATCAGCCGGATGGTGTCTTCGCTCAAGCCCGGCGGCGCGGACTCGGTTTCCACGTCCGTGTAAAACCCGTATTTGTAATCCTGTTTGACCAGGCCCTCAATCGTTTCGGTGGCGGTGCTCATTTCGTTTGTAAATTCATTCTCATTTCGACATTGAAGCGGGCTGAAGCCCGCGCTCCGGGGCGCGGCGTTCACGCCGCTTCAACTCGATCTGCAACTTTGTCGTGGAAATTTTCATCATTGTTTCTTGGCGCAATCCGGACAGGTGCCGTGAATGGCAATTTCATAATGTTCGGCCTTGAAACCTTTCGGCAGCGTGACGCCGGGCCGGGGCTTCGCGCGCAGATCCACATCAAACACCGTGTCGCACGCATCGCAGTAAAAGTGGCAATGCTCGCTCATGTTCGGACAAAACCGGGTCGCGCCGCGGTCCAGCGTCACCTGCCGGGCGAGCCCGCACTTTACCAGCGCGTCGAGGCAGTTGTAAACCGTGGCCATGGAAATCTCCGGCATGGCCTTCTTGGTCCGGATGAACACCTCCTCGGCGGTGGGGTGGTCGCGCTTCTGCAGCAACACGTTATAGACGTGCTCGCGCTGCGGCGTGGACCGGAACCCGCCCGTGGTCAGGCGCTCGGTCAAACCGCTGTTTATTTTTTTCTCGACCCCATTCATGCCGTCAGCAAAATAGGTACGAACCCGAAGCCTGTCAAGATTTAGAATAATTCTAAATTGGCGGTCATGTTAAGGGATGCGAGGAGGTTTTCAGGAGCAGCCGTGCCGCGGCTTGGTGCAAAAGTTAACCATTGAACAACGCCGGGTTCTTCTGTTAACAACGCGCCGGCTTGAATCCCATAAACTCCCAACGCTGGCTGCGCATCATCCCGGTCGCGCTGATCATGTACACGATTTCGTACATCGACCGCACGAATGTCGCACTGGCGCTGGACCCGAAAATTTCGTCCATGATGAAGGATCTGCTCATGGACGACCGGTTGAAGGGCCAGGCGGCGGGCATTTTCTTTCTGGGTTACGTGTTGTTGCAGATTCCCGGCGGCTACCTGGCGGGCCGCTGGAGCCCGAAGAAATTGATCTCCATTTTCCTGGTGTTCTGGGGCGTCTGTGCGGTCGGTTGCGGGCTGGTATCGAGTTTCCGGGAATTTGCCGTGATGCGCTTCCTGCTGGGCGTGGCGGAAAGCGGCGTATATCCGACGATGCTGGTGCTGCTGGCGAACTGGTTTCCGCGCCAGGAACGCGCCCGCGCGAATGCGTACTGGAACCTGTGTCAGCCGCTGGCGGTTGCCGCGTCCGCGCCGGTCACCGGCTGGCTGTTGGGCGGCTGGGGCTGGCAGACGATGCTCATGCTGGAAGGCGCCCTGCCGTTCCTCTGGCTGCCGGTCTGGCTTTATTTCATCAAGGACCATCCGCGGGACGCGAAGTGGATTTCGCGCGAGGAAAAGGATTTTCTCGAAACCACGCTGCAACGCGAGAACCTGGAACTGGAGCCGGCAAAAAAGATTTCACTCTGGCGCACCTTCGGTCAGCCGGTGGTTTTTGCCATGCTGGCGATCTGTTTCCTTTACAACTTCGCCTCCTACGGCTGCAACACGTTCCTCACGGAAGGGATCAAAGGCGGCGGCCACAATTTCACCGGCCTCGAAACCGGCCTGCTTTTCGCCGTTCCTTACTTGGTCACCGCTGTCGTCATGGTGCTTCTTTCGCGGCATTCAGACCGGACAGGCGAACGCCGCGGTCACGCTGCCTTCATTTATGCCGTCAGCGGCACATCCCTCATCGCGAGTGTTTTGCTCAAGGACCATTCCTTCTGGCTTTCGTATGTGTTCCTGTGCCTGGCCATTCCGGGGCCGTTTGCGGGACTGGCTCCGTTCTTTGCCATTCCCACGGAAACGATGCCGCGCGCGACTGCCGGCGCAGTCATCGGCCTGGTGAATGCGCTCGGGAACGTCGGCGGTTATCTCGGCCCGGCCATCGTCGGGGAATTGAAGAGCCGGACCCACGGCATCGGCATTCCGTTCGGGGTTTTGGGCGGCGCGCTGCTCGCTGCAGCGGCGCTTTGTTTTTGGCTACCGAATTCCAGGCGGGGAGAAACCTTTCCATAACCTTTCGGGAGCGCCAGGGTCCCGCCGGCCGTCACCTGCCGGCGCACATACAAAAACGCGACGGTCGGTGTCTATCCGGTGAAAGCAGCGGCCAAAACCCGCGGAGGCTGGCAACCGGACACCCATCCGGCGAAAAGCCGCCTGCTAAAATTTTAGCATTTTGAAGTTGACTTGTCCGCCGTTGATGCTAAGAATTTAGCACACATCATGAATAACGAACAGCATCTCAGCCGGAGGGAACGCCAGATCCTGGACGTTTTGCACGCGAAGGAATCCGCCACGGCGGCCGAGGTCCGGGCGGCTTTGCCAGACGCACCCGGTTACTCCGCCGTGCGGGCATTGCTGCGGATCCTGGAGGAAAAGGGACACATCCGGCACCGGCAGGAGGGCGCGCGCTACATTTATCTGCCCCGCGCATCGCGCCAGTCCGCCAGCCGTTCGGCGTTCAAGCGGATTCTCGCGACGTTCTTTGGCGGATCCGTGGATCATGCCGTGGCGGCACTGCTGGAGGCCTCGGACAAAAGATTGTCGGAAGCGGAACTGAAACGATTGCAGGAAATCATCAAACAGGCGGAAAGGAAGGAAGACAAGCGATGAAAACCGGAACTCTCATGCAGGCGTTGGCGGATTGGAGCGGATGGCTCGGCCCGGTGGCGTGGAAAAGTGCGATCCTGCTCGTTTTGCTTGTCACCGTCATGACGTTGTGGCGTCGCGGTTCCGCCGCGGCCCGGCACCTGGCCTGGACGATGACCTTTCTCTGCCTGCTGTGCCTGCCGTTGTTCATGCAATGTCTGCCCCGGTGGCACGCGCCCGGCTGGCTGGCTCCAGCCAGTCTGAACAGTCTGCCCGATTCGTTGACGTTGACCTTCCGAAACCCAACCCGGCCGGAAACCGCGCCGTCCCCGGTGATGTCTTCAAATCCAGCCGACGCTCCTCATCAATCAAATGCGTCCAGTTCAATCCCGAAGGCGCCAGGTGCTGGGACTGATTGGAAGCTGATCGTCGTTGGCGTCTGGCTGGCCGGGCTGGCGCTGGGAGGCGCACGGCTCTTGGCGGTCCAATTCCGGCTGCGTCGAATGGCCCGCCGCACTCGCGCTGACGAAAATTCGCAGTGGCTGGACCTGGTGGCGGATCTCCGACGTGATTATCGGATTCGGCGGCCGGTGAAATTGCTGGTTTCGGACACGCCGGTCACACCAATGACGTGGGGGTTTTGGCGGCCGGTAATTTTGCTTCCAGCCGAGTCGCGGGAATGGAACGGTGAACGCCTGCGGGTGGTGCTGCGTCATGAACTGGCCCATGTCCGGCGCTGGGATTGTTTCACCCAGGAGTTGGCTCATGTTGTTTGCCTCATTTATTGGTTCAATCCGCTGGCCTGGATCGCCGCCGGCCGGATGCGGGCCGAACGGGAAAGGGCCTGCGACGATTTCGTTTTGAACACCGGAGCGCGGCCGTCGGAATATGCGGGACATCTGGTGGAGATCGCGCAGCAATTTGCCGGCGCCTCAGGTTTGGGGGGCGCGGTGGCCATGGCGCGGCCCTCCGGGCTCGAACAGCGGGTTACCGCCATCCTCGACGACCGTCGCAACCGGAAACGGATTGCGAAAATGACGGCGGTCCTCATTACGCTGACCGTTCTCGGTTTTGGCCTGTTGATTGGGGCATATGCGGCGGACAAATCACCGTCCGAAGCCTGGTCGTTCAAGAATTCGGAGGCGGCCGGCCAGTTGAAGCAATTCGTTGCGGAAAAGGAAGCGCAGGCCGGCGCGGCGGCCCGGGCCGATGGCCATGAATTGCCACCGGATTTCAAGTCCCTGTTTGCCGCCGGCGAAAAGGGGGACTGGCTGACGATCAGCAACGTGTTTGAAGATTTGCGCCAAAGCGCGCCGCAATACAAGGGCCAGGGATCCACCAATGCTTCGGACAACAGCCTGCATGGAATCCAGTGGGAGGCGGCAAAGGAAATCTGGGGCGCCTTTGACGGTTTTGCGCACGGGGAGGACAAGTATGCCGCGGCCTTCGCCCGGGACATCATCCAATCCATTCCCCCCGGCAGTGTTTATTTTGGCGGCACGGACCCGGGACGCTTTCTCGTAACGGCGATGTGCCCATCCCAGGCGAATGCCGACCCGTTTTTTGTGCTCACGCAGAACGCCCTGGCTGACGGGACTTATCTCGACTATTTGCGCAGCATGTATGGAAACAGACTCTACATTCCCACGAGCGAAGATTCGCAAAAATGTTTTCAGGATTACATCAAGGACGCCCAGCAACGTTACGAGCAGCACCAATTGAAACCCGGTGAGGATTTCAAAATGGACAAAGACACCCGCCGCGTCCAGGTCAGCGGCCAGGTGGCGGTCATGCAAATCAATGCTTTGCTGGCCAAAATCATCTTCGACAAGGCTCCAGACCGCGAATTCTACATTGAAGAAAGTTTCCCGCTCGACTGGATGTATCCCCATCTCGAACCGCACGGCCTGATCATGAAAATCAACCGGCAACCGTTGCCGCAATTGTCCGCCGAGACCATCGGCGCCGACCACGATTATTGGACCCGGCAGGTGGCGCCGATGATCGGCGACTGGTTGCACGATGAGACTTCCGTCGCGGACGTCGCCCGGTTTGCGGAAAAGGTGTATTTGCGGCAGGACCTCGGCGGCTTTAAGGGCGACCCGCGCTTTGTCCAGAACGATTACGCCTGCAAGATGTACTCCAAGCTGCGGTCATCCGTCGCCGGAATTTATTTCTGGCGGATGAAGCATGCGGCCGACATTGCGGATAAATATCGCCTGGGCCATGAAGCGGACTTCGCCTTTCGCCAGGCGTGGGCACTGTGCCCCTATTCGCCCGAGACCGTTTATCGTTATGTGAACCTGTTGCTGGAGCAAAACCACGTCGCCGATGCCTTGTTGGTGGCGGAAACCGCTTCACATATGCCGGCCATGCAAAACTCGAAAGACAGCCAGATCCGCGCCCTGGTGGATCAACTGAAACAATCCTTATCCCGGCCAAGCGCGACGAATGCAACTTTGTACACCGGCCCGACCACGGTGACCCTGGGCCCGGCATTTCAGATTCGGTTGGTGGTGGATGTTCCGTCAGTTGATGCCGAACCCATGTCCCACGTTGTCTCCAATCATGCGGGCAGTCCGCCACAGACCGAAACCTTGTACGTGCAAAGAACGGTTCTGCTGGATCAAACAGCCGTCAAATCGGCCAACGTCATCACGAATACCCTGGGCATGCCGTGCATCGAGATTGTCTTCACCGACCAGGGCCGCCGGCAGTTTGCGGAGATCACCCGCTGGAACCTCCACCAACGCCTGGCGATCATCGTGGATGGCCAACTGCAGGAGGCCCCCGTGATTCAATCGGAAATCACCGGCGGTACGACTCAAATTTCCGGCAGTTTCAGCGCCCACGAAGCCAAAAATCTGGCCGCCATCATCAACCGGTCGATCATTCGTTAACTTCGGCTGATTTTGCAAAACCGTGACAACTGCGGCTTGCCGGGTGTGTAGGTTGGTCGCATAAAGAAAGCCCATGGCCGCGCCCCGCACATCCCGCAAACCGACGTTCTTCTGGCAGGGGGTGTTGATTCTGCTGCCGGTGGCCGTGCTGACGGCCATCGGCTGGGCATCGCTGCGGCAGGACAAAATTCTCGCGGAACACGACGCGCAGGAGCGGGCACAGGCCGTCGCCGATGACCTTGCCACCCGGATCGGGAATGAACTCACGGTGAAAGAATCATCCTTTTTGGATCCGTCCAACGGTCCCGCTTTCGAGGTTGATCCAGCCGGCCAATTGATTTTTCCACCGGCGGTTGCCCCGGTCCCCGTGCCGAAACCGTTTATCCCGGGCGAATTGAACCCGGAACAAACACGACTTTGGTGGCGGTTGCAGGATGCCGACGCGGGTGTCCAGGACTTCAGAGATTTCATCAATTCCCGCCCGCCCGAAAGGTTTGCGGCGGCGGCAGACTATGGTCTGGGCCTGGCGCTGACCCGACAGGGAAAGACTGTGGAAGCGGCGGAGATGTTTGAGCGGGTGATTGAAAAATATCCGGGTGCGGTGGGTGAGAGCGGCCTTCCCCTCCAACCGCTGGCCCGATTGAAGTGGCTCCAACTGGCAGCCGTTGCGCCCGACCTCGCCCGGACAAATTCCCTTTCCGTTGAATCCCTGTATTCCAACATCGTCTGCCAGCCTACGCTGTTGACGCCGGAACTTTTTAGCCAGGCGGAAAGGCTGCCGGCCGGGACTGGCCAGCAAGCTGCCCAAATTCGTTCGAGCCTTCAGTTGAAATGGCAGATGCTCTGGCAAAACCACGCCGCCGCCCGCCAGTTGTATGCCGCCGCCGGGCGTTATTTGTCTGCGCGGCCAAATCCCGCGCCAGCTTCGTTTCCGCTGATGTCAATCAGCGCCAGCGACGGGAATCAAATGGCGGAGGACGGCAATCAGCGATCGGCCGCAGGAACCACCGCAACGCCGGTTTCGTTTCCCCGCTGTTTTTGGTTCGCCACACCCGGTCTCCTGTACGTGCCGGATGTTCCGGGTCCGAGCCAGAAAGTCGCGCAAAATGCTTACCGGGGTTTTGTAGTGGTGACCAATGGTTTCAATGCTTTCGGTTTAATCTACAGTTCCAACGCCGTGGCCACCGTGGCGCATCGGATTGCCGGCGGCACGTTGGACCGGGACTGGCTGGCCTTCGCGGCCGGCGAAAATAAAACCAATCGTTGGTTTGTCTGCCGCGGTGAATCCGATCTCGGTCGTCTCATCACGGAATTGGTGGTCGGCAGAAAACAGATTCCCGATTATTTCGGCATTGGCGTCGAAGTGGCGGGAAAGAAAATCAGCAAGTTCGCGCCGGATCTCCACCTGTGGACCTTTTATTACCGCCCCGGTGGCAAGGCCGGTGGCGGGGAAGTCAGAACGACATTGAACGCGCTGGCCACCAATGTCCTGGCCTCGGCGGTCCAGCCGGAGCAGCTCCTGAACGTGAACGTTTATCTCACCAGCCCGGACAAGCTCTTTCAACGCCAGCGCGCTCGTACGTTCTGGTTTGGCGCGCTCGTGGCCGTTTCAGCGCTGGCCGCCCTGATCGGATTGCTGACCGCCTGGGGGGCATTCTGCCAGCAACGACAACTCAGCGAATTGAAATCCAATTTCGTTTCCAGCGTCTCGCACGAATTGCGCGCGCCCATCGCGTCCGTGCGACTCATGGCGGAAAATCTGGAGCGCGAAAAAGTGCCGGAGCCGCAAAAGCAAAAGGAATATTTCGGGTTCATTGTCCAGGAATGCCGGCGGTTGTCAGCGCTCATCGAAAACGTGCTCGATTTCTCCCGCATCGAATCGGGCCGCAAACAATACGAGTTCGAACCGACCGACATCGTGGCGCTGGTCCAGACCACGGTGAAACTCATGGAACCGAATGCGGCGGAGAAAGGGGTGCGCCTGGAGCTGAAATCCGAAATCCGAAATCCGAAATCCGAAATGGATATGGACGGGCGGGCGATTCAACAGGCGCTGGTCAACCTGATTGACAATGCCATTAAACATTCACCGAAAGGCGAGATGGTAACGGTGGGGGTGGAAGTGCGGAGTGCGGAGTGCGGAATGCGGGATGAACCCTCCAGCGTACCCACCCACCCTCCATCCTCCATCCTCCATCCTCGCCTGGCCCTGTGGGTTCAGGACCACGGTCCCGGCATCCCGCCGGAGGAACAGGAAAAGATTTTCGAACGGTTTTACCGGCGCGGTTCCGAGTTGCGGCGCGAGACGCAAGGTGTTGGAATCGGCCTGAGCATCGTCAAACACATCGTCGAGGCGCATGGCGGAAAGGTGCGCGTGCAGAGCGAGCCTGGCAAAGGCAGCCGGTTTACCATCGAATTGCCGTTTGAAAAATGAAAAAACATTCAACATTCAACGCCGAAGTTGTCCGGCATTGGAAGTTGGACGTTGAATGTTGAATGTTGAATGTTTCCCCTTTCTTAAAAATGGAACGCATTTTAATCATCGAAGACGAAGCGCCGATGCGAACGGCGCTGACCGACTTGCTCGTCGCGGAGGGTTACCGGGTGTTGTCGGCGGTGGATGGCGAAAGCGGCCTCCAGCGCGCGCTTGACGAAAAGCCCGACCTGATCCTGCTCGACATCATGATGCCGAAGCTCGACGGTTTCGGGTTGTGCGCCGAGTTGCGCCGCCTGGCCAACACCATGCCCGTACTCATGCTCACCGCCAAGGGGCAGATCGAGGACCGCGTCGCCGGCTTGGATGCCGGGGCGGACGATTATCTCGTCAAACCCTTCAGCACCGAGGAACTGCTCGCCCGCGTCCGGGCGTTGCTGCGGCGGTTTCAGCGGCAGGGCAAAGCGGCGGGAAAACTGAAGCTGGGTGAAATTGAAATTGACCTGGCCCGGCAGACTGCGGCGCGCGGCAAAAAGCCGGTTCACCTGACGGCCAAGGAATTTTCCATGCTGCGACTGATGGCCGAAGCCGAGGGTGAGCCGGTCACGCGCGAACGGTTTCTCGACGTGGTCTGGGGCTATGCCGCATTTCAGACGACGCGCACGGTGGACAATCACATCGCCAGCCTGCGCGCCAAACTGGAGCGGGACCCGGACGAACCGCGCTGGCTCAAGACGGTGCATGGCGTGGGATACCGGCTGGAACTGGAGGGGAAATGAACGTCGAACATTCAACATTCAACGCCCAACATCCAATGGTAGGGCGCGTCACTCCGTGCGCGCTGCAAATTGAAATCCGCGAATGGTCGGCATTGGTTGTTGAATGGTTTTCCCGATTTTGTAAAAGCATGACAACTAAAACGACTGACCGAGCCATGATTCAAGCCATGAAAACTCAATTTACTGTTCTGACCAACGCAGAGACGCAGAGAAGCGCAGAGAAAGAAATACATAATTTTCTCTGCGTTTCTCCGCGTTCTCGGCGTCTTTGCGTTAAGCTCCCGATGGCCTCTTTGCTCCTTTGCGTCTTTGCGCTAATGCCCCTGGGTTTGCGTGCCGCCACCAACGACCTCACGGCGGCCCTGCAGAAAGGCTTGTTCGAGGAGGAGGCCAACCGCAACCTCGACGCGGCCATTTCCAATTACCAGGCGCTCGCCACGCAATTTGACCAGGACCGGCAGATCGCGGCCACGGCGATTTTCCGTCTGGGCGAATGTTATCGCAAACTCGGCCAGACCAACGACGCGGTTGTCCAGTACCAGCGCATCCTCCGCGAATTTTCCGACCAACAGACCCTCGCCACATTAAGCCGGGAGAATCTGACCGGATTGGGCGCCGCATCCCAGCCCCATTTTGAGCAACGATTGCAGGCCATCATTACGAAGAACCCGCAGGATGCGATGGTACCGACATCTGACGGCGAAGACCTGGACATCCGCCGCATCGAGCAACTGATCCAGAACAGCCCGGATTTGATCAATGCTGAACGCGGCGCTGATGCGCCGCTCTATGCCGCCGCCGGCAAGGGACAATTGCGTGTCGCCGGTTTCTTGTTGGATCATGGCGCGAATATCGAAGGGATAAACCACCATGTGCCTTTGCTCGCGGCCGCCAGAAACGGCAACCGGGCGATGGTTGAACTGTTGTTAAGTCGCGGGGCAGACGTAAATGCAAAAGAGAACGATGGTGATACCGCTTTACACTATGCCGCCGGACGCGGGTTTCAGGCGGTGGCAGAAGTGCTCCTCGCCAACCATGCCGACGTCAATATCCCGAACACCGGTGGATCAACACCATTGTTTTTGGCCGCGTCATCCGGGCAATTAGAAATCATTCAAATGCTGCTGGCTGCCGGTGCGAATACGAACCTCAAGGACGGCAAAGGACGGTCGCCGCTCAACTACGCCATCGGGAACGCGCCGGAGATTTTTCAGGCGCTCTTGGACGCCGGGACAAATCCTAACACGGAAGATCCGGAGGGACGCACTCCATTAAGCTATGCGGCGGAAAGAGACAGTTCAAAAGTTGTAAGGTTGTTGCTGGCTGCCAAGGCCGATCCCAACGCTGGAAAGCTTGACGTGCCGTTGCTCTGTGCCATTCACAAGCAGGATGTCGGCTCTGCCGAATTGTTGCTTGCGAACGGAGCAAATCCGAATCTGAAGGGCGGCATGGATTGGCCGGTACCCTTTGGCGTTCCGGTGTACAGCGGTGCAAATTCCCGCGACCGGGCCGCCTACACACCGCTTTATCTGGCCGTTTCCACCGGGCAGTTGCCGATGGTAAAGCTACTTTTGAAGTGCAAGGCCGACCCGAATGATTCGCAAACTGACGGGCAGTCATTGTTGTTCAGCGCGCTGTCGGAAACGAACATTCTTGAAGCGTTGCTGGACGCGGGCGCAAAAGTTGATGCGATGGGTGTGAGTCCGAATGCCAGGGTTGGCAACAGCGCTGTTAATTGGACCCCGTTGGGTGAGGCTGCCCGGCAGAATAATGCCGCAGCCGTGGAAACACTGTTCAAACACGGCGCGAATCCCAATGCGCGCGACCCGATTGGCAACTTCTCGCCGCTGCATTGGGCCGCGAATAATTTGGCGGACAGGAAAGTCTTTGATCTGTTGCTCGCTTTCAAAGCCGATCAGAACGTGCGCGATGTAAGTGGCCAGACGCCGCTGGACATCCTCAAAGAGAAAACAAAAGCCGATAATCTTACTACTGATTCTGCCGGAAAGAAGAAGGCCGGCGAGCTGGCCGACTTGCTGCGCCAGCACGGCGCGCTGGACAACCTGCCGCATTGGGACCGAATCATGGTAAGCCGTCCCTCGGCCAATTTTTCGCAACCGGTTTTTCAAAAAGGAACGAATGACTGGAACCGGTTTACCTTGCTTGAAACGATTCTCAATTATTACGAGTCAACCCAAACGTATTCGGTTTCGCAAGGGAACGGCACCTGGGTGGGTTATCCCGCCAATTCCATGATGCCCTTTCCCGACCTGACGCACATCACCGTCATGCGTCCGAATCACAATTCAACCAACGCAATGCGAAAAACCGTCAATTTGCTCGATAGCACGAATGGAATTGACTGCTCTAAAGATCTGCCGTTGGAGTTTGGCGACATGGTGGAAATTCCCGAACGCGAACACGCCTTGGGCGATGCCTCGGTTGGGATGACGGACAGCCAACGTGGCGCAATAGCCAAATGTCTGGAAGGCAGTGCCCAACTCGTGGTGAGAGACCAAAAAGTGCAGCTTTCACTTTATCCCATTCCTTATTATTCTCTCCTCGGTTCGGTTCTGAATGGTTCCGAAGCCAAAAAAGTTCTGTTGTCTTCGTCTGACCTTACGCGCGTGAAAGTCACCCGCCACGATCCGGTGACCAAAAAAAAGCACGAATGGGTGATAAATTGCGCGACATCGCCGGAAGCGGCTCCGTTCGGCAGCAGCTTCTCGCAACGTTTGCAGGCAATCACGGATCGCAGTCGCAATGACGGGCAATTTGGCGCCGGGCCCGACCTCTGGCTTCGCGACGGCGATGTGATTGAAGTGCCGGAGAAGTAGGATCATCGGGGCTTGTGGCGGCGGGCATCCTTGCCTGCCGTGGAGCCGGCGCTTCCAGCCCGGCGGAATAAAACTTTTGACCACGCCAACGGCTTGAATTGTTCAACAGCCCTGTCCTTTCAATCCTAATCCGGGTGGCAGGATGCCACCCTCTACGGCAGCCAGGATGGCTGCCGCTACTTCTGATAAACGTTCACGCGGGCGGGCGGGAGATTGAACCAGACGATTTTTGAGGCGAGCAGATGGAATTTTGAGGTGCCGCGCGTGCGCCGTTTGTGAATGCGGTAGCTGTATTGCACCCACTTGCCCTGGGGTTCCAGCATCGTCCGGATTTTTTGTGCCAGCCCCTCCGCTTCTTCGGGCGCAAAATTCAATAACGGCAGGCTGGAAATGACCGCGCCGACGGATTCAATCGGTTCGGGCCGCTCCCGCAACAGGTCGTCCAGATGCCAGGCATCGCCGGTGATGATGTGCGCGCTGGGAAAACGTTTGCGGAGCAGGCGCGCCATCTTTGGATTCCGTTCGATGGCCACCAGACGGTCCTCGCGCAGGCCGCGCCCGATGAGCGCTTCCGTGACCGCACCGGTGCCGGGTCCGAGTTCAAGCACGTAACTTTCCGGGTCGGCGGGCAGCCAGCGCGCCATGGCGGCCGCGAGCTTGGGCGAACTGGGCGTGACCGAGCCGGTCCGCTGCGGGTCGGCAAACCATTCCCGCAGGAACATCCCCGAGTCAGCCAGTGCCGCGATGAATTTTTTAGCCATATCAATTACCGTCCCAACAGCTTTCAAGCTCAAGAGTAGCTCAACCGCGTGATTGCGCCATAGTAAATTTCAGTTCAGAGAACCTTTCGGCGCTTTCCCCGCGGCCGGACTTTCGCCGAGTTTTTCGCGCGCGGCATCGCGCCGGGTTTCCCAGTCGGCCCAGCTTCGCTCCCAGGCCTCGCCGCTGAAATTCGTCCGGGCCGCCGGCCAGAGGGCGTCAAGGTGTTGCAAGGCCTTGCCGGCGGC
Organism: uncultured Bifidobacteriaceae bacterium; assembly: GCA_964555775.1. GTDB lineage: Bacteria > Verrucomicrobiota > Verrucomicrobiia > Limisphaerales > UBA11358 > UBA11358. Next base: position 3,140 of record CAZKTW010000053.1, on the reverse strand, counting down.
TTCCAGTTCCTTCCACTGCGAATACGATTCAACCAGATACAACTGGTTCTCGGGATAATCGGGCGCGAGTTTGGCGGCCTGTTCCAGCCATTCGCGTGCCTTGTGCCGGCTTCCGACACTGATCGGCCAGCCGGGCGCATCCCGATACAACAGGCCCAGGCAACGCGCGGGACCGGCGTAATCGAAATGTTCGTCCAAGTCGTCCGCCGTTTTGAACTCGCGCTCCATTTCCCGCACCATTTTGATGGCCGACAGGTTTCTCTTGGTGTCAGCGAGCTGGCCGAGTTCAATGGCCAGATAATAATGGCCCGGAGTCGAATTGGTTTCACGCGCCAGCAGTTGCCGGCAGGCGGCAATCCCCTGGCCGGCCAGTTCGGCGCGCCCGGCATTGTTCGTGATGAAGTCATTCAGGTCGTAACATGCGCGGGCAAACTGCCACGCGGCGGCCGAGCTGTTGGTGTTCGATTGAAATTGCGCCTGCGCGCGTTTAAAGGCCGCCTCGGCGTGTCCGGCAAAAATGGCGCTTTGCGTTTCACCGGCGAAAACAATTCCCGCACTGATAAAAAGAAAAATGGCGGGCGCCCATCTGCCAGGCGCGGAGTGCCGGGCCCTGGAATTAACAATTTCCATCTTCGGAATTAAAAGTTGCCATCGCATCGGGCTGATTTATACTGGGCAAGTGAGATTAAATTGGAAATTCCTGTGGCTGGCAATGCCGATAATGCTCGCCTGGTTGGGCGCCGGCTGTTCCGGCATCAACGCCGGCGGCAGCGTTTCGCCCGCCATGTTTTTCCTGCCGGGCGCGAAAACCGATCCGCCGGCCGCGCCACAGGCGCCGCTGGCCCTGGCCCCGGCATCTCCTCAACTCGCCCAAGTCCAATACTAATCCATCTATGCGATTTCCCTTTGCTCTGACGAAGAAGATTGCCAGTCACATCATCAAGCACAAACTGCGCAAAACACCCAAGTTTGCAATGGTGCTGCAACTCGAACCGCTGCACACCTGCAATCTCACCTGCACTGGCTGTGGCCGCATCCGTGAATATTCCACGTCGCTCAAGGACATGGTGCCGCTGGAAAAATGCCTCGAGGCAGCGGTGGAATGTGATGCGCCGATGGTTTCCATTTGCGGCGGAGAGCCGTTGATTTATCCGAAGATCGAGGAGCTCATTGCCGGCCTGCTCGCGCAAAACCGCGTCATTTACGTCTGCACGAACGCCATGTTCATGCGGAAAAAGATGCGCGATTACCTGGCGGCGATCTATTCGCCGGCCACCGAGCCGACGTTGAAAAAGTTGCTCGACCAGAAATTGATTTCCGACAAGGACGCCGAAACGATCCGCAAATCCGATGCCGCCGCGCGGAGCAAGGTCGTCATCCGCCCGACCAAATGGATGTATTGGAACGTTCACGTGGACGGGCTCGAATTCACGCACGACCTCATCGTCGAACGTGAAGGCGTGTTCAAGGAATGTGTCGAAGCCATCAAAATGGCCAAGGTCCTCGGCTACCAGGTCGCCACGAATACGACGGTCTATAAAGAGACCGACGTTACGGAAATTGAGGACATGTTCAAGTTCCTCAGCTCGCTTGAGGTGGATGGCCATACGATTTCGCCCGGCTACGAATACGACGCGGCGAAGAAGGACATGGTCACGCGGCTCGGCAAGCAGCCCGAGGATTTCTTTCTCACCCGCAAGATGACGCGGCAGAAGTTCGCAAAGATTCTCGACTGGGGCAAGGCCTTCACCATTTTCGGCACACCGGTGTACCAGGAATTTCTCGCCGGCAAACGTGAGCTGACCTGCACCGCGTGGGCCATCCCGACCTACAACGTCAAAGGCTGGAAGGCGCCGTGCTACCTGATGACCGATGGCCATTACCACGGTTATCAGGAAATGCTGACGAAGGTGGACTGGGAAAAATACGGCGTCGTTGACGGCGTCGCGCGCGACCCGCGTTGCGAAAACTGCATGGTCCATTGCGGCTACGATCCCAGCGGCGCGCTCGGCACCAATTATCAAAGCGGCGACAACTGGAAAAACATCAAATACAATTTCGGCGCCAAACCGAAACCGTATCCCGCCTCGCCGGAACTGGCCAAACGCGCTTTCAACGGCGTGACCATCGGCAAAGGCCACCTGGCCGAGGCCAAGGCCGCCATCAATTCACCCGCCGCCGGTGCGCGTGGGGCGTTTTCACGCAAGGAAGAGGAACATCATGCGGCGCACGTTGGAACCAGCTGCGGCACAAGTGAAACGTCCGAACGCGATGATTTGCTGGCAAAGATCAAGGACGCGAAAAAGACCGAATAAACGGTTTCGCCGCGGAAATTTTTGGAATTCAAATGAGCAAAACACTCTATCTTTCACCTCCGAGCTTTGATGGTTTTGATGGCGGCGCCGGCGCGCGCTACCAGACGGTACGCGAAGTCACCAGCTATTGGTATCCGACCTGGCTCGCGCAACCGGCTGCACTCACGCCGAATTCAAAGCTGCTCGATTGCCCGCCGCACAACATCGGCAAGGAGGAATGCCTCCGGGTGGCGAAGGACTTCGATCATGTCATCATTCATACCAGCACGCCTTCGCTGAAGAATGATTGCCGGGTGGCCGAGGCCATCAAAAAACAAAAGCCGGAAACGAAAATCGGCTTTGTCGGGGCGCATGCCGCCGTGCTGCCGACCGAAACGCTCAAGGCCTCGACGGCCATTGACTGGGTCGGACGCAAGGAATTTGATTACACCTGCAAGGAAGTGGCCGAAGGACGCGAACTCTCGACCATCGCCGGGCTTTCCTACAAGGACAAAAACGACGGCAAGATCCGTCACAATCCCGAACGCGAACTGATCCAGAACCTCGACACGCTCCCGTGGGTGGCGGACGTTTACCGCCGCGACGTGGACGTGCAGAAATATTACAACGGCTACCTTAATCACCCGTACATGAGCCTGTACACCGGGCGCGGCTGTCCGGCGCAATGCACTTTCTGCCTCTGGCCACAGACCATTGGCGGACACAAATACCGCGTCCGCTCGGCGGACAACGTCGCCGGCGAGATGGCCCATCTCAAAAAACTTTTTCCGGAAGTGAAGGAATACTTTTTCGACGACGACACCTTCACGGCCAACCTGCCGCGCG
>CAZKTW010000052.1:0-17539 GCA_964555775.1 uncultured Bifidobacteriaceae bacterium | reverse complement strand
TGAGCCGGTCGCAAATGATTTCCAGATGCAACTCGCCCATGCCGGCGATGATCAATTGGCCGGTTTCTTCGTTCGTGAAACAACGGAACGTCGGGTCTTCCTCGGCCAGCCGCTGCAAACCTTCGGACATCTTGTCGCGGTCAGCCCGCGTTTTCGGTTCGACGGCCATGCTGATGACCGGTTCGGGGAATGTCGGCGGTTCGAGCGTCACGTCGTAATCTTCATCGCACAACGTGTCACCGGTGGTGATGTTGCGCAGACCGACGAGCGCGGCGATGTCGCCGGCGTAAACCTGGTTGATGTCCTTGCGTTCGCTGCCCTGAATGACCATCAGGCGGCTGACGCGTTCGCGTTTGCGCGTGCGCGGATTGTAAATGGTGTCGCCCTTCTTGAGCTGGCCGGAATAAACCCGGAAGAACACCAGCTTGCCCGCATAGACGTCCGTCCACAGCTTGAACGCCAGTGAACAAAACTTGTTGCCGTCACTGGTCTCGACGTGAACGGGATTTTCAGTGCCCACCTCGGTGCCTTCCGCACCGGGAACGTCCAGCGGACCAGGCAGATAATCCACCACCGCGTCAATCAATGGCTGCACGCCCTTCTTTTTGAAGGCTGAGCCGCATAATACCGGAACCAGTTCAATCTTGCAGGTCAACCGGCGGATCGCCGCCTTGAGCACCGGCGGCGTAATCGGCTTTTCCTCAATCACCAGGCCGGCAATCTCGTCGTCTTTGTTGGAAACGGCGTCGATCAATTCCGCAAGCGCGGCCTTGGCACGTTCCTGATGCTCGGCCGGTATGTCCTTTACCTCGTAATTCAGGCCTTCGTTGACCACGTCGCCCGGCCCCCAAAGAATGGCCTTCTGGTTGACGATATCAATGACCCCATCAAAATGATCCTCGGCGCCGATGGGCAGGAAAATCGGATACGCATACGCGCGAAGCTTCGTGCGCATATCGTTCAGCGCATTTTCAAAATTCGCGCCGGTGCGGTCCATCTTGTTGACGAACGCGATGCGCGGCACCTTGTATTTGGTCGCCTGGCGCCAGACGGTCTCGGATTGCGGCTGCACGCCGGCCACGCCGCAGAACACGGCGACCGCGCCGTCGAGCACGCGCATGGAACGTTCAACTTCGGCGGTGAAATCCACGTGACCCGGAGTGTCGATGATGTTGACGCGATGCGGGATGTCCTTGAACGCCTTATAGACCGCGTCTTCGCCCGCCTTCACCGATTTCTGCGTCCAAAAGCACGTCACCGCGGCGGACGTGATCGTGATGCCGCGCTCGCGCTCCTGTTCCATCCAATCCGTCACCGTGTTGCCGTCGTCCACGTCCCCGATCTTGTGAATCAGGCCGGTGTAAAAAAGAATGCGCTCGGTTGTGGTCGTCTTGCCCGCGTCAATGTGCGCCGCAATCCCGATGTTGCGGGTGCGCTCCATCGTGTATTCGCGATTGGGCGAATTGACCGATTTGGTGTTTTCAGCCGCTGCTTGCATATCTAAAATCTTCTACTTTCCTGTATTAATAACAAAAAAACCCCGGACGTGCAAATTGCCGGGGCAAATTAAAACAAAATCCTACCAGCGGAAATGCGCAAAAGCCTTGTTGGCCTGGGCCATCTTATGGACCTCGTCGCGCTTGCGAATGGCATTCCCCTGCCCTTGATAGGCTTCCAGAATTTCCGCCGCGAGCGCCTCGCGCATGGGCGTGCCCTTGCGGGCGTCGGCAAAATCCACAATCCAGCGCAGCGCCAGCGCCGCCTGCCGGTCGGAGGGCACTTCCAACGGCACCTGATATGTGGCGCCGCCCACGCGCCGGGCCTTGGTTTCAATGCGCGGCTTGGCGTTGTCCACCGCGCGTTGCAAAATTTCCACCGGGTTGCTCGCCGGGTTCTTTTCGGAGATGCTCTCGAAGGCGCCATAAACGATCCGTTGCGCCGTGCTCTTCTTGCCACCATACATGATGGTGTTGACCAGCCGTGAAACCAGAACGCTCTGGAACTTTCCGTCCTTGGCAATCTTTCGTCGGGTAGCTTGTCGTCTGCGTGACATGGGATTTGTTAAATCGTTGAACCGTGGAGTGGTTTAGGCTGCAGGGGCAGCTGCTGCCGGTGCCGCCGCGGCAGCGGGCTTGGCGCCCGGCTTCGGACGTTTGACACCATACTTTGAGCGGCTGACCCGGCGTTTTTCCACCCCGGCCGCATCCAGCCGGCCGCGGACAATGTGATAGCGCACACCGGGCAAATCTTTCACGCGGCCGCCACGCACCATGACGATGGAGTGTTCCTGCAAATTGTGGCCTTCGTCCGGGATGTAGGCGATGATTTCGTAGCCGTTGGTGAGGCGCACCTTGGCCACCTTGCGCATGGCCGAGTTGGGCTTCTTGGGCGTGCGGGTCATGACCTGGATGCACACGCCACGTCGAAACGGCGAGTTCTCCAAGGCAGGCGACTTGGACTTGTACTTTACCTTGCGGCGACCCTTGCGGATCAATTGGTTAATCGTCGGCATTTAATCTTAAAAATGGAACGCGGAATATAGCAAACCAAAACCGGGTTGCAACAACTATTTCATCCAATCTTGGCGCAGCCGCTCGCAGCTCGCTTTTTCTTGCCGTGGCTTGGTTCCACAGCCCCAAAGGGATTGTGTCCTTCAACCCAAGGTTGCACCAGATTCTGCACCAGATTTGTCGGGGCGGCCTCGGGATGCGTTCAAAAATGGAAACAAACCCGGAAGCCTTCGGGGTTGTGGCCGAGGTCACGATCACGCGGGAATGGAATCGTTGCGGCTCGTAACTTGGGAGGCCGGTGATCGGAGCGCCGCGACATCTCAAATTTTCGGCCGCCAAAAGACGCGTAAGACCCAGCGCGGCGGAGCCGCAACCAAAGTGGCGCAGACTGGCAGTCTGCTGTATCGCGAATCGGTAATCCGCTGGGGCTCGCCAATTCGAACGCTCGTCCCACTGCCAGTCGGTGATACAGCAGGTTATCAACCTGCGCCACGATCCAGCGTTACAGCCATGGGAAATTTCCGCAGGAAAATAAAATCATCACCGTTGGTAATACAAATGGCCGGACGCATCACTCGGGTGTGTTGCCCAAAGGGCACCGGACTGCGGGTGTCCCACCCGCAGCGGCCCCAATGGCGAATGAACGCCTGAAATTTCACGCGTTTTTGTATTGTCGAACGTGCTGCGGCTAGGACAGCCTCGCGACTGCCCGGCAATTTAAACAACCGACCATGAATCGAAGCCTGCCCGACTTCCCCTGCCGCGCAGCGGCTCAGTTCAACCATTCACCGCAGCCAACGGCGGTTGGCGCTGGCCGTTGTTCGAGAAGGTTTCCGTCGTGCCATGTCGCAGTTCCGCCGTGGCTCAGCTCTTGACGTTAGGCATCATGAGACACCTCGCACCACTTTTCGCTCTTTTCCTTGTCGCGGTTTTGGCATCATGTGCGAGGGACAAGGAAGCTAGAAAATATGAAGATTTTGCGGGGCGATGGATGCGGGCACAGCACTTAGCACATATTCCCATATAAATCTTCCCATCAGAATAATGGCTATTACATCTAGGAGCAGCTTCATGAACGTGAACGGGTTTGGGGGGTCGCCGACAGCAAAGCGTGGCGGATACAAAATATTCGACCGTACCCGCACAGCAGCCAGACGGACAGCACGATAAAAAGCACGTTTTCCAGCAGTTTGCGGCAGATGAAGACTTCGCCGGTGCCGCAACCGCAATCGAATTTCACCGCGCAAAACGGAATGGCCAGCGCCGAATGGATGGCCAGGGCGCGCCGGAACACCAGCACGGTGAACGGCACCAGCATCACGATCAGCATCAGGGCCGTCCCCCGCACGGCAACACCCGCCAGCAACAACATTCCGCAAAAGGTTTCAAACCAGGGCAGGATTGCGGCCGCGGCGTTCAGCGGCAGTGAGCTTTGCACCATGTCGTACTGCCGCATCAGCTTCAGAAATTCAACCGGATGCAGCGCCTTGTTCAGGCCCAGATAAAGAAAAGTCGCGCCCAGCAGCCACCTCGCCACCACGGCAAGAATATCTGCAGCGACGCAGCGTGAAGCGGGAGGGTTGGCGTTCATTTGTCCGGCGGGTGCAGCTTCCCGCTGTTTCGTTCGCCGATCTCGACCGGCCAGCCGTTGGTGGTCCAATCGGTGATGCCGCCGCCGTAAATGAAAAGTTTGTTGGTGGCAATCCCGACATCCCGCAGCAGGAGGGCGGCGGATTCGCTGTCATCGCAATCTCCGCCATGACAATAAACCACGATCTGTTCCGCCGCCTGGCAAGGGGCAAGTGCCGTGGGAAAATACTTCTCCGGATAGTATGGATCGAACTCATAAGCGCCCGGGATGTGGCCTTCCCGGTAGTGCGTTTCGTCGCGCGCATCAACGAACACGATGCGTCCCGATTGGAAACGCGGGTCGCGGTAAAGTTCCACGGTCCGGTCGCCATCTATCAATTGCAATCCTTGTTCCTTCAATCGTGTCGCCAGCAACTCCGTCAGATTGGGCATCGGCGTGTTGGTGGCTGCAGGCCGCGGGGCCGGCCCGGCCACCGAAGACACCGGATGACCGGTTACCGCCGGGAAATAGTTCCGTGTGAGCACCAGTCCGCGCGGCGACACCTGGTTGGCCGCCAGCGCGAAGACGATGCCGGTGAACAGCACGACCACGGCCTCCAAAAGGATTTTGGCCACCGCCGGGCACCCGGGCGCCGCAGGTTGAATGATTTCGTTCTTCATGGAAATCGGCCAACCAGCGTGGGCAATCCCTCCCCGGACGACAAACACAATTTTCCCAGCCCCAACCCGCCATAAAACATTATTTCTTATTAATGTTATTAACATATAAATGCTGTTCTAATATCAATAAACGTCCACCCGTAAAACCCTTCCTGACACAACCAAATGCAACAGATAAAGCATCTTATTATTCAATTATGTTAAAACTGTTATTCTAATACCAAAATACGGGTAGTGGTTGCCAAGAGAGGGGAAGCGCGGATTATGGCTTCTACTAAATTTAACGCGTGAAGCAAGAACTCATGTTTCAGGCAGTTGCACCGGCCCAGCCAGATCGGCGGAGCATGAAGTCTCTTATCCAACCATAAACAAACACTGCCCATGAATGTTTTTGTCGCAGGCCTGAGTTACAAAACCGCGCCGGTCGAAGTGCGTGAAAAACTGGCGGTGCGCCCCTCCCTTCTGCCGTGTTACGGCTGCCGCCTCAAACTCAACGCCGGCCTGGAGGAAGTCGTGCTGGTTTCCACCTGCAATCGCGTCGAGGTCTATGGCGCGACGTCATCCTGGGTCCAGGGCAAGATTTTTCGCATTTTCCAGCAGTTGTGTCCCGATTTCGATGTAACGCCATATATCTATGTCAAGGAAGGCGCCGCCGCCGTGGAACACCTGTTCTCGGTCGCCAGCGGCCTGGATTCCATGGTGATTGGCGAGACTGAAATCACCGGCCAGATCAAGACCGCGTATCAAGCAGCGCAAGCAGTTGGGTTGACCGGTCGCGTCCTGAATCGTTGGTTTCAAACCGCGCTGCAGGTCGCCAAGGAAGTCCGCACGCACACGGGCATCGGCCGGGGAGCCACCTCGGTCGGCAGTGTGGCGGTGGAGATGGCGGAAAAAGTTTTTGCCGGCAGGTTATCGGACAAGACGGTCATGATCCTGGGTGCGGGCAAGATGGGCGAGGCCTGTGTCCGCCATCTGGCCAAGGGCGGCACCCGTTCGGTGCTGGTCGCCAACCGTTCCCTCGAACGCGCGCAGACCCTGGCCGCGGAATTCGGCGGACGCGCCCTGTCTTTTGATGAGCGCATGACCGCGATGATCGAGGCCGACATTGTGGTCAGTTCCACCGGCAGCCCGACCACGGTCCTCCACAAGCACGAGATCGCCGGCATCCTCGCCGCCCGCGCAAACCGTCCGCTGGTCCTCGTGGACATTGCCGTGCCCCGGGACATTGCCCCGGACGTGGAGGAACTGGACAACGTTTACCTCTACAATATCGACCATCTGGAGGCCATTGTCCGCGAAAATTCCAAACTGCGGGAACAGGAACTTTCCAAATGCAATGAAATCATCGCCCGGCGTGCAGCCGCGCTGCTGGTGAAATTGAATCCGCCCCCCGCCGCCCGGCCGGTTGCCGACGTGGAATTGGTACCAGGCTGGGTTCTGTGTGAAGCGAAGAATTAAAAACTGTAACTGCGAATACATAACAATCACCCCCGACAATCGTAAATCCAGACCAAACAATAAACATATGAAACCAAACCAACCCCTATCGAAAATGTCTGCCGTCCTTGCGGCCCTGGCATTGACGCTTGTCGGAGCCGTATCCACCGTCAATGCGGCATCAACCGCATTAAATGGCCAGGTCGTTCAGCGTCCCCTCACCCCAACTGAAATCTCGGCGTACGGGCTGACCAATGCCCAGTTTTCTGCCGGCATCAACACCGTTGCAATCGGTGAGCCGGTCTATCTGGACGCCATCGTCACCGCGGTCATTGCGCCTTCAAACATCGTTGGCGTCACCTGGTCGCTGCCCAGCACCAACAAACCGGTGAGTTCGGCGGCGGTGTTGGCCACCAGTCCATTGGGCGCCAACGTACCAATCTACAAGATGGCCGATCTTTATAACAACGCCGGCGGGAAGGTGTCCCAACTGGCCGGACGCACGTATCTGCGTCCCGATGTCGTCGGGCAATACACCATCCTGGCCACGATCACCACGACCGGCACCATCAACGGGACCAATATCGCCCCGACCACAACGAACATCGCCACCACCATCACGGCAGCCACTTATCTTGGCATCAACGCCTGCGCCGCCTGTCACAGCGGCAGTTTCGCGGGTGTGCCCAACATTTATCCGACTTACACGAACACGGCTCATGCCACGTTTTTCACCCGGGCCATTGACGGCCTGGAAAACAGCCACTACAGCAAGAATTGCATCGTCTGTCACACCGTCGGCTACGATACGAACGCCAACAACGGTGGTTTTGACGACATGGCAACGGCATACGGCTGGTCTTTCCCATCCGTGTTGACCAACGGCAACTGGGCGAGCATGCCGGCGGAATTGCAAGGCCTGGCCAACATCCAATGCGAAAATTGTCACGGCCCCGGCAGCCAGCATATGTTTTCCCATGGCATAACCGGCAATACCAACGCCATTTCCGTCAGCTTCGCCGCAGGAGCCTGCACGCAATGTCATGACGCAACCCCCAATCATATCAAGGGTGCTGAATGGAACAATTCCATCCACGCCCGGCCCACCCGCACGCCATCTGGCCCCAGCCGCGCCGCATGCGTCCGCTGCCATACCGCCGGCGGCTTTGTCCAGTACGCAGTGACCCTGGGCACCACCAATACGTACACCACCAACAATGCCAACACCGTTTATGAGGCCATCACCTGCCAGACCTGTCACGATCCGCACGATGGGTCCAACCCGCATCAATTGCGCAACAGCCTCGTCACCCTTGGCGATGGCACCGTGGTCACGAACGCCGGCAGCGGGGCCTTCTGCATGAATTGCCATCAAAGCCGCAACGGTTCGGTCACCAATAGCATTGTCAAATATCCGCTGTTGCAACAAACCTGGGCCGGTGGCTCCGCCTTCGGCGTTCACGACAATCCGGCGGGCGACATGCTCGAGGGCGCCAACGGCTGGACTTACGGCAAGGCGATCCCCAGTTCCGCGCACAGCATTGCCGTCAGCAACACCTGCGTTGCCTGCCATATGCAGACCGTGGCCTCCACCGATCCAGCCTATCTCCAGGCTGGCGGCCATACCTTCAACATGACCTACACGAACAGTTCCGGGGCGGAATTGGACAAGGTTACCGTTTGCGTCCAATGCCACGGCCCGATCACCTCATTTGACATGGTGAAGGTGGATTACAACGGTGACGGCGTCATCGAAGGCGTCCAGACCGAGGTCCAGCACCTTCTCGACAAGCTCTCCACCTTGTTGCCGAACGGGACTTACCAGACCAATGCGAACAACTATAAAGCAGATGGCCTCGTGAAGGCTCCCTCGAGCCAGACCAATTGGCCGGCGAACTTCCTGGAAGCCTCCTACAACTGGCAACTGGTCAATGCTGACGGCAGCAAGGGCGTCCACAATGCCGCCTATGCGGTCGGCCTGCTCAAGGCTTCCATCGGCGACCTGACTGGAGACGCCAACAACGACGGCCTGCCCGATGCGTGGCAGATCAGTTATTTTGGCAACAACTTTGTCACCAACCCCGCCGCCGGTCTCAATGCCATCAACAATACGAACGGTCTGCCCAACTGGATGATGTACGCCTTGGGGCTTGATCCGCACAGCGGCTCCACCGCCATCAATGGTGTGATTTATGTGAATGGCGACAACATCGTCAACGGCGACACCAACACCGTGGCCATCTATACGGCGGCGGAAGTCGCCTTCAATACCCAGGTGGGCACCACCTACCAGATTCAGGGGATCTCCGCCATCACGGGAACCTGGCAGAACATCAGCCCCATTATCCCCGGCACCGGCGGCACCATCAGTTATCTGACGCCGACGCGGAACAACGTGCAAATGTTCTACCGCGTGGCGCACACGCCATAGCTGGTTTAAATTCTCACGCCCCTTCCCGGCAACGGGAAGGGGCTTTTTGTTACCCGCATAAGGAAACCAATTGGGTGTGCGTCCGCTGTTGCGTAGGACGTGTTATCGACCGGATGCGTGGGCCCCATGGGCCTGGCAGGCGGAGCTGATGGTGTAATTTAGCCCGAACTCCGAAATAGCGCTTTGCCAATGGGTGGCAGGGACAGCGCGCTGCGCTGTTCCCGATCGCGTTCAGCGGTCGGAAGAAATGGTGCAAACGGGGTTGCCATGTACCTCGCAGTTCCGCGCCTGAACGGCGCGGGGCCAGCGCAGCGCGCTGGCCCTGCCAACTTCGGAGTTCGGGTTTAGTCGGATGTGTCCGGCCCGGTCTTGGCGACGAGCAACCCGGGAGCCAGCAAGGTCGGTGAAGCCAGTTCGGAAGGCATCATCTGCGTTGCCACGGGCGACTCCAGCATCAAAGCCGCGGTGGCGGCCGGTGGAATCACCAAGATTTCACACGTGGATTACCACGTCACCAGTATGCTTGGTCTGCACGTCAAGACCACGGTGATTGTTTACGGCGAATAAAGTTGTGCGTTTTTCAAAACCCGGCAGCAAAGTCGCTGCCGCTTTTTTGTTTTCGGGAGAAGTCCACCCCGGCAAAAAAACCTGCCCGGGCTTTGCCACTCTGACTTTGCAGCCAAGTCCGGCCGTCTGCCAAGGTCAAGCCACCTGCAAGGATCGCTTTGTCTTCCGGGGTTTTCTGGCCGGTTTCGGGCTGACGACAGGTTCCGGTGCCACCACCGGTTCTGCCGGTGGCAGGTAAAGATACCGGCCGCAACTCTCACAGAGCTGGATATCGTCTCCGCGCCGGAGCGTCATCACCACGCCGAGCGGCACCTGCATGTGACAGCCGCTGCAGACCTGGCCATGAAGGGCCGCCACGCCCTTTTTGCCGCGGGCGACCAGGCGGTCGTAATGGCCGAGGATCTGTGATGGGATCTTGGCGCGTAACTCTGCCAGGGAAGCCTCCGCGTTCTTATCTTTGACAACGCCGAACTCGAGTGACTGAATGGTGACCAAATTTTGAAGTAATGCTTTCATAGAATCTTGCCCATATAGCATCGCAAGTCCGGCGGAGCGCAACAAGCCCAATCCCAAGCCAAACCGCAAAAAGCAGTTAACCTAAAGCGGTCATTAGTTTCGGCGCTCCGGTCCAATCAAGACGGGTGAACGAGCGGATGTTCCCGCTGCGGGCCCAAAGGCTCCGTGCCGAAGAACAGCAAATGTTCCTGATCCTGCATGTTGGTTGCGGCCTGATGATGTCCGCCCAGCTCGCAAGTCTGCCGGCGCAATTCCCGCGCCATGTGCTTGCGATCCAATCCTGGTGGCAACGCAGTGCCATAAGCAACCGTTGCCTCAATGTTTTTCCTGGCCAGCAGCCGGAGAAAGTGCGGCAGAAAAGTCATGTCCCGCCAGTAACAAATTTCATCTTCCACCGAACCGTCCGGCAGCGCGTAACCAATCCAGGCCGGCGTCACCGGCCAATGCGACATGACCGCCGGTTCAAACAACGAGGAGTGAAACGGCAAAACCTGCCGGCCATTTGAACTCGTGCCTTCCGGGAACAACCCCAAAACCACGCCTGCGTTCACGACGGCGGCAAAGGCATCATTGAACCGTGTCACGTCGGATTTCCGGTCCCGCCGCACAAACAAAGTACCCGCGCACCGCGCCAGCCGGCCTAACACCGGCCAGTGACGCACCTCGCTTTTGGCGACAAAGACCATCGGTTGCGCCGCTGCCAGCACGGCGATGTCAAGGTAACTGAGATGGTTGCAGGCCAGCATTCCAGCACCGGGCGGAACGCCGTGACGCTCAACGCGGATGTTCAAATCCGCCAGCAGTCGCCCGCACCAGCGTTGGAGCCATCGCGCGCGCGACGCCACGCTGGATGATCTTCCGCGCCACCAGAGGTTGAAAACAAAATCCCAAAACGCCAGAATGACAGTCCGGCCGAACCGGCATAAGTTTTTGACACCGTGAAGGAAAGTCCGGAGTTTTTTCATGCTTTACGACACATAACGCGCCACGTTTGCCGGTGAGAGCCGGCCCAGGTCCAGGAACGTCAAAAATCAATCGTTTTAAACTCTACGTCAATTGCCGGCGCTCCGCAAATTTTTGCCCTCAAGGAAAGGCAGGCGGCCAGCAACCGAGGCACCCGTCGCCGCATCCTGCGACGACAGCGAACTCCAACCGATCAAATATCAGCCCCCGCGCTCACAGGTATACGTCGCAAAGCCCTTCCATAACAGACCGATCACGGCCAGATTCCGATGCTGGCTGTGCACCCACGCGCGGCCCAATTCAACGATTTGGTTTCGCAACGGTTCGAGGGGGTGAGGTCAAATTCCTGCGCGCTGTAGAAGCCACGGCGAACCGGTTTGCAGGCGTAACGCAGGATTGCATCCTGCCGTGCCGCCGGTTTGAAACCGGTAACCTGCCCGAACGAATCGAATGTCGGAATGAAATCGGACCGTTCGCAGGTTGCAAACCTGCCGGCACAGCAGCTTGAAAAGCTGCGCTACAACGCTATTCCTTCTTCGCCACTTTCAATTCCAGGTGCAGGTCGCGAAGTTGCTTCGGCTCCACGCTGCCAGGCGAGTCAGTCATCAAGTCCGTGCCTTTGGCGGTTTTCGGAAACGCAATCACGTCGCGGATGCTCGGCGTGCCGCAGAGGATCGCAATGAGACGGTCAAAGCCGAGCGCAATGCCGCCGTGCGGCGGAGCGCCATAGCGGAACGCCTCCAGCATGTAGCCGAAACGCGCCTTCACCATATCCGGTGGGATTTGCAGCACTTCCTCGAACACCGTTTTTTGCACGTCGGGCTGGTGAATCCGGATCGAGCCGCCGCCCAGTTCGACGCCATTGACGACAATGTCGTAATGCTGGCCGCGGACTTTCTTCGGATCGGACTTGAGCAGGGGAATATCCTCCGTCACTGGTGCAGTGAACGGATGATGGCTCGAATACCACCGGTTTTGTTCGCGGTCAAAACCCAGCAACGGGAATTCAATGACCCAAAGGAAATCAAACCGGTCGGCCGGAATCGTCAACTTCCCCTGCCCTTTCAAAACCTCGGCGCAATACAAACGGATCTTGCCGAGGATTTCACACGCGTTCAACCACTGGTCGGCGGCAAACAAAATCAAATCGCCTTCCGCAATTTCCAGTTTCTTCGTCAAGGCGGCCTTCTCGGCATCGTTGAAAAATTTCACGATGGGCGATTTCCATTCACCGCCTTCGACTTTGATATAAGCCAGCCCTTTGGCGCCGAAACTTTTCGCGTATTCGGTCATCGTCTCGATCTGGCCCTGGGTGGCGCCGGCCATGCCTTTGGCATTGAGCGCCTTCACCACGCCACCGTTGGCGACCGCGCCGCTGAAAACCTTGAACGTGCTGGCGCGAAATTCCTCGGTGAAGTCCGCGAGTTCCATGCCGAAGCGCGTGTCCGGCTTGTCAATGCCGTAGCGGTTCAGCGCTTCCACAAAGGTCAGGCGCTTGAACGGCGTCGGCACGTCGATGTTCAACGCGGTTTTCCAGACGCGTCTGAGCAGGCCCTCGATCAGGATGTAAATGTCCTCGCGTTCGATGAAGGACATCTCGATGTCGATCTGGGTGAACTCCGGCTGCCGGTCGGCGCGCAGGTCCTCGTCGCGATAACAGCGCGCGAGCTGGAAATATTTTTCGACCCCGGCCACCATGAGGATTTGTTTGAACTGCTGCGGTGACTGTGGCAGCGCGTAGAACAAGCCGGGACTGGTCCGGGCCGGCACCAGAAACTCGCGCGCCCCCTCGGGCGTGGATTTGAACAGCGTAGGCGTCTCGACTTCCAGGAAGCCCTGCTCATCCATGAACACGCGCGTGGCCGTGGCCACCTTGCTGCGGAGCCGTAGGTTGCGCGCCATCTCCGGCCGGCGCAAATCGAGGTAACGATATTTAAGGCGCAACTCCTCATTCACCTTGCTCGCGACCTCCGGATCGTCCACCGGGAACGGCAGCACCTCGGCCAGGTTGAGCACTTCAAGTTCCTTCACCATGATCTCCACCTCACCGGTGGGAATTTTGGGATTGTTGGTGCCGGCGGGCCGCTGGCGGACCTGGCCGGTGACGCTGATGACGCATTCGCTGCGCAATGCCGCGGCGCGCTCAAACAGTTCCTTGGGCAGATCGGACGGATCGAAGACGTTTTGCGTGCGGCCTTCGCGATCGCGGACATCAATAAAAATGAGTCCGCCAAGGTCGCGACGTGAGTGGACCCAGCCGGCCAGGGTCACGGTTTGCCCGATATGAGCCGGGCGCAGTTCATTGCAATGATGTGTTCGTTTCATGTCAAAATTCGTGGCCGCGTCTCGTGAGAGCGGGGCAAAATTGAACGTGCATCATGGCGGGAAACGCCCCGGATTTCAAAGCAAAAGTACGACCGACAACCGCCTTGGGCGCATCTCAATTTTTGAGAAGGGCTTTTGCTCAATCCCAAAGGGATTGCGTCCCCGAGCCCAGGGTTGCGAGGAACGAGCTACCCTGGGAAATCTGTCATTTATTTGTACTACCCCAACGGGGTTGTGTCCCGGTGGCGAGGGAAGGCCGCAACCCCGTTGGGGTAGTCGTGGTTTGACCCGTTGACCCAAGATAGCTCGTTCCTCGCAACCTTGGGCTTTGAGCCAGAATCCCGTTGGGATTCTCTACAAGGACACCATGTGGCCTGCAAAAATTGAGATGCGCCCAACCGCCCGGTCTTATTCCGGCAGCGCGATCCGGTTGGTGGTGTCGCCGGAATTCTTGATGGCACGGCGCAGGCCTGAGACAGTGAATTGTTGCACGCTCCCGTCTGCCAGCCCCACGTTTCCCTGCCCGTTGTGCATGGCTTCTGTCCAGCCGGCGGGGATTTCAGGCCGCAATTCAAGGACGGAATGCACGGGGGACAAGCCGTTGGTGACATTGCGGTCGCCGGTCATCAGCATCTGAGGCTTAGTCTCTGTCGCATCCAGACCGACAAAGTAACTGACGTTTAAATTCTTCAATTTGGCGAAACTGGCGGCGGCGGTCCGATCATCGACCGGACAAATCAGGATTTTAGGCGTGTTCAATTCATTGGACATGACCTGGAAATGGCGAAACGCATTGTCATCTTCGGCATATTCCAAGGTGCCACCATTGTTTGTGGAAACGAGCATTGGATATTTGTCGCCGTTGTCCTCCCAAAGGCGAAAGGCCAGGCCGTCCTGCTTCAGGTTGTTGACGCAGTTGATGCGCTGCGCCTTGCGCTTGGCCGCAGCCAGCGCCGGCAAAAGCATGGCCGCCAAAATGGCTAGGATGGCGATAATGACCAGCAGTCCAACCAATGTGAAAGCCGCGCTGCGGGGTGAATGAACGGTGGAGTTCATGCCCGAAACAATGATCTTTCCCCTGCCGGTTTCAAGTCACTATTCAGCCCGGCTGATGCAGGAACACGGTTGCCAGAACTTTTTCTGCTTTACCTTTCCTCAAAAACTGTTTGGATTGAACCCGTTCCGGGTTACCTCAATGTAAGCACGCTTTTCACCATGAAAAAAAATCACCGATTCATTTATGCGCTGGCGCTGACCTTGCTTGGCCTGGCGGCCGTTGTTAATTACGGTTGCGGAAAAAAGGAAACGCCGACATCCGGGCAAAAACCAACCCCGACCGAACCAAGAGGCGCGGCGATCGTCTCGGCGGAAAAAACCAGTTTCAGCGAGGTCACTTCCCAGCTCGACCCGGGCGGCAATTTTTATTTGTATCTCGGAACCGAGCAATGGCTGGATGGCATTTCCACCAAGGTCGCCGGCTTGCGGCAGGTTTTCACTTCCATGCCCGACCTCAAGGAGGAAGACCGCGCCAATATCGACAAGACGTTCGATATTGTCACCCATGTGATCAAGGACAGTGGGATTGAAGACGTCAGCGGTGTGGGAATGAGTTCGATTGCCATCGAAAAAGGATTTTACCACAACAAGGCGTTATTGCATCACTATGCCGGCCGGGGCTCCGGATTTTTGTGGACGATCTTCGGCAAGGAATCGCATCCGCTCACCGGGCTGGATTTGTGCCCGGACAACACGGCCATGGCTGTTTTTTCCGACATGGACCTGCCGTTGGCATGGTCGGTCGTCCAGCAGGAGGTCAATCAATCCGGATTTCCCCAGGCACAGGCCTGGCTGGAGAAAATGCCGGCGGCCTTCGAGCAGCAGACGCAGATCAAGTGGGATCGTTTCCTGGCTTCGCTCGGCGGCGAAATTGGATTGGTCGTCACTTTCAACGAATCCAACCAGATTCCCATTCCCCTGCCAACCTCCGAAAAGTTGGAAATTCCCGAGCCCGGCCTGTTGATCGTGCTGAAGGTCAAAGATGACACGATTTTCGACCGCATTGATCAGGCGTTGAAACAAAACCCTCAGACCACCAGCGTGGACAAAGCCGGCCTCAAAATGCGGACGATGCCGTTCCCCATTCCGCTGCCCCTCCAACTCCGCCCGACTGTCGCCACCAGCGACGGTTATTTGCTGATCGCCACGTCCGACACCATCATTGAAGAGGCCCTGGCGGTGAAAGCCGGGCAAAAAGCCGGTTTGAAGTCCACCGGGGAATTCAAACATCTGGCGCAGAATCTTCCCTCGGAGGGCAATCAATTCACTTTCATCAGCCAGCGGTTTGGCCAGACCGTGATGCAAATCCAGCGGCAGGCGCTGGCCCTCAACGCCAAAAGTTCGCCGGCCCAAGGCCAATGGATGCAATCGCTCATGAACCCCAAGCAAACGGCCTATTCCTTCACGGTCGGCGGCAACACGCCGGATGGCTGGTTGACCACCGGCAACGGCAGCCAGAGTGCTGCCCAGGCGCTTCTGATTCCGGCGGTGGCGGTGGGCGGCATGCTTTCGGCCATAGCCATTCCCAATTTCGTCAAGGCCCGGACCGTCTCACAGGAAAACGCCTGCATCAACAACCTCCGGCAGCTGGATGCCGCCAAACAGGAGTGGGCATTGGAAAAAAGCAAAAAATCCACCGATACGCCGATCATGGATGATCTCAAACCCTATCTTCCGAAGATTCCCCTTTGCCCTGCCGGCGGAGACTACACCCTGAACACCGTGGGCGAACCACCCGAGTGCAGCATTCCCGGCCACAAGCTGCCTTGAAATCATCAAGCCGGCCCAAACGGCCGTGCAACGAGGGAGAATTTGAATCGTGATTACTGCAATTTGGCGGGCAACTGGAAGACATAGGTAAACATTTCCGACAGCATGCTGCCGGTATGCTGGCCGTGGGACGCGCCGCCAAATTGCAGCGTCCCCGCCGCCGTAAATTGATGCAGCATCAGGCAGTAGGTGCTGTTGGCCATCACCCCCAGCAGTTCGCCGTTCCGGCTGAAAACCAGGTCGCCGCGCGAAGGATTGAATTTGCCGAACAACCCCTTCAAGAGACTGCGGTCCAGTTTGACATATTCGGGTGTGTTCACATCGATCTGAAAACTGCACTGGCCATAATAGCCATCCTGGGCGTTGACCAGCACCGCATCCTGGAATTTATACGGATCCGACGCGATCGGATAGACCCGGCTGCCGAGCTGGGTCGCTTCCGCCTGCGTGATCGGCATGAACACCACCCGCGGATCATGCAGATGAAAGCACAACGAGTGGATGGGAACCTGCGCCTGATTGTGAGTCAACGTCCCATCCAGGGAGGCCCATTCCGTGCCGGGGTCCCACAAGGTCAGCGGCGTGTCCTGCACATGGCACAACGCATAAGTTCGGGTTCCGTCGGTGACCAGCACCGTTTCGGTCGTCTTGCTCTTGCTCGCGTCCGTGCCGAACACACCGGTCCGGGAAGCGGTGAAACTGGTCTGGACCCGGTTGGAGACGACTTCATTGAAGATTTCATTGGGCGCCAGGGCGCGGTTCTCCCGGATTTCCTGGGTCAGGGCGACGGAATTGGTGGCGAGTGTCTTGACTCCTTCGGCCAGCTTGGCGTTTTGGGCGCGCTCGGCCTGCACCTGCTGCTGCATCAGGGAGATCTGCCCGGCGGCAATGCGCTTATCCACTTGCGCCGCTTGCAACTGGCCGTTTAACTGCGCGATTTGTTGTTGCAGGGCGGCGGACTGATCTTTTTGTTTTTGGATCTCGGCTTCCTTCGCCGCGAGCTGTTCCTTGGTCATCGAAGTCTCGGTGGAAGTAACCTGTAATTTCTGATTCAGGTTCTGGATGTTGGCCTGGGCCGTGGCATACTGCTGCTCCAGTTCTGATTGTTTCTCCTGCAATTGCTGGGACTGTTGCGCGAACCGCGCCTGTTGCTGCTTGGCGGCATCGCGGGCCTTGGCAAGTTCCGCCTGTAACTGTTCGCGGTTCCGCTGCTCCTCGGTGAGCGCCATTTTCATGACTGCGGCGAGATCTTTCCCGCCGGCATCGGCCGGTTTGGGCGAGATATCCACCTTGGCCGTCGGCTGTTTGCCATCATCCTCGCCGGCCATTTTGCTGAGGTCCGTCGAGAACGTCAGCAGGCTCAACAGCAGGAAATCGCAGATGACGATAAGGATGCTGCGGTTCATGGCGGTTTAACGGTCGGCGGTGGCGGGTTCCTTGACTTCGGCCTCGAGCAGCAACCGGCGGCGCGCGGGGCGAAGATGGAAGATTTTAAACACACACACAAAGACGACGCCGAAGGACGTGGACGAGTAGGCGGCCATCAGGCTGAATTTGATGACTCCCATCGAAACGAGAATCAGCGAAAGGATGGTGCCGACAAAGCCCAGGTAAAGGCCGGCGTCAAACAGGTGGTCCTCGTTTTCGAGCAGCTTGAGTTTCATGCGCGGCGGGACGCTCTGCCGGCGGATTTCCGCCAGCTTCACGAGGCAGG
>CAZKTW010000051.1:0-17728 GCA_964555775.1 uncultured Bifidobacteriaceae bacterium | reverse complement strand
GAGCCGCCGCCCGGCACCGTGAAACGGAGAACCTGATGGCCACGGAATTCATCCAGCGGACGGTGCGTCTGTTGCACCTGGAGGACAATGAAAACGACATTTTGCTCGTCACGGAAATCCTGCGCACCGAAGGTCTGCCCTGCGAATGGGTGACGGTCAAAACCCGGCACGAGTTTTCCGCCGCGTTGCGGACCGGCCGCTTTGACCTGATCCTTTCCGATTACTCCCTTCCGTCGTTTGACGGCCTGAGCGCGCTTGCCCTGGCGCGGGAATTGTCTCCGGAGACACCCTTCATCTTTTTTTCCGGCACCATCGGAGAGGAGGTGGCCGTGGAAAGCCTCAAAAAAGGGGCCACGGATTATGTGCTCAAACAACGCCCGGACCGGTTGGTGTCCTCCATCCGTAATGCCTTGCGCAGTGCCGAAGAACGGGCCCGCCGCCGCCGTGCCGAAGGGGAATTGCGCCAGTTGGAAGATCGTTTGCGGGTGGTCGCGGCGGCCACCAATGACATCGTTTGGGAATGGGACATCCGGACCAACAAGGTCTGGTTCAGCGCGAATCTTCAACCCATCCTCGGCCATTCGCCGCAGGACATCGGCGCCGCCCACGAACGCTGGCTGGACCTGATTCATCCCGACGACAAGGGCCGTGTGCTTTCCGGGCTGACCAACCTGATCGCCGGGGCGGGGAAGATTTGGTGGAGCGAACACCGCCTGCGCCGCGCCAATGGCACCTATACGTACGTCTATGACCGCGCCTCGGTCATATACGATGCCGACCGCAAACCCTTGCGCATGGTGGGGGTGACCATTGACGAGACCTCGCGCAAGGAAGCCGAGGAGAAAATCCGCGAACAGGCTGCGCTGCTGGACAAGGCGCAGGATGCGATCATCCTGTGCACCCTGGATGGCCTTATCCTGTTCTGGAGCCAGGGCGCCCGCCAGATTTACGGCTGGACGCCCGAGGAAGCCATCGGGAAAAATATCCAGCAGTTGCTGTTTCACAACGACCCTCCGGCACAACTGGAGGAAGCCGCCAAAAGCATCCGGGAAGAAGCCCAGTGGAGCGGCGAATTGCACGAGTTTACCAAGGACAATAAAACCGTTGTCGTCCACGGCCGGTCCACTTTGATTTGCGACGATCAAGGCCGGCCGAAATCGCTGCTCATCATCAATACCGACATCACCGAGCGCAAACAACTGGAGGAAAAATTTCTGCGGGCCCAGCGTTTCGAGAGTCTCGGCGCGTTGGTGGGCGGCATCGCCCATGATTTGAACAACGCGCTTTCCCCCATCGTCATCGGCCTGGAAATCCTGCGCGAAGAACTGAAATCACCGGAAAATGAGGGCATCCTTGAGGCCATGGATACCAGCGCCCGGCGCAGCGTTGAAATGGTCCGGCAGATGTTGACCTTTGCCCGTGGCGGAGAGAAAGACAAGGCGGTCGTCCCGGTGGACCATCTCATCCGCGAGATGGGCAAGATCATCGAGCAAACTTTTCCAAAAGCCATCACCTGCCGCGTACGGGTGGATAAACTATCCTGGCCGGTCGCCGGGCTGCCGACGCAGTTATACCAGGTTCTGATGAACCTCTGCGTGAACGCCCGCGACGCCATGCCCGACGGCGGCACCCTCACCCTCGCGACCGAAAATGTGCGTCTGGGCCCGGCCGATCCCGTGCTGCCGCCCGGCGTGCCGCCGGGAAACTATCTATGCCTGACCGTCGCTGACACCGGCATGGGAATTCCCCAGGAACAAATGGACAAGCTCTTCCAGCCATTTTTTACCACCAAGGCCCCGGGCAAGGGCACCGGCCTGGGATTGTCCACCTGCCAGGGCATTGTCAAGAACCACGATGGTTTCATCGTCGTGCGCAGCGCGAAAGGCACTGGGACGGAGTTCAAAGTCTATTTGCCGGCGACCAGCGCCGGGTCCGGCGAACCGGTGATCCGACGTGAATCCGTCATTCCGGCCGGCCATGGCGAACACGTTCTGGTGGTGGACGACGAGCAGGGCGTGCTGGCCCTCGTGCGTAATGCCCTGGAGAATTATGGTTACCAGGTGACCACGGCGGCCAGCGGTCCCGAAGCCATCGCCCGGTTTGCCGAGACGCCCGCAGCCTATGCCCTGGTAATTACCGACTTCGCCATGCCCTTGATGGATGGCCGGATGACCATCGGAGCCCTGCGCAAAACCCGATCGGACATCAAGATCATCGTGGCCAGCGGTTCCGAAAAGGAGATGGATGAAGCCTGGTATCATACCAAAGTCGGGGCCTATATCACCAAACCTTTCACCACCGAGACGCTGCTCAAAACCGTCCACGACGTCCTGGGCCGGCCGGCGTAAATGTAAATCATCCTCCGCCCCGATTTTACCGGACGTTTTGCGAAGTTGCCGCCAGTTACCGCAATAAGCCGGGATGTTCTTTCAACCAGCGTTCGGCCATCCGATATTCCGGACAAACGCGTTCCACCTCCCGCCAGAACCGGGGCGAGTGGTTCATTTGCCGCAGATGCATCAATTCATGCAGGCAAATGTAGTCGCTGACGAAAACCGGGGTTTGGATGAGCCGCCAGTTCAGGGAAATCGTGCCGCGCCGCGAACAGGAGCCCCAACGTGATTTCTGATTGCGCACGGTGATGCGGTTCACAGTCAATCCGTGCCTGGCGGCCAGTTCCAGCACCCGGGGAGGCAATTCTCGCGTGGCCGCTTGGCGAAGATGACTTTCGATGGTAGGACGCAGGTCGGTCGCCAGATTCGGAACCCGGACCGATTCGCCGCCGAAGCGGACGATTTTAACTTCACCAGGAGATCCGGCTTCAAGGCGGACCGCGGCGCCGCGCAGGAGGATTTCCGTCCCCATTTGCCAGGTCGCCGGTTTTCGGGGTTGAGCTTGGAGTCGTTGAATCTGGCGTTCCAGCCAGGCGGCATGGCGCTCGACAAATTGTCGGGCCACGGCCGGCGAACCGCCGCGGGGAATCGTAACGCGGGCGGTACCATCGGGGTGCAACCGGAGGAGATAACGGCGGGCGCGAGGATTGTGCACCAGGAGGAGTGGCAACGTTTGCATTCCCGCCGGCAAAAGCACAACCGGGGGGCCCGGTGGCGGTTTGGGTCCGAAAATCCGTTCAAACAGCATGGCGCACTAACCGCAGGTGGTGGTAATTTTTGTTTTTGACCAGCCGGCCGCAGGCCATTGTTGGCCCCCGGTTTGCGGGAGTCAATCGATTCATGTTTCCCGGCAAATAAGTTTCCCCGAAACCACCGGCGAAAGTTTTATCAGACTGAAAAAAAAACAACAGTTGTTTTAATTTATCCTGCTCAGGAAATTCACGAATCAGGGCGATTTTGAGAATTGTTCCCGATTTTTGTGGACGGCACACCGGCTGCTTAAGGGCCGGCAGGTTGGTAAGTGTTGTTGGTTTTGGGTGGGGAACCTTGGCAGCGTCGGACCGGAAACAAGGAGGCGGTCCGGCAACCGCTGTCAGGTTTTTTTGGAGACGGACAAATACGTTTGTCCGGGAGGAACACGACACACGCGCCTGGCCGGGTTTTGCCTGAGAACCGGATCGTGAATTGGAGCGACAAAGGAGGTCGGCGGTCAGTTACAGTTGAATCTGGTCGGGGCGCGTGTGGTGCGTGTAAAAATATCTGGGGAAAATGTCCGCAGGGCCATGCGCAAATCTTCTCGTCGTGACAGTTCGCGTGGCGTGGTTTAGGCTGCGTTCATGCAGCAAACGACGTTGACACTCGGCCATTCACCTGACCCGGACGACGCCTTCATGTTCTACGCGCTGGCCAAGGGTTTGATCCCGGTGCATGGCTTCCATTTCGAACATGTTTTACAGGACATCCAGACGCTGAATGAGCGCGCCACGCGGGGGGAACTGGATATCAGCGCGGTCAGCGTCCACGCCTATGCCTATGTGAGCGACAAATACGCGTTGCTGACCAGCGGCGCAAGCATGGGGGATGGCTATGGCCCGATGTTGGTGGCCAAACAAAAGTTTTCCCGGGACGGGATGGCCGGCAAGAAAATCGCCGTGCCTGGCACCATGACCAGCGCCTTCCTGGCGCTGCAACTCTGGCTGGGCAAACCCGCGAAGGAGTTCAACCATATCGTGGTTCCGTTTGACCAGATTTTTCAGGCGGTCCGGTCGGGCGCGGCGGATGTGGGCCTCATTATTCACGAAGGCCAGTTGACCTATCAAAACGAAGGTCTGGTCGTTTGTGAAGACCTCGGTGCCTGGTGGGGCGCGGAAAATGATGGTCTGCCACTGCCACTGGGCGGAAACGTCATTCACAAGAAATTCAATCCGGCAATGCGCCGGGAAATCTCGGATATTCTCACCGCGAGCATCCGGTTCAGTCTCGACCACCGGGCTGAGGCGGTGCAGCACGCATTGCAATATGCGCGTGACATGGGACGCGACCTCGCCGACAAGTTTGTAGGGATGTACGTGAACCACTGGACGCTCGACTACGGTGAGCGGGGCCGGGAATCCATCCGCCGGTTTTTGGAGCGGGCATTTGAGCGCGGATTGATTCCGCACCGCCAGGAACTGGAATTTGTGGTGTGACGGGCTGGGGCCAATGAATTTGTCCGAGCAACCAAACCAGGCGGGCTTGAGGTTTGAATTCATCCGCTTCCTCGCGCGTCCGGTCATCCCCTGCCTGTTGCTCGTGGCGGTGACGCTGGCGGTTTATTGGCCGGTCGTTCATTGCGATTTTGTCAACTTCGATGACGGGTTCTATTTCTCGGCCAATTCCCACGTCCAAGCCGGTCTAAACCGGGCCGGTTTGGCCTGGGCTTTCACGACAATCTACGCTGACAACTGGCACCCGATGACGTGGGTGTCGCTGATGCTGGATGAAACGCTGTTCGGCCGGGGGCCTGCCGGCCCGCACCTCACGAATCTCGTGCTGCACGCGGCGAATGCGGTTTTGCTGTTCCTGCTGCTCCGCAGTTGGCTGGGATCGGGACCGGGTCAAGGTACCGGGCCGGCTGCGACCTGGCAAAGCGCCGTTGTCGCCGTGCTGTTCGCCCTGCACCCGTTGCATGTGGAATCCGTGGCGTGGATTGCGGAACGCAAGGACGTCTTGAGCGCCTTCTTCGGATTGCTGACCTTGCTGTGTTATACGAGCTATGCACGACGGGTGACGGATATCGAAGATACTGCGGTTGCGCCCGTCTCCGTGCGCGTCGCGCGCCACGCGTCACGATTTTATGGTCTGGCGCTGGTTTGCTTTGCCCTCGGCCTCATGAGCAAGTCGATGCTGGTCACCCTGCCGTTGGTGATGTTGTTGCTGGATTGGTGGCCGCTCAATCGGGTGCCGGGTGCCAGGTGCCGGGTGTCGGGCCTCCGACGTTTGGTGGTGGAAAAGATTCCGTTTTTCCTGCTCTCAGCGGCAGCGTGCGTGGTGACGTTCATCGCCCAACAAAAGGGCGGGGCGGTCGCCTCATTGTTATACTTTTCCGTTTCGGAACGCATCGGCAACGCCTTTGTTTCCTATGCCCGGTATCTGGGCAAGGCCTTCTGGCCGGCCGTTCTCGCCACCCCGTACCCGCATCCGGGCCACTGGCCGCCCTGGCTGGTGCTGCTGGCCACGACGTTGTTCGTCGGCCTGGGTGTGCTCGCCGTCGCGTGGATTCGAAAACATCCTTATGTGCCGGTCGGCTGGTTTTGGTTTGTCGGGATGCTGGTCCCCGTCATCGGCCTGGTGCAGGTGGGCGATGCGGCACTGGCCGATCGTTACACGTATCTGCCATTGATTGGCATCTTCCTGGTTGTGGTGCGGGGTGCCGGTGAATTGTGTGCGAACCGTCCGGCGGCGGGGACCTGGCTCGGGCTTGGGGCCGCCCTCGTCCTGGCGGCCTGCGCCTGGCGGACGCGGATTCAAGTCGGCTACTGGCAGGACAGCGGGACGCTTTTCCGCCATGCCTTGGCGGTGACAGAAAATAATTACGCCGCGTGCAACAATCTCGGCACCTGGCTGACGCGTCACAACGTGTTCATCGAGGCGGAGAATTGTTTTCGTGAATCGCTGCGCATCAAACCCGGCAACCCGGATGCACTATATAACCTGGGGAACATCAACGCCCGGTTTGGCCGGTGGGATGAAGCCATTGATGATTATCGCCGCGCGCTGCAAATCACTCCGGACCAGCCCGACATCCTGACCAACCTGGGTCTGGCGCTCACGGCCCGGGGACAATTGGCTGAGGCGACCATAAATTTTGAAGCGTCGCTGAAGCTGGACCCGGATTCCGCCAGCGTCCACAACAATCTCGGCACGGTGTTACTCATGGAACACCATGTCGAAGAGGCGGCGCGGCATTTCCGTGAGGCCTACCGCCTCGCGCCTGATAATTCGCAGATTTGCGCCAATCTCGGCGATGTCCTGGTCCGGTTGGGGCAGATCTCAGAAGCTGCAAAACATTACGAGGAGGCACTGCAGCTTAATCCTGCTGACGCCAAAACCGAGGGAAAACTGCGGGCGCTGGGTGCGAAAAACTCAAATTAAAATCCGGATGGTGCCGTCCCGGGCAAGCTCCGCGGTCAAGGGAAAGAAATCCGGTTGCAGGCAAAACGCGACGTCGTCGCGCAATTCGGGGATCGCCAGCAACCGCTGCGCGTTTTCAGCCCCGGAAACCGCTGCGAATAGATTGGACTTGGCCTTCCGCCAGGAGTCGAGGGCGGTTTCGACGGAATCGGAAACCACGCACCCGGCGGAATGGGGCAGCAACATTTCAGCCAAAGCGCCTGCGGCCAGCACGTCCTCGGTGGCGATGTTTTCACGCGTACCGGCACACACGAGCAGTATCTTCGCCGGCCGAAGTTGCCGAATAAATTTTGCCGTTGCTGAGAGGTTCAAAAACGACGCCGCCAGGACAGTTTGCGCGCCGGCGCAGGCGCGCAAGGCGCGGGTGCCGTTGGTGGTGGTGGAAACGATGGTTCTGCCGCGGACTTTTTCCGGCGTGTATTCGCGCGGCGAATTGCCGAGGTCAAAATCAATGCCGCCGGCTTGTGCCGCGCGAATTTTCACGCCGTCCCGCTCGCCGCCGAGCAGGACATCCGGTTGTTTACGGTGAAGGGCCAGGGCCTCGGCGATTTCGGCGACGGGTACGATGGCTTTCGCGCCGTGATGCAACGCGGTGACGAATGTGCTGGTGGCGCGGAGCACATCGAAGACGACACACGTGACATTACGCAAATCGCGTTTGGCGAGCGCGGGCAGTTCCGCCGGTGACAGGATGACTTCAAGGGAGTCCATTTCACGTCGCGCCAGGTTATTTCATTTTCGTCCGCATGTAATGAAAAAGGTACTGCTGGGCATAGCCGGCGTGAGGTCCGAAATGGGTGGCGGCAAAATGCCGGAGCCGTTTACCCGTTGCGCGCCGGCGCGGAAAATACAGTTCCTGCAGCGCGCGTTCAACCCAGACGTCCACCGGAAACGCGCCGTCAAAACCATGGGCGAAAAGCAGGACGCAATCGGTTATCTTGCAGCCCACGCCGCGCAGGGTCATCAATTCTTCGCGCGCTTCCGCCAGTGGCAGATGGCGCAGTCGTTCCAGGTTTAATTGGCCCCCGGTAATCCGGCGGGCGGCCGCGAGCAGATGCGGCGCGCGAAAGCCCATTTTACAGGCACGCAAATCGGCTTCGGTGACGCTGGCAATGCGTTCGGCGGAGGGAAAGGCAAAGCAAAGCCCATTTTTCTCCCTCGCCCCGCCCAAGCGGGGAGAGGGTCGGGGTGAGGGGATTTGAACCTCGAAATAATTGGCCTCCTCAGCCCGGCCCTCTCCTCCTTTGGTGAAGGAGAGGGGGATTGGCTCCCCAAACCGTTCACAGAGCAGGGAGACGATCTGGCGGATTTGCACGATTTGTTTGGTTGAGGACAGGATGAACGACGCGAGACATTCCCACGGATCCTGGCGCAGGAGGCGCAATCCCCGGCACGCTGCCACTGCATCGCGCATGGGCGCATCATCCGGAAATGTTCTGAGCACGGCGCACAAATCCGTCGCGGTTTGCAGGTAGTCGTGCAACCATTGCCAGTCGTTGACGGAGCGGGCGGTTATGGCGTGAATGCCGTTGCGGGTCCGGGTCAGTTGCACCCGGTGCCGGCCGATGACACCGGTCCAGGAACCGTTGGCGGGTTGCCAGCGGAAAGCCTGCCCGGAGTCGAGCGTCGCATCCAGGTCGTAGTTGGAAACGCTTAGAAAGGTTTCCTTCGCTGGTTTTATATTTATGACTGAGGACATCTTTTCAGAAACCACGAAATACACAAAAAGGTTCGTGAAACGTAATGCGTGAAACGTGAAGCTTTACCAGAGTCCCACGCATCACGTTTCACGTTTTAAGAGTCGTACGTGTCATTTGTGTGTTTCGTGTTTAAACATTCATTTCAGATTATAGCACGCCCAGAGATGCACACGGTGGAAGACCCGGCCGTCGTACTTGATCTCGAATTCGCCGAGATCGGTGACAGATTCAAATTCCTGCTTCATGCGCAAGGGCAGGGGAGGTGCCGGGAGTTCAGTGTCATCGACGGGTTGGTGCCTCAGCCATTTCCCGAACCAGCCGGATACGAGCGGGTAGGCACCCAGTTCCTTGACAAAAATGGCATTTTGCCCCCGGCGGCTTTCCCGGTAACGGTATTCGGGCCAGAAAAAGAACTGGTTTCCAGGTTCCTCGGAATCCACGCAATAGACCAGCGGCCCGGATTTGAGCGCGGTTCGGGCCGGCGGCGAATAAAACGTGCACAGGCCGGTGATGCCGTAATGGTCGCCGACGATGAACGCGGGTTTTTGCCCGGCCTCCAGTTTTTCACGTTCGCTTTCAACCAGCGCGGCGGTGGATTGCCACGCGCGCACGCGACGTAACGGGTCGATTTTGCCCGGCAATGGTTGTCCGGCAATTTTGCCGACAAAATTGCTCTGGTGCATGACCGCCGCCGTCAGGCAGCCCAACGCCAGGCCGATGGCCAGAAGCGGTTTGACACCCCGCCGTCCATTCCAATGCGCGACCATCAGGCAGAACAACGGCAGGACGGCGGGGGCAATCCAGTTGGGCTGGACGCGTGAGTGAAACGTCCAGAGCCAGTAGCCGAGAAAGACCGGCGCGCCCATGCAAAAGAGGTACAATCCCAAAGGCTGTTCCCGCCGTTGGCGCCACAAGGCAAACATGACCCACAGCGCGCCGAGGAAAAAAACCGGATTCAGCAAACCCATCTCGGCGAAAACGAATTCCCAAAAATAACGCAGTGTCGGTTCCCATTGGCCATTCAAACCCGCGTTGCCTTCGACGTGGCGGACGGTGATCCAGCCATGTTGGGCGTTCCAGACGATGACCGGTATGGTGCAAGCCAGGAAAATCAGCAGTGCCAGCCACGGGCCGGGCCGGCGCAAATGCATGCGGGCCGCCGGCCAAAATGCAAACAGGATCGCCCAGCACACGATTTGAAAAGCCGCGCTGTATTTGCAGAGAAAACCAAGTCCCATCGCCAGTCCGACGACGAGCCAGTGTTTTGCCTGTCCATCGGACTGCACGGCGCGCCAGCCCGCGATGAAGGCCCACGTCCAGCACAGCACGAGCGGCGGATCAATGGTCATCAAAATGGCGCCGCCGTCGAGCAACGGAGTGGCCGCGGTAATGACCAACAGCCAGAAACCGGCGCGCGCGCCGATTTCGCGGTCCAGGAAACGCAGCAGCAGCAGGCTCGTGATGGCGCCAAACAAAGGCGAAAAAAACCGCACCCCGAAGGCGGTGTCGCCAAAAAACAAGGTGCCGGTGAATTGAATCAGGGCGATGCCCGGCGGCTTGCTGTAATACGACAGGGCCAGGTGCTTCGACCAAAGCCATTGGTAGGCTTCATCTTCACTCAACTCCACGATGCCGCTGGCGACGTAAAACCAGCGGGCAATGAGGATGACGAATATCAGGAGGTAGCCAAGGTGCAGCCATTCCATGTCGGCTTCGGCCGGATTTTTGGCGATGAAACCAGGGCTTGGCGTTTCGGATTTTGGGTTCAACAAGGATGGCACCCGTTGATGCCAGAGAGGGAACCATTTTTTTCCGATCCATTGCCAGGCGGTTTGCAGGGCCACCGCCCCCGCCGCGGCATAACCCGCGCCCACAATTGCGCCGACGAGCACATCGCCGGGATAATGCACGCCGTTATAGACGCGCGAGAACGCAACGGCGGATGCCAGCGGCAGCATGAACCAGAGGCTGCGCCGGTAAAAAATGAAAAGGATCATTGTGGCGGCAAACCAGTTGGACGTGTGCGAGGAGGGCATGCTGTTGTAGTTGCCCTTGTTGGCGGACATGTCCACACCCTGGTCATTGATTTCCGGAGGGACATAGACTTTGCCAACGGTGCCGAACAATCGCGCCTCCGGCAGGGTGACGAACGGGCGCGGGCGGGCGACGGCGTGCTTGAGGGTGTTGGTGACCAGGCCATCACCCAGCGGGAGGATCAACAGCAGGAACAGCAGGCAAAGGCGCAGGCGGACGCTGCCTTTCCATAGGAACCCGACAACCAGCAGGATCAGCACGGGAAAGAAGAGGGCATTACCGCTCAGTATCGGCATGAGCCAGTCGAAAAGCGGATTGCTCAACGAGCCGTTGATGAAACGGAACAGGCCGGTGTCAAGCGCTTGCAGCCAGTGCATTGCCGACACTGTAACGAAAACCGCGAAGTTGAAAACTCATTTGCGTGCTGGTTGGAGTTCAAGCTTCAGCTTGCCGGGATGCAAAAGGAGGGGCGTAAAAGTGCTTGATCGCCAAAACTCGACAAATGAGATTATTTGCCGCAAAAGAGCGCAAAGAGCGCAAAATTTTTGACTACAAAGAAACAGAAATTTGCCGCCTAACCGTCCGTTAATAAAGTAGGAGACGACGTGAGGGTGGCGAGGGATGGTCGTAGCGGCGATTCGGAAGAACGCCGCACTTCTTCACCGACGGCACTCTGCCGAGATGCCGCTACGGGCTTTGGCTTCTCGCAACGATTGGCAATCTTCGTCAATACGGTATGCGCCCGTTTCAAATGAGCGAGATTGGAGGCCTGGTTGCTGACTTTGGCGGTGATGATCTGCCGCCACATGGCCGTTTTCCATTCCGGCGTCCATTCAATCTGGCGGCGGAGCAGTTCCGTGTTTGTGGGGCGATATCCACATTTCCCGTTTGAAGCTGTGAGGCATTGCTACGCCTGCCTTTTGGCGGAGGCCATGATCAGTTGATCCTCCGTTGCCAAGCGATGGAGGACAGGAGGTTGAAAGCAAGTCAGCGCGGACGCCAGACGGGGATTTTTTGCCGGAAACGCTGAAGTTTTACGCTTTGAAGGGACCGGCCCAGACGACGGGCAACTTCGTCGTCTGAGGCCGTGCCAAGCAATGCTACTTCATCGGCTTTCCAGAAGTTCCGGCCTAAGGGTGGAATTCCGAGGTCGGTTCGGCGCTGCCATATAACCGACCGATCCAGGTTCAAGCGCCGGGCAATGACCTTGTCGAGGTCGGTGCCGAGGAGAGATTCTTCTTCCGGCCTCCAGGAGTGGAAACGGGAATTGGGCTGGGGAAGGCCCAGGGCGAGGCGCCTATGCGTGACTGCCTTGGCCGAGTGGCCGGTGCGGGCAGCAACTTCTTCGTCCCGCATTTTGCCCACCAAGGCCTCTTCGTCCGGGGTCCAAGGCTTCCAGTCCGGGTTCAGCGGCGGACGGTTGAAAAGGTTGCGACGTTGTCTGACGGAATACTCCGGGCGTTTGAGGCGGCGGGCGATTTCTTTGTCCGGACCGGTGCCGACAAGTTTATCTTCCGCCGGCGTCCAGGGTCTTTGTTTCTGCGTCGGGCGACGGGAGGCAATGCCCAATTTCAGGCGCCGACGGGAGACTTCATGTTGGGTGCGATCCAAACGCCGGGCGACCTCGCTGTCGAAGAAGCGGCCCAACAGCTTGATTTCACGAGGAGACCAAGGGCGGTGGGGGCGATGTTTGGGATTGGGTTTGGGAATCCCAAGCTTGCGGCGATGGCCGGCCACTGCTTGTTCTTTGCGATGAAACTGACGAGCCAGTTCCGCGTCAGGAAGCGTACCGAGCAGTTTGATTTCGGCGGAAGTCCACCGCTTGATTTTGGGGTTGGCATTCGGAATTCCGAGTTTCAGTCGCTTGTCTTGGACAGATGTGCGGTTGCGGTTCAAACGCCGCCCCAATGCAGCGTCCGGCATCGTTCCCAGAAGTTTAATTTCAGCGGGTTTCCAGTAGCGAGTTTTGACGCGAGGGTGCAGGGAAGGGATGTTGAGGGAGGCGCGCTGCGCCTGTACGTTCCAAGCCGGGCGACGGAAACGGCGAGCCAGTTCGGCGTCCGCAAACTTGCCCAAGAGCCGGATTTCGCGGGCCGTCCAACGTCTTGGTGCAGTCACCATTTTGATGCGCCGGTGCTCGCGCATGGCGACGACTTCCTGGATGGTGCGGCCGGTGCGGCGGGCGAGGACGGAGTCGGGCGTTTTGCCGAGACGTTTTAATTCGGCCAGCGTCCAGGGGGCGCCCCAGCGTCTTTTGACTCGCCTTTTTTTCCAGGTGGGCATGGCTTGATTAAACCGCCGGTGCCGGCCGGCAATCCCCCCGCTCGGGCTTGCACTGCCACCGGGGGTCAATAAACAATGATGGAACGCACCGGGTATCCCTTCAGCTTTTCGCGGCCATTCAGGAATTTCAGCTCGATGAGGAAGCCGATTTCGAGAATCTGCGCGCCGAGCTTTTTCACCAGCAAGGCCGCGGCGGCGGAAGTGCCCCCGGTGGCCAGCAGGTCGTCAATCAACACCACGCGCGCGCCCGGCTTGAGCGCGTCCACGTGCATGGCCACCGTCGCCGAACCGTATTCGAGCGCGTAGTCCTCTTCAATGGTTTTATAGGGCAGCTTGCCCTTTTTGCGGACGGGCACGAAGCCGGCCTTGAGCTTGGTGGCGGCGGCGGCGGCGAAAATGAATCCCCGCGCGTCGATTCCCACCACCGCATCCACCGACCCGGATTTGAAATTCGCCGTGAGCAGATCAATGGCGCCGGCAAAGAGCCGCGCCTCCGCCAGCACGGGCGTGATGTCCTTGAACTGGATGCCCGGTTTGGGAAAGTCCGGAACATTGCGGATGGCCGATTCGATTTCCCCGGGAGTGGCGGCGGCTTGGGACATGAGGTCAATTTTCCTTGTGTTTGGCGGCTTCGAGTTTTTCGATCATTTTGCGGAGCTTCCGCAGGGCCAGGTTCTGGATCTGGCGGACGCGTTCGCGCGTGACGCCGAATTTCTCGCCGACTTCCTCCAGCGTTTTTTCCGTGCCGCCATCGAGCCCGAAACGATAGCGCAGAATGGTCGCCTCGCGCGGATCGAGATGCTTGACCATGTCCTGCAACATGTCGGTGACGGTCTTGTCTTCCAGATTGTCGTAGGGCGACGTGGCATTTTCATCCTCGACCACGTCGGAGAAATTGTTCGAATCGTCGTCGCCGATGGGCGCGTCGAGTGAGGCCGGACGAATGGAGGCCATGCGCATCTGCCGCACGCGGGTGGCGGTCATGTCCAGTTCATCGGCCAGCTCCTCGTCGGTGGGTTCGCGGCCCAGCTCCTCCTGCAGGCGCAGCCCGATGCGGCGCATCTTGGAAATCTTGTCCACCAGATGCACCGGCAGGCGGATGGTCTTGGACTGGTTGGCGAGCGCGCGTTTGATGGATTGTTTGATCCACCACGAACCGTAGGTGGAAAGCTTGCCGCCTTTTTTGGGATCGAACCGCTCGACGGCCTTCATCAGGCCGATGTTGCCTTCGCTGATCAAATCGAGCAACGGCAGGCCGATGCCTTCGTAATCGCGCGCAATTTTCACGACCAGGCGGAGGTTGGCCTTGATCATCTGTTCGCGCGCCTTTTTGTCGCCCTTCTTGATGCGGGCGGCGAGCTGGATTTCCTCCTGGGGAGTGAGCAGTTTCACCTGGCCGATTTCGCGCAGATAAAGCTTGATGGCCGTATCCCCGTCGTAACGCATGCTTTCCCGGCGGAAAAACTGTGTGGTGTCCCCTTCCGTGACCGGCTGGGGCGGGGCGGGTTCGGGAGCGACTGGTGCGGGCTCGGGCTCGGGCGCGGGCGCGACAATCTTTGCGCGGCGTGCCGCGACCGTTGGCCGGGTCACCCGTGATTTCAATTTGGCTGCCTTGCGTTTTTGCCTCTTTACCGCCATAGAGCGGAGGGAACCTTACGGGCTAAACTTCTTCTCGCAAGAAAATTAACACCACCACCCCATGAATTTTCGGCGGTGCAGGCCTTGGAACCTTAAAACCAAGGTTTCATTGAGCCCGGTCCTCCGAAAACTACCTGCGGTTTCCCTGCGCCCGCAGGATAAAATATGCCAATTCCAGCACCGAGGTGACCAATGCCGCCACGTACGTGAGCGCCGCCGCGTCCAAAACCCTGCTAACACCCGCGCGTTCCTGCTCATGTACGAGGCCCAACCGGAACAATTGTTCCTTCGCCCGGCGGCTCGCGTCGTATTCCACCGGCAGGGTGACGAGTTGGAAAAGTGTCATCACCGCGAAAATCGCGATGGCAATGAAGAGAAACTGCGCGAACATGTGAAAAAAAGCACCGGCCAGCAGAATACCCATCCAAGCCATGCTCGCGAACTGCGTGATCGGCACCAAGGCCATCCGCACGTTGAACAGTCCATAAGCTGCCTGGTGCTGGAGTGCGTGACCGGCTTCGTGCGCGGCTACACCAACGGCCGCCACCGTCCGGCCATTGAAATTATCCGACGAAAGAAACAACGCGCGTTTGGTCGGATCGTAATGATCGCTCAGCCGGCCGGGAATTTCCTGCACCGGCACACTGCTCAGGCCGGCCTGGTCGAGGATTCTGCGTGCGGCCTGGGCGCCGGTCAGTCCGGACTCAACCGGCACCTCGCTGTATTTTCCGTAAGCCGAGTGCAGTTTCAACTGCGCCCAGATGCCGATGAGCACCCCGGGCAGAATAATGACCAGATATAATGGGTCGAAAATCATAAATCAATCAATGGACAGCACGTTTGCTGTTTTCATTCAATCAGCCAGTCACGTGCCAACTTGATTTCCTTGAATTTACGGGCCTTCCGTTCGGGCGAAAATATTTTTTGCGCCAGCGTGGCGCAGTTGAGACAGGCATTTTGGCGCAGTGCTGCAAACGCAGATCAAACTGGAAAGAATCACCTGGAATATTATTTCATGTCTTCAACCCTTCAACCGGGGCAATAATCCCTGGGAGCGCCGGCGTCTCGCCGGCGAGTCGGGAGCCTAAAACCGGGATTGGCCGGCGAGACGCCAGCGCACCCAGGAGGTTCATGGGCAAATTTACAAATTCAGCACTTTTTCAAACCGGGTCAGGTTGCGCGCGCCGTTTTGAGTCACCAGGGCGACATCTTCGAGACGCACCCCGCCAATTTCCGGATAATACAACCCCGGTTCAACGGTCACGACTTGGCCGGGCTTGAGCGTGCCGAGGGAATTCGCGCCCACTCGTGGAGATTCGTGGATTTCCAGGCCCAGGCCGTGGCCGGTGCCGTGAAAGAAACCTTCCATGCGTCCGTGGCGCCGCCCGGTCCGGTAACCTTGGGCCACGAAGAAATCCTGCACCGCCCGATGAACTTCCGTGGTCGGCGTGTTCGCGCGCATTTTTTTGAACGCGATTCTCTGTCCCTGAAAAACGGTGTCGTAAAGTTTGCGTACGGCTTCGCTGGCAGTTCCGCGCACGACGGTGCGGGTGATGTCCCCGAAGTAACCCGTTTTCTGCGAGCGCGGGAAGATGTCGATGATGATGGGTTCGTGGGCGCGCAACGGCCCGTAGCCGCGTTCGTGCGGATCGCAGGCCTGGCGTCCGCCGGCGACGATGGTGTTGGCGGCCAGGGCGCCGGCCTGCAGGATGGCGCAATCCATTACGGCACGCAGTTTTTCCGAGGTCAGCGGCACGTTATGGTAAAGCAGTTTGCGGTTGTGGCCGATTTTGGCCATGCGGAGCACCCGCATGCCCTCGGCCATCCCCACCTCGGCCATCCCCAGCGCGGCGGAGACTTTCCGGACTTCGGCGGCGGACTTGATCTCGCGTTCGGGAAAAAAGTTTCCCGGGCGTGGCTGGACGCTGAGCCCGAGTTTTTCCAGGTCCACGGTCAGGCCGAGGGGAAAATTGTCCGGTACGATGACGCGGCGGGCGTTTTTTTTGCGCAAAATCAGGCGGATGACGTGGGCGAAGCCGGGATGTTTGATGCCACCGTCGCGAAGCTTTTGCTGGCAATGGCTGAGTGATTCGACGCGACAATGCGGGGCCTGGACGCGGGCACGGTCGATTTCCAGATCACTCATCACCAGGAGCGGGCGCCCGCCGGCGTGCAAGTATATGAACGGGTCGGGCACGAACAGGCCGGTGGCGTAAAGCATGTTCGCGTCGCGTTCGCTGTCCGCCACCATGAGCAATGTTTCTGAACGGTTCATTTGTAATCGCAGTTCGTGAAACGTGATGCGTGATGCGTGAACCGGGTTCACGTTTCACGTTTTACGCATCACGTCCCAAAAAGTCTGTCCCCGGCATCGCCCAGGCCGGGCAAAATGTAACCTCTGTCGTTCAGCCGGCGGTCGATCGCGGCGGTGAAAATCGGCACGCGCGCATAATTTTTTTGCACGCGCCGGACGCCTTCGGGCGCCGCCACCAGATTCACCAGTCGCACGTGTTTGGCGCCCTGTCCGGCGAGCAAATCGAGCGCGGCCACGGCGCTGCCGCCGGTCGCCAGCATCGGATCGATCAAAATGACTTCCGACCGGCTCAGGTTTTTGGGCAGGCTTTGGTGATAAAACTGGGCGCGCAGCGTCGTTTCCTCGCGTTTGAGACCGATAAAACCGACGTGGGCATGGGGAATCAATTGCAGAATGGAATCGAGCATGCCGAGCCCGGCCCGGAGCACGGGCACCAGGACCACTTCGCGTTCCAAACGGAATCCCGGCGCACTGGCCAGCGGGGTTTGCACGGAAACGGGGCGGACGGCGAAACTGCGCGTGGCTTCGTAGAGCATGAGCGACGTGATTTCGCCCAGCAACCGGCGGAACTCCTGCGGCTGCGTCCGTTTGTCGCGCAACCGGGCCAGGTTGTGTTGCACCAGCGGGTGCGCGATGACGGTGACGCCTTTCACGTCAATTCACAAAGGTGTCTGACAGGAAATAAAGGTGACCGGCCTCCAATTTGGGCAGGTCCACTCCGAGGTCGAGCTTGATGTCGTGTGCGGAACTGCTCTGCCCGAACATTGAGAAGAGGTCCGAAATGTCATAACGCTCGCGATACTCGATCAGGTTGGCATTGCCGATTTTGGCGATTTTTTTCGCGCGCTCCACTGCCTTGTCAAAATCACCGAGTTCATCCACGAATCCATATTTGAGGGCCTCCGTGCCGGACAACACGCGGCCGTCAACAAAACTGGTCCAATTGGGGGCGAGGGCCTTGCCTTCCTTGTTGTTTTTCTGCCAGGCCTGCGCGCGACCGGTGCACACGATATTGGTGAATCTGCCGTACGTTTCATCAATGAGCGCCTGGACCATTGCATGTTCCTCCGCCGGGATTTCATTCGTGCTGCGCTCGCCGCTGAGCATGTCCTTGAACTTGCCGCTTTTGTAGGTCATTGGCGCGATGCCCACCTTGTCCATCAACCCGCGATAATTCCAGCCGTGCATGATGA
>CAZKTW010000050.1:0-17729 GCA_964555775.1 uncultured Bifidobacteriaceae bacterium | reverse complement strand
AAACACGGGATAATCTGGAGGATAATTTGTTGCTGTTCTTCACCGGCTATTCACGCTCCGCCTCAACAATTTTGAAAGAGCAGGACCAGAAATCAAAATCGGCCGACGCGGGGATGATTGAAAACCTGCACTTCGTCAAGGATCTCGGCCTGCAAAGCCAGCGCGCGCTGGAAGGCGGCGACCTGCACGAATTTGCGCGGCTCATGGATGTGCATTGGCAGCGTAAAAAACAACGCAGCGGCGGCATGAGCAACCCAAAAATCAATGAGTGGTACGACCGCGCCATGGCCAATGGAGCGCTGGGCGGCAAGCTCATCGGTGCGGGCGGCGGCGGTTTCCTGATGTTTTATGCCGAGGACAAAACGAAGCTGCGGCACGCGATGACCCAGGCCGGGCTCAAGGAAGTCCGCTTTCGCTTTGATTTCGAAGGCACCAAACTGGTCATCTCGTGAGTGCCGCGCTCGATATTCCGGTAGCGATTCTGGCCGGCGGACTCGCCACCCGGCTGCGGCCCATCACGGAAAAAATCCCCAAATCGCTCGTGCCCGTCGCCGGCCGGCCGTTTTTGGCGCATCAGCTTGAGTTGCTTCACGCCCGTGGCATCCGCCACGCGGTATTATGCATCGGGTATCTCGGCGAGATGATCCAACGCGATTTTGGCGACGGCAGCGCGTTTGGCGTCCGGCTGGATTATTCCTTCGACGGTCCGAAACTGCTGGGCACGGGCGGCGCCCTCAAACGCGCGCTGCCATTGCTTGGTGATGAATTTTTCGTACTCTACGGAGACTCGTATCTACCGTTAGAATACCAGCCCATCGCCGAGTTTTTCCGGCACAGCGGCAAGCTTGGTTGCATGACGGTTTTTCACAACGAAGGCCGCTACGACACCAGCAACGTTGTTTTTCGCGACGGGGAAATTGCGGTTTATGACAAGAAGAACCGCCCCCCGGAGATGCGGCACATTGATTACGGGCTGAGCCTGTTCAAGTCG
Source organism: uncultured Bifidobacteriaceae bacterium (assembly GCA_964555775.1). Lineage (GTDB taxonomy): Bacteria > Verrucomicrobiota > Verrucomicrobiia > Limisphaerales > UBA11358 > UBA11358. The sequence continues at coordinate 16,738 of CAZKTW010000050.1, read as the reverse complement.
TCCGCGTTTGAATCTTATTCCGCCGACCAGCCGTTCGATCTGGCCGAGGTCATGGGCAAACTGGTCCGCGAGAAACAATTGGCCGGTTATGAAGTGCGCGAACGCTTTTACGAAATCGGTTCACCTGCGGGCTTGGCGGAACTCGAATCGCTGCTAATATCAAAATCAACATGAGCTTTACCAAACAATTCCTCGACGAAGTCCAGCAGGTCACCGCCCAACTGAATGCGGACGCGATTGAAAAATGCGCCGATGAACTGGCGCGCGTGCGCGAACGCGGCGGGCGGTTGTTCATTCTTGGCGTTGGTGGCAGCGCCGGGAACGCCGGCCACGCCGTGAATGATTTCCGCAAAATCTGCGGTTTTGAAGCTTACGCGCCAACGGACAATGTTTCCGAACTCACCGCTCGCACCAACGACGAAGGCTGGGCGACGGTATTCTCCGAGTGGCTGAAAGGCAGCCGCATCAATGCCAAGGATGGCCTCCTGGTCTTTTCCGTAGGGGGCGGCAATCTCGAGAAAAACGTCAGCCCGAACCTCATCAGCGCGATTCATGTCGCCAAGGAAACCGGCGCGTCAGTGATTGGTATTGTCGGGCGCGACGGTGGTTATACGGCGAAAGAAGCGACCGCATGCGTGATTGTGCCGACGGTCAACCCGACCCATGTTACGCCACACAGCGAGGCGTTTCAGGCCGTGATCTGGCACTTGTTCGTCTCGCATCCCAAACTCAAGGTTGCGCACACCAAATGGGAATCGACGAAATGACTTTGTGGCAGCCGACGTAAGGAGGCTCAAACTTTTCCGTTGAACCCAACTGAACAAACCAGTCAGAGCCTCCTCACGTCGGCTGCTACAAAATTGCGTCGCGCCGTTTTTCTCGATCGCGACGGCGTCATCAACCGCGCGTTGGAACGCGACTGCAAACCGTATCCGCCGCGAAGCCTGGCTGAATTTGAAATTCTTCCCGAGGTTCCCGCCGCCTGCGCCAAGCTCAAGGCGGCGGGGTTTTTGCTCGTGGTGGTGACCAATCAGCCGGATGTCGGGCGCGGCACGCTCAAACAAGAAACCGTTGAAACCCTACACGCCGAAATGTGCCGGCGGCTGCCCATTGACCGTGTGGAAGTGTGTTATCATCCGGGTCAGAGTGCGTCCAACTGCGACTGCCGCAAGCCGAAGCCCGGCATGTTGTGGCGAGCGGCGAAGGCACTGGGCATTGACCTCGCGCAGAGCTGGATGGTGGGGGATCGCTGGCGGGACGTGGATTGTGGGTACGCGGCCGGGTGCCGCACGATTTTCATTGATCGCGGTTATGCGGAGGAACTCCGGCAAAAACCGCACTTTTCGGCTGGTAATCTGGCCCAGGCTGCGGACATCATCTTGCGCGAATCGAAACATCGCTGAAATTCACCGGCTACTTTGACGCATGAGCACACTGAAAGATTTGAAAGTAAAAATTTTCGCCGACGGGGCCGACAAGGCGGGAATGTTGCAATTGAACGCCCATCCCCTCATCAGCGGTCTGACCACCAATCCCACCCTCATGCGCAAGGCGGGGTTGACAGATTTCGAGACGTTCGCGCGCGACATTTTGCAGCACATCACGGAAAAGCCGGTTTCGTTCGAGGTGTTTTCCGATGAATTTCCCGAAATGCGGCGGCAGGGGTTGAAAATCCGGGACTGGGCGAAAAATGTCTATGTCAAAATTCCGATCACCAACACACGCGGCGAATCCTCATTGCCGCTGATCCGTGAACTCGCCGCCGAAGGCTTAAAGCTCAACCTTACCGCAATTCTGACTTTGGAGCAGGTGGCCGGGGTCGCCCAGGCGCTGAATCCCAGGGTGCCGGCGTTTGTGTCCGTGTTTGCCGGCCGCATTGCCGACACCGGAGTGGACCCGGTGCCGCACATGCGCGAGAGCAAGAAACTGCTGGCGGGTCTGCCCCAGGCGGAGCTGCTCTGGGCAAGCGTCCGCGAAGTGCTGAACATTTTTCAGGCGAATGAATGTGGCTGCGATATTGTGACCGTTCCCCACGACATCCTGAACAAGGCGATGAAGATGTCCGGAATGGGTTTGGAGGAATTGTCGCTCGACACCGTGAAAATGTTTGCCGCCGACGCAAAGGCGGCGGGTTTTTCGCTGTAGGCGGCATGGGCTGGTTTAGTTCAAGACATCAGTGATGGCGGCGAAAACGTCATCCACCTTTACCGCTTCCATGATCTGACGGAGTTCCTGCTCCGTGCCGCGGATGCCTTTGCCGTCGTAGCGGTAGTAATCCAGATTCCGGCCATGCACCGCCGGATTCTTCACGAGCCGATACGGGCGGCCATAGGGTTCCAGCGTCGGGCCAAACGTCATGGACTCAATGAGGACCTGCTTCGGTACCTTCATGGCTGCGGCGAAATGCATCATCGCATTGTCCACGCTCAAGAACACTTCGCAATGTTTCATCAACGCGGCCGCTTCCCGGATGCTCCGCGTCTTTGGAATCACCAGGTTCGGATGAGCCGCTTCCGCCGCAATGCGCGCATTTTCTTCCTTTTCTTCGGGGCCGCCGAAGAGCAGCACGGTTGCCTCGGGCCGGGCCGAGGTAAGCTTCCGGATCAACGCGATGTAATTCTCCACCGGCCAGCGCTTCATCCGCAGGTTTTTCGTCTTGCCCGAACCCACATGAACTCCCACGATGCGGCGTGCGCCAAGCTGGTTTTGTTGGACGATGACCTCAGCTGCCGCGATTTCCTCCGGCGTCAGAAACAACTCAAACTCGTGCTGCGCCAGCTTTGGCGCTTTACCGAGCAGTGACAGCAGTTTGAGGTTGTTGTCGGCCGAGTGGATGGCGTAGTCCTGCGGCAGGCTGTGGGTGATCAGCAGTTTATCAAGGAACGTGGAGTTGTCGTAGGCATGACTGAGGCGCCGGGGCGCGCCGATGATGCGCGCGACGACGCGATATTCGAGCTTGCTCTGGGGATGGGCATTGATGGAAACGTCGTAGTGCTCCTGGCGCAGGTTGAACAGGAATTTTAGAAACGCCCGCCCGCCGACCTCAGAGAAATCACACGAGTGGACACGACGCAGATACGGATTGCCCGCCAGCAAATCCTTCGCCGGCGACCACCGCACCAGCACATCTATGGTCGCGTCGGGAAAGTTTGCGCGCAATTCATGGAGGAGCGGCGTGGCGATCAGCGTGTCGCCGATGCCGGCCATGGAAATGACCAGGATTTTCACAGCCGCGAAATTTTTTCCAGGAGGCCCGTCGTGGATTTTCCCGGTACGAATGGGATGATCACAATTTTTCCACCCGCCGTTTCCACGGCCCGTCGTTCGTCCTGGTTCAGGGTTTCCAGGGTGTAATCACCGCCTTTGACGTAAATTTCAGGCTTGGCCTCCGAGAGGAATCGGGTCGCCGTTTTCTCGGCAAAAATACAGACCCCGTCCACGCTGGCCAGCGCCGCCAGCACGGCGGCCCGGTCGGCTTCGGAATTCACGGGCCGGCCCGGCCCTTTCAGCTGCCGCGTCGCTTCATCGCCGTTGATGCCGACGAGCAAAACGTCCCCGAGATTGCGTGCGGACTCGAGGTAGCTCACATGGCCCAGATGCAAAAGGTCGAAGCAACCGTTGGTAACGGCGAGTTTTTTGCCGGTGGCGCGAACCGCGGCGCGCCATTCCCCCAATTTGTCGCCGGCAATGATTTTGCTGCGGAAATTCATGGGGCTATTTTGCCCGCCGGCTGCCGCTTGGCAACGATTTAGCGATTGAGTTCATTTAACCATTTCCAGACGCGCAAGGCCTCGGTGGCGCCCCAGGCCTGGGCGTCGCAGCCGCGCTGCGTGTGGGGTGCGTCGCCATCCACAATCTCCGGGATCTGGCCAAGACACCCTTCGTTCATCAATCGTTCCATGCCGCCCAGATAGGATTTTGCCGCCGCCACAGCTTCCGGCGCTCCCGCCTCTCCGGACCACGCGCAGGCCAGGGCCTCGCAAAGGACCGGAAACGTCCAGGTCCAGGCCGTGCCGTTGTGATACGCCGGTTTGCGACGGGTGTCCTCGTCACCTTCGTAGCGCGGCCAATATGGTTCGACCGGATTGTTCAGCAGCCGACCGTCGTTGCCGCAAATCGGCAGCGGGACCGAAACCGGCAACGGCGCAAGCGAGCGGAGCGCGCCGGGCACCACCAGATATTTCAACGCGGCCTCGACACAACGTTTGGCGCGCTCACCGGTCACCAAGCCCAGGCTCACGGCAAACAGGCAATTGCTGCGGAGCGCGTCATCCGGGGCGGCATCGCGCGCAATGACGCGGGGTTTGGCCAGCAGCACGTCGGCGAACCAGCCCCGGTTTTCAAGCCAGAACAACTTTTCGAACGACGCCAGGGCGTGCCCGGCGAGTTCCGCCCATTTTTTTTGCTCCATACCTTCGCTGATTGCTTCCAACTGGCGCAACAGGCGGATCCACAAGACCTGAATCTCAACCGGATAGCCTTCGCGGGGCGTGCCGGCGGGGAAGTTAGTGTCCATCCAGGTGAAGTGGCTTGGGCTCCAGATGAGCGCCGAATCCGGGTCCATGCGAATGCCATTGGGCGTCCCTTTCGCGTAATGGGTCGCAATGCTCCGCAGCACGTCACGGACGCTGCGGCCGCTTGGGCCGGCAACCAGATCGTAAAACTTCGGTCCCGTTTTTGGATCCTGGGCCGCCACTTCGTCGCTCACAAAACCAAACCACAACGGCGCGTCGGTCGTGTCACGATTCGACACGTCGTTGCCGTGAATGGTGTTCGGCAAGGTGCCGTTTTCCTCGAAGCGCGCAAACGTGAGCAGCAATTGTTTCACTGCCTCGGTCATGCCCGCCGCCAACAGTCCGCGCGCACAGATCAGCGAATCACGGCCCCAATCCAAGAACCAGGGATAGCCGGCAATGACGGTTTTGCCTTCGTCGCGCCGGACGACAAATTGTCTGACGGCGTGTTGAAGTTGCTTTTCAAATGCGGTGCCGGGGTCCGGACTGGCCTGCGGGAGTTTGCGCTTGGGCGTGCCCTCATCGCAAGCCAGAGCTTGAACTCCGGCTGCAGCCCCGTCTATCTCTGCCGTCGCGACGAGGGTGACCCCCGTGCCTTTGGGCAACGGCAACTCAAACCAGCCGGGACTGTAAGCATCGCCATTGCCGGTTTGACCGCGGCTTTGCTCCAATGGATGCGGGATGTTCTCGCACCATTCGGGTTCGGGATGAAATTCGCCACTGTTGGCAACCACGCGAAGTTGACGGTCGGGGGCCGGTGTGAAAGCAAAGCCGGGCTGGCCATCGAGCCGATGCGTATTGGTTGAAAAATGATAATCCGCGCCGCCGTTGCGTTTGGTTTCGCCATGAAAATTACGGTCTTCGATGTCGAAACGGACGGTCAGCCGCACATCGGCCCCGGCGGGCAACTGTTTGCCGTGCGCGTTTTTTTCAGCCGGCCGGCTGAAGTGAAAGATCGTGGTGTTCCGGCCTTCCGTCATTTCGGCGCGCAACTCGATTTCAACCGTACGGCCGTCGCCCGCATTGGCGATGAACTGCCAGACCGCCGGCGGACCGGTTTGGAAGGAGCCAAGATTTTTCGCGTTGAGCGGGGAAAGAAAGCCGTCGGCATTGACCCAAACCCGGATGCGTTTGACGAGGATATGGCGGTCCACCGGCACGGCGGGATTCAAATTGGCGCCGAGCACGCAATCGTATTTGGAATTCACGCGGCCCAGGTCCACGCACAGGCGCGCCATGCCGCCAATGCCGTTCGTCAGCAGCACGAGATCATCGGGTTTCGGATTGCGGGTTTCCGCTTTTGGACCGGGCGCCAGAAAGCGAACGGCGGCGGTGACATGCTGCGACAGGGTGGCATAACGTTCCAAAATCAATCTGGCTTCCGCGGCGGATTCGCACGGGGGAAAGCAGGCGATGTGTGCGTCGTTCGCGGCAACCGATTGGACATGAAAGGCGCCTCCGTTTTCTTGCGGCATTTGCAATGTGACCCGGAACGGCATGCTGTCCTGAATGAGCAACCAGTGGCCGGATGGAACGAGGGCCACCCGGCGTGTGTCCAGCAGGGTCCAGATGACCACCCGCGGGAAGATTTTTCTTTGGGCGACATCCTCCACCAATCCGGCCAACGAGGCTTTGGGCTTGCTGGCGGCAAAGGCGCTGATGGCGGCAAGAAAATTGGCCGGTGACTGCTCGACCTGCCTGGCAAGCCAGCGCCAGTCGAGTCCGCCCATCGTTTCCACGGGTACGATTTTGCCGAGGGCGGCAAGCGCCCAGGCGGCCTGGGCGCGGGCGCGACGATAAGCCTCACCCGCCAGACCGGCGGGTTCGGGCGTGGATGCCAGGCAGCAACACGCGCCGGGTGTGAGGGTGAACGTCAACTTGTCCTTGATCAGGCTGGACTTCGGCAACGGCTGGCCGAGCAGATCAAACTTGAAATCCGAAATGGGAAATTGGACATCGGAAACGGGAAACGCGACGGAATTCGCTTTTTCCGCATCAGTGTTGACGAACACCAGGACGGAATCTTTGCCTTCGGCGGATTCGCGGAGCAACACGTAAACCGGTGAATCCGGCCCGCTCAGCCGGGAAAGTTTTGCGCCATCGAAAAAGCACGGGTGGTTGGCGAGCAGACGGTTGAGTTCCGCGAGTTCGGAAACGATGTTGTCCGGATTGTCCCACGCGAGGCCGGTGCAGCCGTGGACCTTGATCTTCTCGGCGGCCAGCCATTCGACGCCGCAGGTGAAACCAAACCCGCCGCTGGCGCTGGTCAGCGCGCAAAGCCGGTTGCGCAGCAATGACCACACCCGCCCGCGGGCTGCGAGGCGGTCGTTGTCATGCGTTTCGCTGTAATGCACGTAGGTGCCGACCCGCGCGCTTTGGCGGCCGGCGTAGTCAAGGTAATCAGCCACCTGACGGCCGGAGTAATTCTGGAAAAGCTCGGAATAGGCCCATTGCATTCCGCCATCGGTGAGCAGGCTTTCCGTGGCTTCCCACGAACCGCCGAGGCCCTCCAGCAGGAAGATGGTTTCGGGGAATTCGTCCTGGACGCGGGCGATGATGTATTGCCAGGCGGGCACGGGAATTTTGTAACCGGCGTCACAACGGAAACCATCCACGCCCCGCCGACACCAGGTTAGGAGCGCGTCGGCCAGCTTGTCCCAAAGCACCACGTCGTCTTGTTTCAATTCGACGAGATCTTCCCAGGTGTTGCCCCACGCGCCGGGGCTGGCGAACCGGCCATCGGGATGCCGCAGGAAAAACCCGGGATGATTTTCCTGCAAAACCGAACCCCAGCCGGTGTGGTTGATGACAATATCGATGAACACGCGCGCGTCGTAGGCGTGCGCGGCCCGGGCGAGTTCGCAAAATTGGTCCACGCCCGTGGTGCGCTGGTCAAATTCGACGAGCGCCGGATCCACCGCGGTGAGATCGAGCGCGGCATAGGGACTGCCGAAACACCCGAACCGGGCATAGGTCGTTGGCGTGGGATGGATCGGCAGCAAATGGAGAATACGGCAACCAAGTTTTTGGACGATATGGGGCAGCTGGCGGGTCAGGTCGCGCAGTTTGCCGGAGGGGGGAATGACGGCGAAATTCTTTTTATCCAACTGCTGGAGCTGGACTTCGAGTTTTGCATCGCTGGTGGCGGGCAGGTTCCGGGTCGGGCCGAACAGGCGCGTGAAGGCGCAATAAATGATGTTGGCGGTGCGGGCGAAGCTGGGATGAACACTGATGCCGACGTCCGGACCGTCCGGCCAGTATTGCCAGCCTTTGGCGTCGAGCAGATACGCCTTGGCTTTGAAAAAGCCGGTTTCGGTGAGCGGCAGGTCAATTTGCCAGGCGTCGCCATTTCTTTGCATCGGCACATCGCGCCAGGAGGCGCCGGCATTGGCCGGGCCGCCGGCATGCGCCGTGATGATTTCGCGCCGCAGGGCGGCGGCCCGGCCAAGATTGGTGCGGAGCAAGGCGCGTCCGCCGTTGCGCCCGCCATCGCCACTTAACGTGAAGCAGACGTGGTCGCCGACAAAGCGCGCCCGGCGCTCGCCAGGCACAGGTTCCATGATGAGGGTTGCTTGCGCCACTTTAACTCCGGCATCGACCGCCGGACGGCGTTACAATTCCGCAGACGGCGGCGGAAAGCAATCCTGCAGGTGCCGGTGCCGGCGGGTCAAGCGGAGGTTGCGTTGCGGCATTTCTGTGCTTAGATTGGCGCACAGATTGCTGTTTTCGACTGGTAGTTGTTGGAAGACATGACCACAGCCGCCCAAAATCAAGGCGAAGAAGCTCAATTGTTGCAAACGATTGAGATGTTCGAAGTTATTGCCCAATCGCAGCCCAACGATTGCCAGTCGCTGGAAATTCTTAAGGAGGCCTACACCAAGCTTGGTCGCGAAGAGGATGTCGTCAAAACGTCCAAACGCATCGCCCAGGCCTACATGCAATCGGGACAGCTTTCCTCGGCGATTTTGGAGTATGAGACGGTTTTGCAGCGTCGGCCGGACGATGCCGACGTGCAGACGGCACTCCGGCAAATTGAGGACAAGGCCAACAGCGCGTCGGGGCAAGCCAACGGCGTGGAGGTGGTGGCGTCGGTGTCAACGCCCCAGTCTGACACCGCGAAATTACACAAGAAAACGCATGCGGCGTCGGTGGAAATTGATGATGGCCGCAAGACCATGCACAAGATTTTTGTGGAGGGCAAAATCATCAAGGAGGGCGATTTTGATTTATGCTGGCGCGCAACGGACCTGGCCGCGGCGGCCTCGGACGTGACGGAGCCATTCATCCATGCCCTGGCGGAAAAAAGCATCCTCCCCGTCGAAAAGTCCCTCAAGTTGCTGTCCGACCGGTCGCACACGGCGTATTTGTCGCTGGAAAAATATGACGTGGACATTGATTTGACGCGCGGTTTTCCGTCGGAGGTTTGCCGCCGCTGGTGCGTCCTCCCGTTCGACCGCATGAGCAAATCCATTTTGGTGGCAACCGCCAACCCGTTTAACCAGCAGGCCGTGAAAGATCTGGCGGAAGCCACCACCCATCGATTGCTGTGGTATCTGGCGCCGCCGACCGACTTGATGTCCAATCTCCGCAAAGCCTTCCGCTAAAATCATGGCCAAAGTCAAGTCATTCGGAGAACGCATTGCCGATGCCCTCGTAGAGGATGGTTTGCTGTCGGCGGGGCAGATCGAGGAACTGCTGGAACAGCAGAAAAAGGAGGGCGCGCGCCTCATCAAGCTGATCGTGGACAAGGCCTACGTCAGCGAACAGGATCTGGCGGTTTCCATGGGACGTGTGTTGAACGTCCCGCCCATCAACCTCCTGCGCGCGAACATTCCGGCGGAAATCGTCGAATTACTGCCACGCGACACCGCGCATAATTACAAGGTGATTCCGGTTTCGCGCCTGGAAAACAAGTTGTTCCTCGCGATGGCCGACCCGCTGAACGTCCTGGCCATTGACGACGTCAAGCGCATCACCAAGCTCGAAATTGCCCCGCTCATCGCGTCCGAGAAATCCATTGTCGATAAACTGAACGCCGCGGATTCCTCCAAAAGCGGTTCGATGGAAGACATCATTCAGGACGCCCAAAATCAGCAGAACGAAGAAGACGCTGACGCCGATACCGTCGAAGCGGTTCGGGAGGGAATGGAGGAGGTCAACCTCGATCAGCTTGCCGCTTCCAGCGGGGAGGCGCCGGTCATCAAACTGGCCAATCTCATCATCGTCCAGGCCATCAAGGACCGCGCCAGCGATATTCACCTGGAACCGTTCGAAAAAAACATGCGTTTGCGGTACCGGGTTGATGGCGTGCTCATGGATGCCACGCCCCCGCCAAAGGTGATGCAACTGGCGCTCGCGTCCCGCTTCAAAATCATGAGCAGCCTGGACATTGCCGAACGCCGTCTGCCCCAGGACGGCCGCATGCGCGTCAAGGTCAGCGGCAAGGATTTTGATTTGCGCGTGTCGGTGCTGCCGACCGTTCACGGCGAGAAGATCGTCATGCGCGTCCTGGATAAATCGAACCTCACCGCCAGCATCGACAAGCTCGGACTGGATGCGGACACGTTCAAGCAGGTCAAAAGCGCCATTGATGCGCCGCACGGGTTGATTCTCGTCACCGGCCCGACGGGTTCCGGCAAGACCACGACCCTTTACTCGGCGCTCAACGAGCTGAACAACCCCATTTACAACATTATCACCGTTGAAGACCCGGTGGAATTCCAGGTGCCCGGCATCAATCAGGTGCCGACCAAGAAGGAAATTGGCCTGACTTTTGCCAACGCCTTGCGCTCCATTCTGCGCCAGGATCCGGACATCATCATGATTGGTGAAATTCGCGACACCGAGACGGCCGAAATCGCCATCGAAGCCGCGCTGACCGGGCACCAGGTCTTGAGCACCATGCACTGTAACGATGCGCCCGGTGCCATTGCGCGCCTCGACGACATGGGCATCGCGCCGTTCTTGATTTCCTCATCCGTGATCCTTTCCTGTGCGCAACGCCTCATGCGCCGCATCTGTTCGCATTGCAAGGAGCAGGTGACCTATCCGGCCAAAATGTTTGAAGATCTCGGCATTGACCCCGCGGCTTTCAGCGGGGTGCAGCTCTTCCGTGGCCGTGGCTGTGATCGTTGCAAAGGTTCCGGTTACGCCGGCCGCATGGCCATCATTGAAGCCATGACAATTTCCGATCAGATTCGCAAACTCATCATTGGCCGCGCCAACACGCGCGAACTCGGCAAGGTGGCCATCACCCAGGGAATGCGCACCCTCCGCATGGTGGGACTCGACCGGGCGCGCGATGGCATGTCAACGCTGGAGCAAGTGCTGCTGATTACCTCAGCCCATTGACCCCGAGGCCGGAGCCGGGGTTAAAATTTCCGTTGCGGAGCACCCAAGGGCTGTGGTCCGGGCGCCAACCACGGCGCCTGTTGGGGAGCCCAGCCGGCTGCCGGGGGAGCTGACGTGTAACCCGCATTCCAGACCGTGGGCAATTTTGGCAACCCGGGAGGTTTGCTGATGCTGCTGCTCAACGGAGTGAATGAGGCGCCAATCCGGTTCGGGGAAGGTGGGTCCAGGTTGATACCCAGCATTGTCCGCGGCAGGGAGGTTTTTATGCCGTCCGCAGAAGCGGTTGCCGCGAACGGGGCGGAGGCGGAACCGGGATTCAGCAATTGTCTGAACCGCTCCATGTCCGCTTGTTGCGCCAGGTCGGAGGCCGAGGCCGACATCGCGGCCGATGGGTCGAATGATTTTGGCCAGGGGCTGTTTTCATTTTGCCGGTCCAGGGGGGAATTAAACAACGGGTTGGCCATGGCCTCGGGATTCCTCCATCCGCCGCTGAAGGAGTTCGACATTCCGTACGGGTCACCTGAAAAATTCCAGGCCGAAGACGAATCTTCAGCCAGCAAGGCATTGGTTTTGGCCAGACGCATTTGCAATTGGCTCTGCCTTTCCGCGTAACGTTCCAGCGCCGTTAGATTTTTTGGCTGGCCGAAGGCGTTGCGTTCCGAAATGCCCATCATCTTTTCCGGCGTGGCGGCGCCCAGGATTTCCGCGGGCGTCAACAGCGTCCAATTCTTCCGCAGGTCCAGCTGGCGCGCGGATTCACCGGAAAAACCCGGCCCGGGCGGCAACGGCGGGGTGTCGCCTCCGCGGTTGAAGCCGAAGCTTTCCGGAGCGCGCGTAACACCCTCGAGGTCCAACGACTCCGGCGGCTTGGGGGAAAGCGATGGCAGGTTGTTGGTGTCAGCGTCGCCGTCCGGGGAGGAAAATAAAATGGCTTGTCCCGGACGCGGCTCCGCGCCCCGGGTCTGAACGCAAATGGCCACCCCCGCCACGAGGGCGGCCAAAGGCAACCCGCGCTTCCAATATGCAAGGCTCAAACCCATCTCAAATTATCAGGCTAAACTATTGGACACCCGGCGTCAAAAATGAATTCAAAACCCGTGAATCCGGTTGGATTGATTGGCAATTCGAACAATGAAATCGGCCCGGGGGGATAATCATACCTGTTTGCGTTCAATGTGACTGAAAGGCTCAAAGTCAACACCGCTAAACCTCACCTAACCCCGCCCTCTCCCCTCCATCCGACGGAGCGGAGAGGGAGAATCATCGGCCGGTGGGTTTGAAAAGCTACGACGATCATGGGGATACGTCATAGAATGAGGCCAAATGTCCGTTTGCCGTTCCCTCTCCCCGCAACGAGGCGAGGGTCAGGGTGAGGGGTGAACCCGCGGCTTGACGCCCGTGTTTCATGTTTCTGTAATGGCAAATCAGTATCACACCCTCAACTCTCACCTCCAGCCTTCAAGCAGTCTTATTGCCGCTCGTACTCGCCCTTGCTGACTTTTTTGAGGACGGTGAACCCGGCTTTCTTGGCGTCGGTGATGGACAACGGCTTGAGCTTGTGCGGCGAATTGAAGGTGGAAATGATTTTGCGCACCGGCTTCTTGCACGCCGGGCAATGCGTGAGCGGCTTGGCCGAAAGCGGCCGGCGCAAGGTGAATTTGCCCCCGCACACCTTGCAGTCGCCTTCGCAAAGTTCGTATTCGTAAAGCGGCATGGCTCAATATCAGTTTCCTGCTGCCGAATGTCGGATTGGAAGCTCAATCCGTCAATCAAACAAATTGACCAATTGGCGGGGTGCATTGGAGCATTTTCAAAAAATATGTAACCGCCGACGTCACTCGGCGCAAATCGAATTAAGGGAAATGATATGGCGCGAACTGACGTTCGCGGTTCCGAGTTTGCTTAAATTGCTCTAACGGCGATGGCTTCGGCCCGGTTGCCATGCTGCCAGTTTGGCCCGGGCATTTTGGATCTGTTCCGGGGTAAAGCCGGCATGGATTTCAATCTGGCGCACGATCTTCCTGGCTTGCTGGATATTCCCGCAATGCAGGCCGTGAACCTCGGCCAGTTTGATCCGTGAATCAAAATCTCCGGGCTGCTGCTTGATTTTCTGTTCCAGGATTTCAATGGCGGTGCCAAAATATCCGTGGGCGAGCAACTCATCCATGGACTCCGGCAGGGCGGCAGCGGCTTCCGGCCCGGGTTTCCCCCGGCTCCATTCGGCAATGGAACGACGCGCGTAGTCGATATGGGTGGAGGGAACATGAGGCTGCTGTTCGAGAGCCCGGAGTGTGGCCGCGGCCTGGTTGGGTCGGCGCACGTCCTCCGCGTACAGCCGCATCAGCATCATGGCCGCATCCACATTGGCCGGATTCTCCTTCAACAGCGAAACCAGGATTGCTTCCGCTTCCGGGAATCGTTCCTGTGAGCGCAAGCGACGGGCTTCGACCAGCGGCCTGGGTTTTTGAACCGGGTCCGGTTTGACCCCGAGGTGCTCCAGCATGGTTTCCAGCGTGAGCACGCTGACGTCTCCGGATTCCTTGAGCGCCTGGCACATCTGGATCGCCTCTTCCTTCCGGCCATTCTTGATCAGGCTGGCGACCAGATCCAGTTCCCGAAGATTCTGGTTGGGGTCATATTCCCGTTTGTCCGGGGGATCAATCAGATGATGAAACCAGCGCGCGAACAATTCAACCACACAACCGCACCAGACCAGGGCCAGCAACCCGCCAATCAAAAGCACCATCGGCATGGCCTGCAACACTCCGGGCAGACAAAAAAGCACCGTTAGCAGGAACAGGGTTATGCCGCAGCGCGCGGCTCGGCGGACGAAGTCGTCCCCTTTGTTCTCACCCGTTACCTTGGTGTCATACCCGCTCAACCACCAGGCCGCCAGGATGGTGAACCCGATGGCGGTGATGGTAGTGACAATCGCGGGCATGATGGCGGAACCAACGATGAAACGCGGGATCTCCCCAAAGCGGGAGCCCCGACGTTGCCGGGCAAATTTACGCCGGCTACTTCTTTAGAAACGCGCTGAACAAATCAATCGGCAACGGCAGGAACGTGGTCGTATTGTGCTCGCTCGCCATTTCGCGCATTGTCTGGAGATAACGCAATTGCAATGCAATCGGTTCCTTGGCGATCATCGCGGCGGCCTGCACCATCTTTTCGGCGGCCTGGAATTCACCCTCGGCGTTCACGACCTTGGCGCGGCGTTCGCGTTCGGCCTCGGCCTGCTTGGCCATCGCGCGCTTCATGCTGTCCGGCAGCGCCACGTCCTTGATTTCGACGGCGGTGACCTTGATGCCCCACGGCTCGGTCTGGCGGTCAATGATTTCCTGCAATTTTTGGTTGATCACGTCGCGTTGCGAGAGCAGGTCGTCTAGCGACGCCTGGCCAAGCACGCTGCGCAGGGTCGTCTGCGCGATGAGCGAGGTGGCCTTCCAGAAATTTTCCACCTTCACCACCGCCGCATTTGGGTCCACGACGCGAAAATAAACCACCGCGTCCACCGTGGCGGGTACGTTGTCGCGCGTCATCACTTCCTGTTTGGAAACGTCAATGGTGACCACGCGCAAATCCATTCTTACGAGCTTGTCCACGACGGGAATCAGAAAAATCAGCCCCGGTCCTTTTGCGCCCTGGAGTTTGCCGAGGCGGAAAATGACACCGCGTTCGTATTCGCGCAGGATGCGCATCGCCTGTGGCAGTATGAAGATGGCGAGGACGGCGATAACGATTACAACCGGGCCGAGCGCGCCAAACAATTTGATCAGTAAAGCGATGAGGTCATTCATAATTTATTCCGTTATGTTTTTTTGGGTTTTACTTTCAGCGTCAATCCATCAATGCCGGTGACTTCCACGGCTTGTCCGGCCTCCACCGGCGTTTCGCTCACGGCGTTCCAATTTTCGCCTTCGATAAACACCCGGCCGCCCTGCGTGTCAATCCGGGAAAGCGCGTTGACCGTCTGGCCGAACATCATTTCCTTGCCGGTTTGGGCGGGTTTGAGTTGCGCGCGCAGGCCCTTGCCGACCACGAGCACAAAAAACGCCGCCGTGACAAGCGTGGCCGGAACAATCCAGGACAGCGGCAGTCCAAAGCCCGGCGCAGCGTGACTGAATAACATCATCGCCCCCAGGAAAAAGGCCACAATGCCACCAACCGTCAATATGCCGTGGGTCGGCGAATAAACGTCCACGATGAACAGCGCAATCGCCAGTCCGATCAATACCAGTCCGGTGACGTTGACCGGCAGGATGGACGACATGTAAAGCACCAGGATCAGCGCAATCGCCCCCACAATGCCCGGCAGGACCGCGCCGGGACTGCTCAACTCGCCGATGATCCCGTAAATCACCATCAGCATCAGGATGAACATGACTTCCGGCCGCAAGAACAACTGGGAAAATCGTTCCCACGGGTTCATGGAGATTTCCACGATCCGGGCGTCCGCAGTGTGGAGGGTTTTATCACCCACTTCGCGTCCGTCGAGTTGTTTGAGCAAATCCGGCAGGTCGTCCGCGATCAGGTCAATGACGCCGATGTCGAGCGCTTCTTCGCTCGTGATGGAAGCGCTTTCACGCACCGAGGAAATGGCCCAGTCGGCGTTGCGATGCCGTTTGTCGGCGATGGACCGGGCGAACATGGCCGTGTCGTTCTCAATCTTCGTTTTCATCGTGTCGTCGGTTTTTTCGACGTTGCCACTGGCGCCAATCTCGACCGGGTGCGCCGCGCCAATTCGCGTGTGCGGGGCCATGGTCGCCACGTCGGCCGCCATGGTGATGAACACGCCCGCACTGCCGGCGCGGGCCGGGGCGGGCGCCACAAAAACGACGGTCGGCACCTTTGCGTCGTAGAATTTTTGGACAATCTCCGAAGCTGAATCCAGCAGGCCGCCGGGGGTGTTGAGCTGGATGATGAGGCATTCGTCGTTCTGAGCCGCTGCGGCGTCCACGGCGCGTCCGATGTAACTGGCCGTGGCCGGGCCGATGGCGCCATCGATCTTAATCAGCCCCACCTGCGCAGCTTGAGCGGCCGCCACTCCCAGAAGCAGTCCCACAATTGCGATGAAAGGCCAAAGCTTCATAACTTTCCCAGTTAAAAATCATGTTAACCTAAAGCCTGGCTTCAGCAAACATTTTCGCTGCTGGGTGGTTGGCTAATTTGCCTTCGGAGCGCGGGCTTCAGCCCGCTTCGGCGCAGAAATGGAAAGGGACGGTGAAGCGGCATAAATGCCGCGCTCCTTAAATTAGGATACTACCCGCCGTCGCGTTCAGTGCCCGAAACCTTCGGCCATCGCCACCGCCTTGAGCATGGCCTTGGATTTGTTGACGGTCTCCTGAAATTCGCCCTCGGGTGTGGAATCATTCACCCAGCCGCCACCGGCTTGCACATAAGCTTTGCCGTCCTTGAGCAGCGCGGTGCGGATGGTGATGCAGGTATCGAGATTGCCGTTGAAGGAAAAATAACCCACGCACCCCGCATACGGCCCGCGGATGGTCTGTTCGAGCTCGGCAATGATCTGCATCGCGCGGATTTTCGGCGCGCCGCTGACCGTGCCCGCCGGAAACGTTGCGCGCATCAGATCGTAAAGTGTCTTGCCGGCGGAAAGGCGGCCCTCGACCTGTGACACAATGTGCATGACGTGGCTGTAACGCTCGACGATCATCAGGTCCTTCACCTGCACGCTGCCGAAATCGCACACGCGCCCGATGTCATTGCGCGCTAGATCCACGAGCATCACGTGCTCGGCGCGCTCTTTCGGGTCGGCCAATAATTCCTTTTCCAGGGCCGCATCTTCCTCGTCGGTTGCGCCGCGCCGCCGGGTGCCGGCGATGGGGCGGATTTCCACCCGGCCATCCTCGCAG
>CAZKTW010000049.1:0-18007 GCA_964555775.1 uncultured Bifidobacteriaceae bacterium | reverse complement strand
GCAGGATGCCGCCCTCTACGGCAGGCCGGGAGGCCCACCGCTACATTTTCAGACAGAGCTCTTAGCCCCCATCTACTTCACATCTGGAGGGTACCGTTTGCTAATTCATCGTATCTTGTCCCAAGCATCCCTAAATCTCCTTGGATCACTGTGAACCTTTCTCTCGATCTTGAAAGCTTTGACTCCGTTTTTGTGCGTCCAAGTATCAAGCTCTTTTAAGTTCCGAGCATACATGAATAAGCAAGGGTTGCTGGACTCAAACCTTGCAACGTTTTTCCGGACTTCCGAAACCTCCTGCAACTCTTTATTCGTAAAAACCAATACATCCTTAATGGCTTCGTCAGACTTTTCGAAAGCCACAAAAACACAGTAATCGAATTTGCTCTCGCTTATTTGCTTTCCCTTCCCGAACGATGCATACGCCCAATTTTCTTCGTCGCACTTGCCTGATTTAATTTCCACTCTTTTTTTCTTGTCGTTCGGCAAATAAATATCCGCACTTTTGTCTCCTCTGTCGCCAAGGATCTGAACCTTATGCCCTCTCTTACGGAGTTCAGATGCCACAAAGTATTCAGCGTATCTATGCCTAATATCACGGTCTTGCAGATCGTAGTGTTTGAGTTCCGCAAAAACATCCCTCAGTGATTTCGTAATCTTCTGCAACGATTTGAGTTTCATATTGGTTTTCCGGAAAACATGGGGGTGGCTGGCTGGGTCATGGGGTTAAAATGAGCCGGTGGAGGGTGGGCTGACAACTGAATTATTTGGCCGGAAGAGCGGCGGAGGGCCGCCGCAGTCCAAGACGCGGTCGCGCGCGTCGATCGGCCAGCAACATTTCCAGGAGTCACTTGGAGGAATGAAGCCGCGAAGCGTCACGGACTGCGCCAGCCCTCTGGCGCTTTAGCAAGCACGCCAGATCTGCATCAATTGTCATCCCCACCTCCCGACATGGTCACATTTTGTTATGTTAAACATCAAAAAATGTTGTATGCTGGAACGGGGTGCGTTAAGCACTGATCGTGAAAGTGGAGCGGGAGATGGAATGAAGTGCGATTGGAAGCTCTGGATAATAAATGGTTTACACTGTCTCCGGCGGGGTGGCAACAGATGACGAAGGGCTTATGGAACCGACAATGCAACCGGGCGAAGAACGTTACCGTGAGGTGGTCGAACTAAAGGCCGCGCTCGACGAGCACGCCATCGTAGCCATCACCGATCCCCAGGGCAAAATCACCTATGTCAACGACAAGTTCTGCGCCATTTCCAAATATCCGCGCGCGGAATTGCTGGGGCAGGACCACCGCATCATCAATTCCGGCCATCACAGCAAGGAATTCATGCGCGATTTATGGACGACAATTGTGCGGGGCCAGGTCTGGAAGGGGGAAATCAAGAACAAGGCCAAGGACGGCAAGTATTATTGGGTGGACACCACCATCGTGCCGTTTTTCGACGAACAGGGCAAACCCCGCCAGTATGTCGCCATCCGCGCCGACATCACCGACCGGAAGCGGGCGGAAGAAACGCTCGCCCGGCAGGCGGCCATCATTGAGTCATCGGACGATGCCATCATCAGCAAAACATTGGCCGGTGTCATCACGAGCTGGAACCGGGGCGCGGAAAAACTTTTTGGTTATTCGCCGAAGGAGGCCATTGGCCAGCCGATGCTGTTGCTCTTTCCGCCCGAGCGGGTGGCGGAAGAGGCGGACATTCTCGCGCGGGTTGCAAGCGGCGAGAGCGTGGATCATTTCGAGACCACGCGGATGCACAAGGATGGAAAACGCATAGCGGTTTCGGTGACCATCTCACCCATCAAGGACAGCCAGGGCCGGATTGTGGGGGCCTCCAAGATTGCCCGCGACATTTCGGAGCGAAGAAAATGGGAGCTGGCGGTGGCGGCGGCGGCTGAGGAGGAGCGGACGCGCATCGCCCGGGAATTGCATGACGGCTTGGGGCAGCAACTGGGCGGATTGCGTTTTTTGATGGAGGGATTGCACCGGGATCTGCAATCGGCGAAGGCGCCTCAGGCGGAAACCGCCAGGCAACTGGCCAAGGAGATCGCCATCGCCCTGACGCAGGCGCGCACCCTGGCTCACGAACTGTATGCCGTCCCGCCGACGCCGGACGGGTTGCAGCAGGCGCTGGAGAACCTGGCCGAGCGGGCCAGCGAGCGCGGAATCGCCTGCCAGTTTGCGGGTGGAACATCCGTTCTGATGCCCAATCGGGTGGTGGCCAGCCATCTCTACCGGATTGCGCAGGAGGCGGTGCACAACGCGCTCAAGCACAGCCGGGCGACCCGGATTGACCTGGAACTGGTCCAGCAACCCGCCAGCGTGGAATTGAGAGTCAGCGACAATGGCGCCGGTTTCCCGGTTCACTCCCATTCCCGCGGGTTGGGCCTCCACACGATGGAGCAGCGCGCGCGGCTGGTCGGTGGACAATTGTCGGTGGAAAACCAGCCGCTCGGCGGCGTGACGGTCATTTGCTCGGTCCCCCAAGCCGTCCTGGAAATCGTGACCGTTGCCTGAAAATCGGATGAGCCAATTAAAATCCAAAACCATGGCGGCCAAAAAACCATCCGCCCCCGGCCCGAAGCGAAAGAAAATTTTGCTGGTGGACGACCATCCCCTGATGCGACGGGGACAGGCCGACCTGCTCGAGCGCGAGGCGGACCTGATGGTGTGTGGCGAGGCCGGCACGGCGCGCGCCGCAATGGAAGCCATCACCAAGCTGCAACCGGACCTGGTGCTGGTGGACATGGCGCTGCCGGACAAGGACGGTTTGGAACTCATCAAGGACATCCAGGCCCTGCAACCCGGGCTTCCGGTGCTGGCCATGTCCATGCAAGACGAATCGCTCTATGCGTCACGGGTTTTGCGGGCCGGCGGGCGGGGTTATGTGATGAAAGGCGATGCACCGGAGCAGCTCGCAGCGGCGATCCGCACCGTATTGAGCGGCCAGGTGGCGTTGAGTCCGCGCATGTCCGCGAAGATGCTGGAATCCATGGTCGGCAAATCCGGACAAACGGGCGAAGGCCCCGAGGCCAAACTGTCGGATCGCGAATTGGAGGTATTGCGCTTGTTTGGCGGAGGCTGGAGCACGGAGGAAATTGCCAACCGCCTGCATCTCAGCCCCAAAACGGTGGATGTGCACCGGGCGCACATCAAAGAGAAGCTGGGTCTGAAGACCACGCCTGAATTCCAGCGGTTCGCCATCCGCTGGGTCACCGCGCAAGGCGGCCCGGACCAGTAGCCGGGACGCTGTCGCTACCCAACTCACGGCGACGAAAACATCGCGCCTGCGAAGGGATTCGCCAGGTGGTTCCTTGATCGTATAAGCATTTCCCCTATCCGCGACGGCTTGCCGGCCCTAGGCACGCATATCGTTCGACCCAATGGTCCGGAATTCATCCGCGCTGTAATCTGCTTGCATGAATACGGCAAGACTTCAAATCGAGTTTAACCAACACGCGTCCCAGGCGTTGGTCGATCCAACATCGGTATCAACCGCCTTATCCCGCCCGCCGGGGATGGTGGCGGTGGATTTCAGGGCCAAACCCGGCACTGCCGCAGCGACCTCCACCGCCAACAGCCGCTTGGTGGAAGCACTGGCCGGCTCCGCGACCTTCCGCGAATATCAACGAGCCTTCGGGGCGGCGACGGGATTGCCGTTGACCCTGCGGGCGGTCGAGGGCTGGCAACTGGCCCATCAGGGAGACCAGCGCCAAAATGGTTTTTGCTCTTTGATGTCAAAAGAGAACCACTCCTGCGCCGCCTGCCTGCGAATGCAACAACGTGTCTGCGAGGGGGTCAACGGTGTGCCCTGCACGTTGCGGTGCTCGTTCGGCATCAACGAATCGGCGGTCGGTGTGAAAATCGGCAAGGAAATCATCGCCTATCTCCAGACCGGCCAGGTCTTTTTCAAGGCGCCCAAGCCGGAACAGACCAATCGGGTTCTCAACCAGATCAAAGCCCTGGGCCTCAAGGTGGACCGGCAGGAAGCGGCGCTGCACTACAACGAAACCCCCGTCGTTCAAATCGGCGAATACCAGGCAACCATCCGGCTGCTCCAGTTCTTCGCCGACCAGCTCGGTGTGCTGGCCAATCAGATCCTGTTGCAACAAAAGGATGCCGAACCGGCGCAGATCACGCGCGCCCGGCAATACATCGAAGCGAATTCCCACGAAGACCTGTCCCTCGCCATCGTGGCCCGGCAGGCCGGAATGAGTACGTTCTACTTCTGCAAAATGTTCAAAAAGGTCACCGGGGTGCATTTCGCCCGCTACGTCTCCTGCGTGCGGGTGGAGAAGGCGAAAAACCTGTTGCTGAATCCCAATTACCGGGTCAGTGAGATCGCCTTTGAGATCGGCTTTCAGTCGCTCACCCATTTCAATCGCATTTTCAAAAACATCGCCGGCCAGTCCCCCACGGAATACCGCCGGCATCTGTCCGTCAACCTGGGGACACGGAAATGAATAGAAACCCACAAGCCTCTGCCTCCGCCAGACCGCCGGGCCCGAAGCGCCGGATCTTTGTCGTGGAAGACCATCCCTTGATGCGCCGGAGCATTGTCGAAGCCATCCTGCGCGAGCCGGACCTGATGGTGTGCGGGCAGGCGGACGATGTGCCGGAAGTGCTGGCCATCATCTCACAACAACCCGATGTCGTGTTGACCGACATCCAGTTCAAGACCTCCAGCGGATTGGATTTGATCAAGGCCCTCCGCACCCGGTTGCCGGCACTGCCGATCGTCGCAGCCACGATGTTCGATGTGCGGCGCAACGAACGCCTGGCGCGAGCGGCCGGCGCCTCGGGTTTTGTTTCCAAAGAGGATGGGCCGGACCGGCTGATTGCCATGATTCGCAACGTGCTGGATAAGATGCGGAGCAATGAAAACCCCTGACGCGCCACCTCGCGCCTTGCGCGCCCTGCCGCCGATCGGATCGTCGCGCCCGACCGCCGGAAAGGCGTCGTCCATCGTGAGCTTCAAATTGAACACCGATGTTTCGACCCCGGCCGAAGGGTTCAGCCCGCCGATCAGGTGGACCCCTTCCACACGTCGCAACACGACATTTGAATTTCAGTTCCACAAACCGTGAACCCGGATTTGCAAATCGCGTGGCGATCTTTTGATGGCAGCCGTGGAATTCATTCCACGGACCGGATGGAATAATTCCTAACAGCCCGCTAAAGAAGTGGCAGCCGACGTGAGGAGGCTCCAAATAAATGATTGCTTCCAAAGAAATTTGAACCTCGTTACCCTCCGTCACTGCGTTATCGCGCGGCAAGCCCCGGCTGCTACCAAAGATGGTAATTGTTAACGGACTGCCAAGCGTAAAAGCGTAACAGAGCGGCGTTTGAAATTTGGCCCCCAAAATCTCGACCCCGATTTGCGACGGAATTTACTCTTTCGATTTGACGCCCATCTGCTTTTCCAGCGCAGCGACGCGGCGGAGGAGTTCGGGGAGATGCTGCATCGCAATCATCTGGCGCTTGGTCTGCTTGTCTGGTTGCGCGGGAATGCCCAGCCATTTCTCGCCGTCGGGAATGTCGTGCATCACCCCGGATTTCGCCGCGACGGTGACCTGATTGCCGATTTTCAAATGGCCGGCAATCCCCACCTGTCCGGCCAGCACCACATAACTGCCCAGTTTCGCACTGCCGGCGATGCCCACCTGCGAGACTAAAATGGAGCCTTCGCCGATTTCCACGTTGTGGGCGATCTGGACGAGATTATCGATCTTCGAACCCTTGCCAATGATCGTCGAGCCGAGCGCACCGCGGTCAATCGCCACGTTCGCGCCCAGCTCCACATCGTCGCCGATGATGACGTTGCCAATTTGCGGCACCTTGCGGTGCGTGCCGCCGTCCAGTACGTAGCCGAATCCGTCCGAGCCAACCACCGTCCCCGCGTGGATGCGAACGCGCGCGCCGATTTCCGTGCGTGGATAAAGTGTGACGTGCGGAAACAGGCTCACCTCGTCGCCAAGTTTGGAGTCGTCCCCGACAAAAACGCCGGCCTGGAGGACCGACCGCGCACCAATCTTCACGCGCTCGCCCACGATGCAATGCGGGCCAACGTGTGCCGTGAGGTCCACCTGGGCGCCGGGAGCCACGACCGCCGTAGGATGAATTCCGGCGGCATAAATGCGTTCGGGAAAGAACAGCGTCAGGGCCTTGGCGAAGGCAATGCGGGCGTTGGGCACCCGAATCAGGATCTTGCTCGTGGAGGAGAAGCGATGATCCGCGATGATGGCCGTGGCGGCGCTTTGTTCGGCCCGGGCGAAATAATCCTCATTTTCGGCAAACGTCAGGTCGCCAATCCGGGCCTGTTCGGTGGGCGCGAAGCCTTTGAGGATGGCTTGGGCGTTGCCGACGACTTCGCCTCCGATTTGCCGGGCAATTTCCGAAGTGGTAAATGGCATAAAGATAAAGATTGCCTGTTGACTTGATTGTCGCGGCTCACTATAAAGGCGCGCGTATCGAGTTCAACCCCTAGTTTGCATGGCCAAAACTTTGCGCGTCGGGCTGATCGGTTACCGCTTCATGGGCAGGGCTCACTCCAATGCATGGCGGCAGGCACCCCGTTTCTTCAACCTCAAAGCCAGCGTCGAGCTGCATACCCTCTGCGGACGCAATGCCGCCCACGTTCAGGCGGCCCGCGCCCAACTCGGCTGGCAAAACGCCACGACCGACTGGCGGGAAGTCGTCGAGTCGCCGTTGATTGACGTGGTCGATATCGTCACGCCGACGAATTTTCACGCGGAGATGGCGATTGCCGCGGCGAAAAACGGCAAGCACGTCCTGTGCGAAAAACCCTTCGCGCTGGATGTCAAACAGGCCGAGGCGATGTTCGCCGCCGTACTCAAGGCCAAGGTCGTCCACATGGTCTGCCACAATTACCGGCGCATCCCGGCCATCGCGCTGGCGAAGAAAATGATTGGCGAAGGCGCGCTCGGCCGGATTTTTCATTTTCGCGCGCGTTACGCGCAAGATTGGCTCGTGGACCCGGAATTTCCGTTGAACTGGCGGCTACAGAAGGAAACCAGCGGCAGCGGCGCCCATGCGGACATCGGTTCGCACATCATCGACCTGGGGCGTTATCTCGTCGGCGAATTCCAGGAGGTTTGCGGCCTGCTGAACACGTTCATTCCGGAGCGTCCGCTGGCGGGAGCACCGGTCAAGGGCGCGCGCAAAATGGGCAAGGTCAACGTGCCGGACGCCGCGCTGTTCATGGGCCGGATGGGAAACGGCGTGCTGGCGAACGTGGAGGTGACGCGTTTCGCACTCGGCCGCAGGAACCACATTGAAATCGAAATCAATGGCAGCAAAGGCTCGCTGTTTTTTGATTTCGAGGACATGAACCGGCTGAAATTTTACAATGGCGACGATCCCAGGGACCGGCGAGGCTTCCGCGACATCCTGGTGACCGAACGCGACGGCGTGCACCCGTATATCAGTCATTGGTGGCCGCCGGGACATCTCATCGGCTACGAACACACCTTCATTCATGCGGTGGCCGATTTCGTGAACGCCTGTGTCGAGGGCAAACCGGTCCAGCCGACGTTCGAGGACGGCCTGAAAAACCAGCGTGTGCTTGCCGCCGTCGAGGAATCCGCCCAAAAAGGCAGATGGGTGAAGCTGTAATCTGATGGAGCGCGGAACATTGTTCCGCGAGTTTTGGGGAGCGCGGCATTTATGCCGCTTCATCGTCCTTTGCCATTTGGGCGACGAAGCGGGCTGAAGCCCGCGCTCCGAAGAAAAATTAGGCACTCCCGTTCTACACTCCCGCTTGCCTCAAACCTCAGATTTCGGCTAAGCTGCGTCCCTGATTAATTGAACTATGCCGCCAACCGCCATTGAAAAAATCATTCCGATGCTCCAGGTGGCCATCGGGCCGGTCATTCTCATTTCCGGCGTCGGCCTGCTGTTGCTGACCATGACCAACCGGCTGGGCCGCGCCATTGACCGCGCCCGGCTGCTGAAAGGCGAGCTGTCGAAGCGCACCGACGCGGACCGCGAGCAAACGCTGGCCCAGGTGGCCATCCTTTATCGGCGCGCGCGGATGATTCGATTGTGCATCACGCTGGCCGCCGTAAGCGCGCTGCTGGCGTCGGCGCTCATCATCACGTTGTTTCTGACCGCGCTGTTGCAATGGGAAGCCGGCTGGCTCGCCAGCGTCATTTTCATCGGCTGCATGGGTTCGTTGTTCGCATCGCTCGTCGCGTTCATACGCGATATCAACCTGTCATTGCACGCGCTCAAGCTGGAATTGAAAAGCATCAAGCCCGACCTCCACTGAGCGCCGGCCCCCGACCGGAAAATGGAGCGCAGCCGTCCCGGCTCAGGTCCGTAATGGACCTGCGGGCGCTGCGGACCATGTCAAATCCTGGATCCTTCAGACGAGCTGCGGACGAGGATCGCCAGTGCTCGGGGCAGTGTGCGGCAGCATTCACTGGCACCGGAGCAGCGTTTTTGAACTTGGCAATCGGGGCGAATGCGCCACTTTTATTCTGTGATTCATCCAACGGCCATCGTTCATGCCCAGGCGAAGCTGGACCCGACTGTCCGCGTCGGCCCGTATGTCGTGATCGATGAGGGCGTGGAACTGGGCGCCCACTGCGAGGTCGGGCCGCAGGTCTATCTGACCGGTCGGACAACGGTGGGTGCATACAACGTTTTTCACGCGGGTTGTGTCATCGGGGATGCGCCGCAGGATTTGAAATATAAGGGCGAGCCGACCGGCCTGCGCATCGGCGATCACAATGTCTTCCGGGAACATTTCACGGCGCAACGCGCGAACCGGCCGGAAACCGAAACCATCATCGGATCGCACAATTTTCTGATGGCCAACGCGCATGTGGGACACAATTGCATCGTCGGCAGCCACATCATCCTGGCCAACGGCGCGTTGCTGGCGGGACACGTGGAGGTGGGCGATCGCGTGTTCATTTCCGGCAACTGCCTCATTCACCAGTTCTGCCGCGTCGGCACGCTCGCGCTGATGCAGGGCGGCGCGGCGATCAGCCAAGATCTGCCGCCCTTCACGGTGGCCGTCCGCGGCAACGAAATTTGCGGGTTGAACGTCATCGGCCTGCGCCGCGCGGGCTTCACGGCGGCACAGCGGCTGGAGTTGAAGCGGCTTTATCGCGCGTTGTTCCGCAGCGGGAAAAACTTGCGGGGAGCCATCGCGGCGGCGCAAAAAAAATTCACCACCCCGGCGGCCAAAATCATGCTGGATTTCGTCGCCGAAGCCAGGCGCGGCGTGTGTTCGGATGTGGGGGCGGCGGCGGAAGGGAACAAAGATGAATAGAGAAACGCCCAGGTATAAAGTTCTTGGTTCGGACGGAAACGAGTATGACTCTCTTTCCGCCGAGAAAATCAAGCAATGGATCGGGGAGGCCAGGGTTGAGATAAAAACACCCGTCATGCCCGAGGGTGCCGACGACTGGGTTTTCCTGGGCGATTTGAAGGAATTCGCGGGGGCTTTTGCATTGGCGCAGAAATCGGAAATCGCGGCTCCCACGAAAAACCGGTGGAAGCGCATGGCGGTTTTTGGCGGATTATTTTTGGTGGGGGCGGGAATTGCCGTGCTGTTCATTTGGAAAAAAGTGAAACATCATTGACCCATGTATAAAATCATCGGTGCAGACGGCCGGGAATACGGTCCGGCGGCCGCCGCGCAGTTGCGGCAGTGGATGGCCGAGGGCCGCGCCAACGCGCAGACGCCGGCGCTCGCACCCGGCGCGACGGAATGGAAAGCCCTCGGTGCGTTGCCGGAATTTGCGGGACAGTTTGCGCCGCCCGGGCCGCCGGCAATCGGTCCGTTGCCGGGAATTTCGGGGCCGGCACAACCGCGCAAGAACAATTCGTTCGCGGTGGCGGGTTTGATTTTTGGCATCTTGTCCGTGGTGTGCTGTTGTGGCTGTCCGTTCAACATCCTAGGACTGGTCTTTTCGCTCGTCGGACTGTCACAGATCAACCGGCACCCCGAGCTTTACGAGGGCCGCGGGCCGGCCATCGCCGGGCTGATCCTCTCCGCGGCGAGCCTGGTTTTGGGATTCGGCGTGGCCTTGTTCAATCTGGCGCTCCATCCGGCGGGTTTGCAGTGGCATTTCAGAACTTTTTAAATCGAGCCATGCGCGCCGAATCACAATCCGTACCGCCGAAAATTGGCGTGCCCTCGTCGCCGGCGTTTTTCGTGGCCATCCTGCTGGCATTGGCGGTGCTGGGTTCAGGAGCGGTGCTGTACTTCTTCGATCCAATGCAGCACGGTTTTTATCCGATTTGTTTGTTTCACAAACTTACTGGCTGGAATTGTCCGGGTTGTGGCGGGACGCGGGCGGCGTATCAATTATTGCACGGCCACCTGGTCCGCGCGTTGCACGACAACGCCTTGTTCGTCCTGGCCCTGGCGGCGCTAACCTTGGGGGGCCTGCGCTGGGCGGTGCAAAAAATGCGAAACCAGCCGGCCACATTCAACGTGCCGGCAAAGGCCTGGTGGTGGTTTCTCGCCGGAGTCCTGTCCTTCACCGTGTTGCGGAATTTGCCGGCTTTTGCCTGGCTCTCGCCCTGAGGCCCGGGAACTTTTCGCTTTTGTCGGCGCGCAGGGTCGTGTTCAATCGTTGGTTTATGAATCTGACACATCCTTTGACAACCACGACTTTTGAACTGCCTGGTTATCGGGTGACCAAATCATTCGGCGTCGTGCGAGGCATCATTGTGCGGTCGCGTTCGGTCATTGGCAACCTGGGGGCGAGCATCCAGGCGATTTTTGGCGGAAACATCACGCTGTACACCAATCTTTGTGAACGCGCGCGCGAAGACACCTTCAATCTGATGTTGACCCATGCCGGGGAACTCGGCGCCAACGCCGTCATCGGGGTGCGTTATGACGCGACGGAAATCGCGCCGGGCATCACGGAAGTGTTATGCTATGGCACGGCGGTTTATGTCGAAGCCGAAAGCCGTTGAAACGTGGATGGTTGAGTCATTGCGCTGGAGGCAGGGCAAGATGACGGTCAACCACGGTAACCTTTTTATCATTTAACCAAAGCCATGGCCGGACACAGCAAATGGGCGAAGGTCAAGCACTTCAAGGGTGCGATTGATGCCAAACGCGGAAAAATTTTCGCGAAGCTGGGGCGCGAAATCACCATCGCCGCAAAAATCGGCGGTGGCGATCCGGACATGAACCCGCGCTTGCGCATGGTGTTGCTCAAATGCCGGACGGCGAACATGCCGCGCGACAACATCGAACGGGCCATCAAAAAAGGCACCGGCGGCGGCGAAAGCGCGAATTTTGAGGATTTGACCTATGAGATTTACGGACCCAATGGCGTGGCCTTGTTGGTCGAGGTCAGCACGGACAATCGCAACCGCACGGCGTCGGACATTCGCAGCCTCGTCACCAAAAGCGGCGGCAGCATCGCCACGCCGGGGTCGGTCGGCCGATTATTTCAACGGCGCGGCCAGATCATTGTCTCCCGGGATGCGGTGGGTGAGGACGCCTTGATGGAACTGGCACTGGAGGCGGGGGCGGAAGATTTCAAGGCCGAAACGGAGGGATATGAAATCCTGACCGAACCCGGAAATTTTGAGGCCTTGCATCAACGGTTGGAAGCTAAAGGCATCAAGTCCGAGGCGGCAGAGATCATGTCGCTGCCCACCCTGACCGTGCCTCTGACCGATGCGGCCGCCATCAACGCCGTCAACAAATTAATCGAGGCGCTGGAGGAACACGATGACGTCAAGGAAGTGTACGCCAACGCCGAGTTCCCCGCAGCGTGATCCGCGCAACCTGAGGCATGAAAGCATTAAGCGCTGATACTCTGCTCGCGCGATTGCTGGCCAAGCTGGCGGCGGCCGTAATCCGCTACCCGCGCTGGTTTGTTTACCCGCAAGCAGTGCTTTTTCTGGCCTGCATTCTTTACACCGTCGGCTATTTGAAGACCGACATGAACCGGGACAACCTGGTCGGGTCCAACCAGAAACATCACCAGGATTTTCTCAACCTCCAGAAGGAATTTCCGCAGCAGGGCAACAGCCTGGTGGTGGTGGTGGAGAGCGACGACCTCGAGAAAAACCGGCAGTTTGTTGAACGGATTGCCGCGAAAATGCAGGTGGAAACCAATCTGTTCCGCGATGTTTTTTACCAGAAGAGTTTCTCGGAAATAGGCGCGAAGGCATTGCTGTTTGCCGACGTGGAAGACCTGGTCGGGCTGAAAGAGAAACTTGATGATGCCCTGCCGTTTATCCGCCGGTTTACGCCGACGACGAACCTCATCTCGTTTTTCGAACAGGTCAACACGACCTTCCGCACCACCCCCCGGGAAACGAACACCCAGACAGAAGCCTTGATCCAGGCGTTGCCGGCGCTGACGCGCATCGTGACGCAAGCCACCGACAGTCTGCGGCGTCCGGGCACGCCGCCCTCGCCCAGCGTCACATCGCTTTTCAACGCCGGCAGTGAAACGAACATCTACATCACCTTCGACCAGGGCCGGATTTTTCTGGTGCGAACCTACG
Organism: uncultured Bifidobacteriaceae bacterium; assembly: GCA_964555775.1. Taxonomy (GTDB): domain Bacteria; phylum Verrucomicrobiota; class Verrucomicrobiia; order Limisphaerales; family UBA11358; genus UBA11358. The sequence continues at coordinate 5,480 of CAZKTW010000049.1, read as the reverse complement.
TGCCCAGCGTGGAAACGAACGGCCCGGTTGTGGATCGTTTGCACCCGCCGATCAAACAAACGCAGGACGAATTGAATGGCCAGGCGATTGTTCACTTGCGCCAGCTCCTCGCGGAGACCCAAAACGAAGTGCCCGGCCTCAATGTCGGGCTGATTGGAGAGCCGGTGCTGGATTACGACGAAACCATGCAATCGCAAAAAGACATCACCGTCGCCAGCATCACGTCGCTGGTGCTGTGCGCGTTGATTTTCATCTACGGTTACAATGAGACCGGCCGGCCGGTTAAGGCGACGATCTGCCTGGTGGTGGGGCTGGTCTATACGCTGGCGTTTACCACGCTGGCGGTCGGACATTTGAACGTCCTGACACTGCCTTTTGTACCGATGCTCATCGGCCTGGGGATTGATTACGGCGTGCATTTGATCACCCGCTATGAGGAAGAGTTGCGGCATGGCAAAACCGCGGAGGCCGCGATCACGAAAGCGATGGTTTTCACCGGGCAGGGCATTTTTACCGGCGCCTTGACGACGGCCGGCGCATTTCTGGCCATGCGCTTCACCCACTTCAAGGGCATCCAGGAAATGGGCATCATCTGTGGCGGGGGCTTGCTGATCTGCCTCGTTCCGATGATGACGCTGTTGCCGGCCCTGTTGCTCCGCGGCCGGCAGAACATCCTGGATCACGGATCCTCCGAGGATGCCACCCGGGCGCGCATCGAAAATTTGTGGTTGCAACGCCCCGGTTGGACGACCGCCATCACGGTCGCGTTGTGCGCGCTGGCTCTGACTCAAATTGTCCGGGGCAAGGTCAAATTCGATTATAATCTGGAGAAATTGCAGAGCGTCGGGCTGCCGTCGGTGGTGTTTGAACACAAACTGTTGGCGGCGGACCAGTCCCTGCTGGAAGCCGCGGTCGTCGCCGATTCCCCGACCAAGGCGATTGATTTGGAGGCAAGACTCGGAAAGTTGCCGACGGTGGCGGGCATCGAGCCGCCGGCCAGCTTGTTTGAAAACTTTCTCAATTCAAGCAACGCCGAAAAGCTTGAATTGATCGGACAGATCAAGCAGGAACTGGCGCCGCTGGAATTCGGCGCGCCGGATCCGGGGCCCGTGGATATCAATGCGTTCAGCCGGACGATTTATGGGCTTTACGGCTATCTGGGGCTGGCCCGGGATGAGGTGGGCAACAGCGACCCGGAATTGACGAAGGAACTGGGTTCGCTGCGGCAGGCCATCGAAGAATTGCGCAAAACGATGCTGCAAGGCGACCCCCAGACGCTGGCGAAGCACGCGGACAAGCTGGCGCAGTTTCAACAGGCATTGTTCAATGACATGAGCAAGACCTTTCATTTGCTGCAAAATCAGGATGACAGCGCACTCTTGCGCGTGGAAGATCTGCCCCAGGCCTTTCGCGATCAATTTGTGGGCGTGACCGGAAAATTTCTGCTGCAGGTTTTTCCCAGGGAAAATGTGTGGGAGCGGGACAACCAGGAAAAATTCATTACTGAACTGCGGAGGGTGGATCCCGATGTCACGGGCACGCCGGTGCAGCTTTACGAGTATGAGGAGCTGCTCAAAGACAGTTACATCCAGGCCGCCTGGTATTCGCTGGCGGCGATTGTGCTTTTGGTTCTGTTCCACTTTCGCGGCATCGGCTCGGTGATTCTGGCGTTGTTGCCGGTCGGCATCGGAGTGATCTGGCTTGCCGGATTGATGGGTTGCTTTGGCATTCCAATCAATCTGGCGAACATCATGACACTGCCCCTGGTCATTGGCATCGGGGTGACCAACGGCATTCAAATCCTGAATCGTTTTGCCGAAGAGCGCACCCCCAACATCCTGGCCCGCAGCACCGGCAAGGCGGTGCTGGTGTCCGGGTTGACCGCCATTGCCGGTTTCGGCAGCTTGATCATTGCCAAGGACCGTGGCATACACAGTTTGGGATGTGTGATGGCAACAGGAATTGCGGCGTGCATGATTGCGGGACTGACATTTTTACCGGCGTTGTTGAATTTATTGGGCCGGTGGCGTCCGTTAATTAAACAACCCAGCGCCGACAACTCGCCGTCGGCACTGGGTCAGGAGGAACCGAGGTAAAACCTCAAGTGTATGCAAAACATAGAGAAAATCCAGTGGAAGTCAACATCAATGTTAAACCCAGCCAAAAGCTGTCCAAAAGTTGGGAGATCCCGCTTTCAATAACGTTAACGTAACATTTCTAACCGCTTGTTGAAACCCAGCCACCATTTACCACTCCAGCCCAGAGGCATAATTGTCTTTGCGCGGTCCAAAACCTGCCTGCGTTGCCTGCAAATTTTCTGTCTGGCTCTGGCCATTGGCTGGTCATCCGTTGCTCCGGCTGAAGGGGGTTTTCATGCCGGGCCAATCTTCGATGAATTTGCGCTGACGCTGGATTCCGGTCACCAGGTCGAAGCCGCCGGGCCGCTGTTTTATGATCAGCACAAGGATTCGGAAAGAACCTGGGCGGTTCCGCCGCTGCTTTCTTACGAAACCGATCCTGATACCGAATCAAAGGAATTTGATCTGCTTTATCCGGCGCTGACCTACGAACGTTTCGGGACCGAATACCGCTGGCAGCTTGCGCAATGGCTCAGCTTCTCGGGCGGCCAGAACCCGGATGATTTCCCCGCCCGGCGATTCACGATTTTCCCGATCTACTTTCAACAACGATCGCCGGACCCGAACAAGAACTACACCGCGCTGTTTCCACTTTATGGCCGCCTGCAGGACCGTTTTTTTCGCGATGAAATTTTCTTCGTCCTGTTTCCGCTTTACGTTGAAACCCGAAAACGTGACGTGGTCACGGACAACTATCTGTTTCCCATCTTCCATCTGCGTCATGGAAACGGGCTGCGCGGCTGGCAATTCTGGCCGCTCGTGGGCAACGAGCACAAGGACGTGACCACCTTCACGAATGGGTTTAACGAGGCGGAAATCATCGGCGGGCACGACAACTTTTTTGCCCTCTGGCCGCTTTATTTTCACCAGAACAACGGCTTGGGTACCGACAATCCGGAAACATTTCGCGCCACTCTGCCGTTTTATGCCCTGTCCCGCTCGCCGCATCGCGACTCCACGTCCGTGCTCTGGCCGCTGTTTAACTGGATCGAGGATCGTGAAAAAAAATATCGCGAATGGAAGGGTCCCTGGCCATTGGTCGATATCGCCCGGGGCGAGGGCAAAACCACCACCCGTTTCTGGCCGCTCTTCAGCCGGGCTCACAACGCCAGGCTCGCGAGCGATTATTACCTCTGGCCCTTGTACAAAAACGACCGGTTCCGCGCCGGCACGCTCGATCAGGAACGCACCCGGATTTTGTTCTATCTGTTCTCGAACCTGACCGAAAAAAACACCGAGACCGGGACGGAACGGAAGCGGGTCGATTTCTGGCCGTTGTTCACCTGGCACCGTGAATTCAACGGCAACCGCCGGTTGCAAATTCTGGCCTTGGTTGAATCGGCGTTGCCCAACAGCCGGGGCGTCGAGCGCAACTGGTCGCCGCTGTGGTCGGTGTGGCGGTCGGAAAAAAATCCCCGGGCCGGGGCCTCCAGCCAGTCATTGCTCTGGAATCTATATCGTCATGACACGACGGCCACATCCAAAAAATGCTCGCTCCTGTTCGGGTTTTTCCAGTATCAATCGGATTCGGAAATGAAGAAGATGCGGCTGTTTTACATTCCCGTGTTCCAATGGCACGTTGCGGCGGACCGCCCGGGAAAATAAATTATGTTTGAAAACATCGGAGAAATTGTGCTGCTGTTTTGGCGCACGCTGCTGTCCCTGCCGCTGGCCTGGCGGCAGCGGCAGAAGGTCTTCGAGCAATTCTTCGAAATCGGCAATGCCAGCTTGTTGATGGTCTGCGTGTTGTCATTTTTCATCGGCGCGGTCATTGCCCTGCAAACCGGCCCGGTATTGGTTGAACGCGGCCTGGCCAGCGCCGTGGGGGGCCTGGTCGGCATTTCCATTACCAAGGAACTGGCGCCGGTGATGATGGCCATACTCATCGCCGGACGCATCGGTTCGGCGATGGCGGCGGAAATCGGCTCCATGCGGGTTTATCAGGAGATTGACGCGCTGCGCACCATGAACATCAATCCGGTTCATTACCTGGTGCTGCCGCGACTGGTCGCCATTGCCATTGCCCTGCCGCTGCTTGTGATTTTTGCGATTCTCGTCGGCTGGCTGGGCGGCGCCGTGGTGGCCGAGTCCAACAGCCACATCGAGGTGCCGTTTCAGGCTTTTTGGGCCAATCTGCGTGACATCGTCGCTTTGAAAGACGTGGCCAACGGCGTGTTCAAAAGTTTTTGTTTCGCGCTGATCATCGGGGTGGTTTCGTGCCATCAGGGCCTGGCGACCATCGGCGGCCCGCGCGGCATTGGCCGTTCGGTCACCAAGGCCGTCGTCAATTCCATCGTCCTGATTGTGATTTTTGATTACGTGCTCACGCGCGTGCTGCTGAAATAATGAACGATTCAACCGACAACCATTTTGGCGTCAGCCTCGAGGTCAGCGGCTTGCGCAAGAGCTTTGGCCGGCACGAAATCCTCAAGGGCATTGATTTCGAGGTCAAGCCCGGTGAAATCTTCGTCATCATGGGCCCCAGCGGCAGCGGCAAAAGCGTTTTGCTCCGGCACCTCATCGGCCTCGAACCGCCGGACGCCGGCGAAATCCTGATCAACAACGAATCCATCCAGCAGCCGGGAATCGCCAGCAAATACCGGTTCGCCATGGTGTTTCAATCCGGCGCCCTCCTGAACTCGCTGACGGTCGGCGAAAACGTCGGGCTTTACCTGGCCGAACACCGCCTCAAACCGCCGGAAGAAATCGCCCAAATTGTCGCCAAGGTTCTCAACGACGTCGGCCTCAAGGGCACCGAGGGAAAAATGCCCAACGAACTTTCCGGCGGCATGAAAAAACGCGTCGCCATCGCCCGGGCGCTGGTCATTGAGCCGCAACTGATTCTTTACGACGAACCGACCAGCGAGCTGGATCCGCTTTCGGCTGTGGTCATTGGCGAGGAAATTCTCCAGCTCTCGCAGCGCACCCGGGCCACCTCGCTGGTGGTGTCGCACGACCGCGACCTGGCTTTTGGCGTGGCCAGCCGCATCGCCGTCATCAATGATGGCCTTATTCTCACCATCGGCACCCCGGATGAAGTCAAACGCAGCCGTGACCCCCTGGTCAGAAAGTTTTTGCAGGCCGACTTTAAACCTGAACCATGATTGCTTTAATTTATGAAAAACTCACTCGAAACCCGGCTGGGCGTCTTTGTCGTCCTCGTTGTCTTCGCCGTCTTCATCATCATGGAAACGTTGGGCGGCATGGAATCCATCCATGGGGGCTACCGCCTCGTAGGCCTGTTCAACACGGTGCAGGATTTGAAGGCCGGCAGCAGCGTCAAAATGGCCGGCGTGGAAATCGGCCGCGTCGAAAAAATCGCGCTCGACGGCAACAAGGTCC
>CAZKTW010000048.1:0-18026 GCA_964555775.1 uncultured Bifidobacteriaceae bacterium | reverse complement strand
GGCGCAGTTGACCCAGATCGAAGGCCAATTGCTGGGCCGGCTCATCCAGGTCCAGCTTTTGCTGCCCAAGGCGACGGACGCGGACAAAGCCGGCGGTGCCCAAAAAGCTGACTTGCTGGTCAGCAACCTGCAGGCCCGCGCGGGATCGCCCGAGGTTCTCAACCGGCAGTTGAAGGCCGTGGGCATGACGATGGCCGAATTACGTGCCAGGGTCGCCCAGGAAAGCACGGCGCAAGCTGCGTTGACCCGGGAATTGCATGTGGACGTGGCCGATGCCGAGGTGAAGAAATTCTACGACGAGCATCCGGCGGATTTTGAGCAGCCGGAAATGGCGCATGTCCGCCATATTTTATTGATGACCATGGATCCGGTCACCCGCACGCCGCTGACGGCGGATCAGCAAAAGGCCAAGCAAAAACAGGCCGCTGACCTCCTCACGCGCATCCGTGGCGGGGCGGATTTTGCGGCGCTGGCCAAGCAATATTCCGAGGATCCTGGTTCGAAGGACAACGGTGGTGATTTGCCGGCGTTCCCGCGTGGCCAGATGAGGCTGCCGGAGTTTGAAGCCGCGGCATTTTCACTGACCAATAATCAGGTCAGCGATGTGGTCACGAGTTCTTTTGGTTATCATATCATCCAATTGCTCGACAAGACCCCGGCCAAAAAGCTGGTGTTGGCCGACAAGGTGCCGACCGGCGATGCGACCATCGCCAGCAAGGTCAAGGAATTGCTGGTCCAACAAAAAGTGGAAAAGCTCAGGCCGGCTTATGTGGACAAGATCAAACAAAGTGTGGATGTGCAAATTCTGGATCCGGATTTGAAGGCGGCGGTGGCCGCCGCTGAGGCCGCGGCCGCGGCCGCACCAGCGGCGACCCCGGAGCCATGACGCGATGACCGGGCACTTGCCAAGTTTGGCCGGCCAAGCCATTTTGGAAGCGCTATGAAGACGAAACTCGGAGCAGTCATTCTGGGGGTGGCCTTTTTCGGGCTGCTCGTTGCCTTGTTGGCCATGAAACACACGGCGGACGAGCGATTCAAGCAGGATACCGATGCCATTCTCGACTTCTCCAACCGGTTGGTGACGGCCCGGGCCAACCTTGACGAATTGGGACAGGTCAACCTCAAGCTGACCAACGATCTGGCCGCCAGCCACGAGGCGTCACAGACGCTCAGCAATCAATTCGTCGAGACCTCAGGCGCCTTGGCCAACACCCGGGCCTCCCTCCAAAATGCCCAGGACCAGGTCGCCAGTCTCAACCAGCGCATCGCCGGTTTGACCACGCAGAACCAGGTGCTCGACCGGCGAGCGGCGGCGTTGTCCAGCGCCATCGCCGGCCTGAATGCGCAAATCGCCGGCACGCAGCAAAAACTCGCCGATTCCGAAACCAACAACACGTTTCTGGAAACTGAATTGCAGCGCCAAACTCTCGCCCGGGCCGAACTGGAGGGCAAATTCAACACTCTGACCGTGGTACGCTCCCAGGCAAAAAAATTGAAGGATGACCTGGTCGTCGCCCGTCGCATGCAATGGTTGCGCGAAGGCACCGATCCCACTTTGCAGTCCAAAGGCGGGGAACAGTTGATGCGACGCACCGCGCCCGCGCCCTTGCGCCCGCCCCATTACGATTTGAACGTCGAAGTCAGTTCGGATGGCGCCGTCCGCGTCATGCCCACAACGACCAACGCGTCCACTGCGGCGACCAATCCGCCCGAGTGATGGTCACGGTTGAAATTTTCAACCGGGATTGTGCTGTAGCGGGCCAATCATGAAAAGCCATGCCGACTTACGAATACCTCTGTGAAAAATGCGGGTGCGAGTTTGAGACCGTTCAATCCATGTCCGCCGCGCCATTGCGGATTTGTCCGAAGGAATCCTGCGCCCGGAAACCGTGGGGTCGCGGACACGTAAAGCGCCGGATCAGCGCGGGGGGCGGGTTGCTTTTCAAGGGGAGCGGCTTTTACATCACCGATTACCGCAGCGAAGGGTACAAACAGGCCGCCAAGAAGGATTCCACGCCGGCCAAAACTTCCGGCGATGCCGGCAAGCCGGCGGCCAAGCCCGAAGGCAAGGCGGCCAAACCACCCCCCAAAACCTGACCATGTTCCTCGCGCGTCGCCTGTACCACTGCGGTTGCGCCGTCGTTTTGTTGAGCGTCTTTTGCGGCCCGGCGCAGGCGCAGAGTTCGTTTCCCGGCCCTCGGGCAACGCGCAGTGTTTCCGGCGAGTTCATTGTCGCCGGCCAGGCGGGATCGCGGTTGGCGGCCCGGCCGGACATCGCCACCAATGCCAATTTCGTCCGTTTGGAACCGGCGTTGCTGGCGGTTTCGGCCGAGCGCTTCAAGGAAGCACTGGAACGCGAGCTCAATCCCGAATGGGGGGGGCTCAATCCCGTCGGGATGCCTTACGGAAAAATTTATCTCGTATTGCACCCGGCGCAATCGTCCGACGAGACGGTCACCGTCGTCTCCCGCCAGACCCTGGAGGGATGGGATTATCAAGTCCAACTGCCCGATGTCGTGTTGCGCACCCGTTTTGCCCGCGCCCTGACCGGCGTGCTGCTGCTGCAACTCGCCAACCGCGACGCGCGCACGCATGGCGCGGAAGTTCCTCCCTGGCTCACGGACGGCCTCGCCCAGGAATTGGTCGCGATCGACTGGCAGCAACTTATCCTGTCCGCACCCAACAAAGTGGCGAACGGCCTGCCGGTCAGCCGGGTCGTGATGACCTCCCGCGGCATGGATTCACTGGCCGGCACACGGCGCATCTTGCGCGATCACGACGCATTGACGTTCGCCCATTTAAGCTGGCCGGACGAGACGCAGCTGTCCGGCGCGGATGATGGCGTTTATCGCGCCAGCGCGCAATTGTTCGTCGATGCTTTGCTGGAAATAAAGGGCGGTCCGGCGCATTTGCGCGCCATGCTCACCACCCTGCCCAATTTTTACAATTGGCAGACGGCATTTCAATCCGCGTTCCAGGAAAATTTTTCGCGGCCGCTGGACGTGGAAAAATGGTGGGCGCTGCAGGTTGTCAATTTCGTGGCCCGCGATCCCGGTCCAGCCTGGACACCAGCGGTGAGCCGCGCCAAGCTGGATGAAATCCTCAGCGTGCCGGTGGAAATGCGCGCGGTGTCGAATGCCCTGCCCACCCATGCGGAAATTTCGTTCCAGGCCGTCATTCGCAACTTTGACCGGTCGCAGCAGGCTGAGATTTTCCAGGTCAAATTGCGCGACCTGGAACTTTCGCAGTTGCGCATGGCCGTGCCGTTCGCGGTTCTGGCCGACGGCTATCGCCGCGCCCTGGTGGATTATTTCGACCCGGGCAAACACATCCAGCCCGTACAACGCCTTGGCAAGCATCCACCCAGGGTGGTGGCCCAACCGACCGCGGCCGACACGCTGGCCAAATTGGACGCGTTGGATGCGCAGCGCCGGGTGGTCGAAATCACCGTGGGCGCAACCCCCTGATTTTGCTGGCGTTTGAACGCATCCGGGGCAGAAGCGGCCAACTTGACAGGGAATGATTCCAATTTATAGTTTTCGTTGAAAATGAAGGATGACAATTCATCGGCAAATGGCGAGGAGCCGCCATCGGGCCACCGGCTCCAATCTTTAAAACAATTCCGTTCCGCCGGCCGCGGTTTCTGGCGTGATGTTTCCGATGCCGATTGGAACGACTGGCGCTGGCAACTCAAACACCGCATCACCACGCCGGAACAGCTGCAGCGATTGATGCCTACGCTCTCGCCGGAGGAATTTGCCGGGGCGAAACTGGCCAACCACAAGCTGGCACTCGCCATCACACCGTATTTCTTCAACTTGATTGATCCGCTCGATGAGCATTGTCCGATCCGCCAGCAGGTCATCCCGCGCATTGAGGAAACCCACACCGCAGCGTGGGAGATGAGCGATCCGTGCGGCGAGGATTCGCACTCGCCCGTGCCCGGCCTGGTGCACCGTTATCCCGACCGGGTGCTGTTCCTCGTCACCGACCGTTGTGCCGCCTATTGCCGTTATTGCACGCGCTCGCGGCTGGTCAGCAATGCAACCGGCTATGATTTTCATCCCGATTTCGACCGGCAGATTGCCTACATCGCGCAACATCCGGAAATCCGCGACGTCTTGTTGAGCGGCGGGGATCCCCTGCTCCTCGGCGATGACAAGCTAGAATCCCTTTTGGGCCGGTTGCGGGCCATCCCGCACGTTGAATTTTTGCGGATTGGTTCGCGCATCCCGACATTTCTGCCCCAGCGCATCACGCCGGAACTGTGCGCCATGCTGAAAAAGTTTCATCCGTTGTTCATGAGCGTTCACTCGAATCATCCCCGCGAACTGACAACGGAGGTGCAAGAGGCCCTGGGCCGCTTGGCCGACGCCGGCATCCCGCTCGGCAACCAGTCCGTCCTGCTCAAGCACGTCAACGACGACGCCACGGTGATGAAGGCGCACGTTCAGAAACTGCTCAGGTGCCGGGTGAAACCATATTACCTTTACCAGTGCGATCTGATTTCCGGTTCGGCGCACCTGCGCGTCAGCGTCCGCAAGGGAATTGAAATCATGACCCAATTACGCGGCCACACGACCGGTTATGCCGTGCCGCAGTACGTCATTGACGCGCCCGGCGGCGGCGGCAAGGTGCCCATCAACCCGGATTATGTGTTGAGCCACAATGCCGATCGCGTTGTGCTGCGCAACTACGAGGGGAAAGTTTTCGAATACCCCGAAGCCGCGGACGGCACGCCGCTGTTCCCCGCCCCAGACACCATCGAGGAATCGGAACTGGTGCGAGGAAGCTGAAAACAGGTTTCCCGGCCATTCCAGTTGGATTTCAACCGGCAGCCGATGCGGTTGGGTCTTGATCCTCCCCCGACCCGGAAAGCAAACCCAGCTTGCTGGCCAGATGCACCAATTCGGCGAGGGACTGAACCCGCATCTTTTCCATGACCCGCCCGCGATGCACTTTGATGGTTTTTTCGGCGGTCCCGAGCGCATCGGCAATCTGCTTGTTCAACCGGCCCGTGATGACGAGGCGGAACACCTCATGCTCGCGCGGCGTGAGCGTGGCGACGCGCTGCCGGAGTTCATTCAATTCGTTTTCCCTGGCCAGACAGTCCGGGCAATAACTGTTTTTGAGGAGCACGGCCAGATGGTTCTGGAGATAGAGATCCACATCATTCCACGATTTGTGTTCGTCCCTGACCCGTTTGCAGTGGATGCAAATCGGCAGCAGGTTCTGCAATTGCATCAATTCAGCCACATCTTCCATGATCAACAGCACCCGGCGGCTCCCTTCGTACACCAGCGGGGACGCCGACAGCAGAATGTACAGCTCGCTTCTGCCGCCGCCGGATTCCAATTCCATGCGCACCCGGCGCCGCACACACCGGGTTCCGGCCATGGCGTCGTGGACTGCCCCGCGCACCAGGCAGGTCCGGCAAAATTCACCCCGCCCGCAACCTTCCGCCGCATCCTTGGAGTGAAGGCAATGAAGAACATCTCCTCCGTGCCGCCGCAAGATTTCTCGAGGCCCTTCGCCGAGCAGCCTCCCGGCAAGGCGGTTGTATGCGACGATTCGGACATCGTCATCCACGAGGAACACAAAGGCGGGAATCGCGTTCAGAAACTGCTTGATCATGATTTTGACGCCGGGCAATCGGGCATTGGCCGCGACCGGCACGCAAAACACGCCAGATCTCGCGACCGCTTTATCGAAACGCATTGCCGCCCGTTAGTCCAGAACTATTCAAGAGCCGCTCCGCCCGGCCATTTGGGCTTGCCGGTTGGCAGGGCGATCAAATCCGAACGCTGGCGGTTCCGTTTCAGCGCCGGACCGTTGTTCGCGCCGGCGAATGGCTGGAAGCCAATCAGGACAAGCCAGGGAAAACGGCATAAGACCAAAGTCCCATGGGTTTTCCGGCAATTCCTGCTTGTACCCAAAACCCAGGGCTCTATATTGCCCGGCGCTAAATTTGGCGCCGGCCTTAACTCAACAAGATTTGAGCTGTCTTTTTCACCGGCGCACATGTTTGCAGAAAATCATCGGAGAATCCAAAAATGAAATTCAATATTGTCCAGGCAAGTCTGTTGGCAGGTTTGATCGCCGTTTCGTTCTGTGGTTGCAGCAAGAATGAAAAGACGGCCACCGCACCGGCTGAAATTCAAAATTCCACACCGGCCTTGACGAACACGGTCCCACCAGCTGCCAATGCCCCAACGATGGAGGTCGCGCCGGCTGCTCCAGTTGTCCGTGCCCCGGCCGTCGAGGCGGCTCCAGCCCCCAGCGCACCCGCGGCTGCCATTGCCCCAGTGGAGGAGCCAGCCGTGGCGGCCGCTGCGCAAGCGATGACAAACGCGGCCACCGCGACCGCCCAACCGGTTGAAACGGCAACGACCCAGGTGCAAACCTTGATCGACCAGGCGAAAAGCTTGGTGGACCAAAAGAAATATCAGGACGCGTTAAACATCATCAACCAGCTCAAAACCCTCCAACTATCTGCGGATCAACAAAAACTGGTGGCTGATCTCAAGGCCCAGGTGCAGAACCTCATGTCGAATCAGGCGGTGTCCAATGCCGTCAACAGCGTAGGCGGTCTGTTGGGCAAGTAAGGTGCGGACTGATTTCAGCAAAAAAACAGGAAACCCAATCGAGATATATCATGACATTCACAGGACAAATCAAATTTTTTGCGGTACTTGCACTGGTCGCGATTAGCGCGATTTCCGTCCGTGCCCAGGCCCAGACCAATGCCCCGCTGACGGCTCCGGAGAAACCAAGAGTGCCGTGGAAGGGCAGCGCTGCCGTCGGGGTGACATTGACCCGGGGCAACAGCGACACACTGTTGGCCACGGCCAGTGCTGTCGCCGGCAAAAAATGGGAGCAGGACGAATTAAGTCTTGGCGCTGACGGCACGTACGGACAGGTCAAAGATCAATCCACGGGCCAAAACAACGTGAATGCGAATTCGGTTCACGGTTTTTTTCAATACAATCGGTTGTTCACGGAGCGTTTCTACGGCTATGCCCGCACGGAGGCGTTGCATGACGTGGTGGCGGACGTAAGCTATCGCGTGTCGTTAAGCCCGGGCGCCGGCTATTATATCATCAAGGGAACCAACACCGATCTATGCGCGGAAATCGGTCCTGGCTATGTTTGGGAAAGATTGGGAACCAACGACACCAGTTTCGCCACACTACGCATCGGCGAGAAGTTCCACCACACCTTGAATGACCACGTTCGCCTCTGGCAAACGGCCGAATGTTCGCCGCAGGTGGACAAGTTTGAGAACTATGTCATCAATGCCGAAATCGGTTTTGAGGCCGACCTCACCAAAAAGAAGGATCTGACGCTTCGCACCTTCTTGCAGGACACCTACAACAATGAGCCGGCGCCGGGCCGCCAAAAGAATGACGTCAAACTGGTCACGGCTGTGGCTTACAAATTTTAGGCAGCGGGTTGGGGCTTGCAGCGGCCGGCGCCGGCTGCAATTCTCTTCCCTGAAGGACGGCAGGCCGGTTGAAGCTGGCGGGTGGTCTGTGGCGTGCGGTTAAACCCGGGTTCACTTGGCGCCGGTGTTTGCATCAAAAAACATCAATGAAGTTGGCTATGCGAAATTCCACAAATTCTCCTTATTCCTGGCGGTTCTTCCGCGCCGGTGGCTTCAATCAGGTCGTCATCAGTACCGGGGCCGACCTCCTGAACCTCGACCAGCTTGACCAGAAGCTTTGGGTCGCGCTGGCGTGTCCGACCACAGGCGTCGAATTCGACAAGACTACGCTCGCATTGATTGACACCGACAAGGACGGACGCATCCGCGTGCCGGAGATCATTGCCGCCGCCAAGTGGGCCGGCGGCCTGATGAAAAACCCGGACGATCTGCTCAAGGGCAGTCCAACCCTGCGGCCCGCCGCTGTCAATGACTCCACGCCGGAAGGCAAATTAATCGCCAATTTCGCCCGGCAGGTTCTGGGCAAGTCAGACGCGGGAGAGGTCACCTTTGACGAAGCCGCCACCGCCGCCCAGACCTTTGCGGCGAAGCCGTTCAATGGCGACGGCATCGTGCCCGCTGATTCCGCGAGCGACGACGCCACCAAGGCGGTCATTGCTGATATCATCAACTGTGTCGGGGCCGACACGGATGCCAGCGGCAAGCCCGGGGTGAGTCAGGCCCGGGTGGATCAATTTTTTGCCGCCGCCGCCGCCTACTCGGACTGGTGGAAAAAAGCTGAAGGTGACGCATCCGTGCTGCCGCTGGGGCTGAACACCGAGATCGCCGCCGCCGCCGTCAGGGCCGTGAAGCCCAAGGTGGACGATTACTTTGCGCGCGGCCGGCTGGCGGCTTTCGACCCCCGTTCCGTCAATGCATTGAATCGTGACGAGAAAGAATACGCCGCGTTGGCCGCCAAAGATCTCACCAACAACCATGCCGACATTGCCGGCCTTCCGCTGGCGCAAGTGGGAGCCACGACTCCGCTGCCGCTGACCCAGGGCATCAATCCGGCATGGGCCAATGCAATCGCCGCGTTGCAAACGCAAGCCATCACGCCGTTGCTCGGTGCCAGGACGGTGTTGACCGAGGCGGATTGGAATGCGCTGGTCGGCAAGCTCGCCGCCTTCGACGCCTGGAACGCGGGCAAAACTGGCGGAGCGGTTGAAAAAATCGGCGTGGCCCGCGCGCGTGAAATCCTTGCCACCAAGGCCAGGGAAACCCTGACCGCGCTGATTGCCAAAGACAAGGCCGAGGAAGGAAATTCCGTTGCCGTCATCGGTCTGCACCGCCTGATTCATTATCATCGCGATCTGGCCGGCCTCTGCCGCAACTTTGTTAACTTCGCCGATTTTTATGGCCGGAAGGACCGGGCCATCTTTCAGGCGGGCACACTGTATCTCGACCAGCGCAGTTGCGATCTGTGTCTCATCGTGGATGACGCCGGCAAACACGCGGCGATGGCGGGCATGGCCGGCACCTACCTTGCGTATTGCGATTGCGTACGCAAGGGCAGCGGCGAGAAGTTGTCCATTGTCGCTGCGTTTACCGGCGGCGATTCCGACAACCTCATCGTCGGTCGCAACGGCATTTTCTACGACCGCAAAGGCCGCGATTGGGACGCCACCATCACCAAGATCGTGGACAACCCAATCAGCATCCGGCAGGCATTTTGGTCGCCCTACAAGAAATTGGTGCGCCTGATCGAAGAACGCGCCGCCAAGGAGGCGGCCGCCGCGGATGCCAACGCCAACACGCAATTGACCGCGGTTGCCAATGCGCCGGTTGCACCGGCCGGCCCGGCGGCTCCGGCAGCTCCGGCAAAACCGGCGTTTGATCCAAGCGTCATCGCCCTGCTTAGTTTGGCCTTGGGCACCTTGGCGGCCGCGTTCGCCGGCCTCCTGGGGTTCCTCGGCAAGTTTGAGGCGTGGCAAGTTCCGCTGGTCGTCGTCGGCATCTTGCTGGTGATTTCCGCGCCGTCCATGGCCATCGCATGGCTGAAACTGCGCAAGCGCAACCTCGGTCCCATTCTCGACGCGAACGGCTGGGCGGTGAATGCCAAGGCCCGGATGAACGTGCCGTTCGGCGGTGCGCTGACGGGTGTGGCCGCTTTGCCGCCCGGAGCGACTTTTGGCGTGGCGGATGAATATGCCGAGAAACGCTCAGTCTGGCCGAAATTCCTGCTTGTCGCGTTTTTGGTCTGGTTCGTCTGGGCGTTCCTCAACGACAGCGAAGGCCGGCTGTACCGCTGGACGGATGGCAAGTACGGCAAGCCATCTGCGGAAGTCCAAAAGCTGCTCGACCTTCAAAAGGCGCAGGGCAAGGCAGACAAAAAGTCCGGTGCCGACCAGGTGACCGTGACGACCACGACCGCAACCGCTGCAGCGCCCGCGCCGGTCCCCCTGATGACCAACGCCGCCCCGGCTAAATAGTTTTCGCCAAAGATTCACCGCCCGGACGTTCGCGTCCGGGCTTTTTATTTTTCGGCGATGTGACAAAATCGTTTTGATGCCACGCGAAAGGACAGCCGCAAAAAAGGAACGCACGATGAAAATCATCGCGACGCTCGACCGGGCCTATCCGAAGGCGCATTGCGAACTGGATCACGCCGACCCACTCCAGTTGCTCATCGCCACGATCCTGTCCGCGCAATGCACCGACAAGCGCGTCAATATCGTTACGAAGGAATTGTTCAAAAAATATCGCACGGCGTCGGACTATGCGCATGCGCCGCTGGCTGAACTGGAGTCGGCCATCAAGTCCGCCGGGTTTTTTCGGAACAAGGCCAAGAACATTCAAGCCTGCTGTGCCGCGCTCGTGGACAAATTCGGCGGCGTGGTCCCGCGCACGATGGAGGAATTGCACGCGCTTGCCGGCGTCGGGCGCAAGACCGCCAACGTGGTTCTGGGTAATGCATTTGGCGTCAATGTGGGTGTGGTTGTGGATACGCACGTGGCGCGGCTGTCGCAACGGCTGGGTCTGACCAAGCAGAAGACGCCGGAAAAAATTGAGCGGGAGTTGATGGTGCTGGTGCCGCAAAAGCAGTGGACGCGGTTCAGCCACTGGCTCATCTGGCATGGCCGCCGCCGGTGCGCCGCGCGCAAACCGGATTGTGCTGATTGCGAAATCAAAAAGCTATGCCCGCAAATCGGGCTTAAGAACTGATGAAAGAACATTCAACATTCAACTCCGATAAATCGCGAGCAGGCATTCAACATTCAACGCCCAAGGAGTTGAGCGGCACGCTTCCGTTGGAGGTTGAGCGTTCACTGTTGAATGTTGGATGTTCCACCTGGTTATTGCTCAATTCCGGCCCGTGTCCTGCCGCATTCAACATGGCGTTGGATGAAGCATTGCTCGAAGCTGTGTCGCGCCTAGGCCGGCCGGTGTTGCGGTTTTACGGCTGGACGGAACCGGCGGCCACGTTCGGCTACTTCCAGAAATATGCGGAGGTCGAATGCGCGACATTGCTGCGTCCGCTCATCCGGCGGCCCACCGGCGGCGGCATTGTGCCACACGACGCGGACTGGACCTACAGCCTGGCGTTTCCGCCGGCCCACGAATGGCATTCGCTCAAGGCCGAGGAAAGTTACCGGCGCGTTCACGAATGGATCCAGCGTGCGTTCGCCAGAATGAATGTTGCCACCGAACTCGCCCCCACTCGTCACTCGTCACTCGTTACTCGTCACCTGACACGGGGCTGTTTCATCGGTCATGAAAAATCCGATTTGCTTTGGAATGGAAAGAAAATTGCCGGCGCGGCACAACGCCGCAACCAGCTGGGCCTGCTCATTCAAGGCTCGGTGCAGCCACCGCCGGTTTCCCTGGCCCGGACCGGCTGGCAAAAGGCCATGGCAGATGTCGGGCGCGTTGAGCTTGGGGCCGAGTGGTCGGATTTTAAGCCGGACGCGGCACTGCGGGAAAAGGCAGAATCATTAGTCCGGCAAAAATATTCACAACCCGAATTTATAACTAAGCGCTGACCATTTACATCTTTTCACGACCTGAGACTATGTCCGTTAATCATCGTGAAAAAAGTTGTCCTGGGCCTTGCGGTTTTTCTGGTTTCCACCGCCCTGGTGGACGCGGCGTTGCTGCTGGATGATGTCTTCAATTATCCCGATGGTCCCCTGGTGACCGCCGTGGGCAGTCCTTGGACCACTTACAGCGGAACCACTGGACAGGTAAAAGTCGTTTCCAGCCGGATGTTTTTAAGCAAGGCGAATACCGAGGACGTGCATGCGATACTGGCGGGACAACCTTACGATTCCAATTCACGGGCGATCTTGTACGCCAGTTTTAAAATCAATTGCACCAATCTGCCAACCAGCTCGGGCAGCTATTTTGCCGAATTCAAGAATGACAACACCAGCTTTCGCGCCCGGATTTTTGCGCAGACCGCAAACGCCGCCGCCGGCACCTTCCGGATTGGCATTGCCAATGCTGACACGTCGCCATCCGCCGTTTTCAACGCTGATTTGCGGACGAACACCGATTACACCGTCGTGGCGCGCCTGGCGGTGAGCAATGTCGTGAGCACCTTGTGGATCAATCCCGCGGCGGAAACCGACTCGGGTGTGACCGCGGCCGATGATGCGTCAGCGCTGACCATCACGGCATTCGGGTTCCGCGAGGATGCGGCCATGGGGAATCTTTTTGTGGATGATTTGCGCGTCGGCACCACGTTTCCTGACGTCGTCACCAATGCGCCGCCGCTGGAACGTCCCGCCATCATTTCCCAGCCGCAAAACCGGACCGTGACCAACGGCGCGAGTGTCGCTTTCAGTGTGAGCGCCACCGGCACGCCGCCGCTGGCGTTTCAATGGCTGCGGAACAATACGAACCTTCCGGGAGCAACCAGTTCCAACCTCATGCTGGCAGGCGTGACCTCCAGCCAGTCCGGCTTTTATTCCGTCGTGGTCACCAACGTACTGGGCTCCGCCGGCAGCGATCCGTTTGCGCTGAACGTCTGGTGTGCCTCGCCTCCGTCGTTTTCATTCCTTTCCTACAATGCAAATGGCAACGGCCAGACCAACTGGAGCACGAATATGTGGCACGTGCGGGCCATTGGCCGCCAGGTGCAATACCTCAACCCGGACATCATCGCCTTCCAGGAAATTCCGGTCACCAACAATTGCACGGCGCAGATGCCGGATTTTGTCGCGGCCTTCTGTCCCGGTTATTACCTCGTCACCAATTCCGCGGACGACGGGTACATCCACAGCGCCATTCTCAGCCGCTTTCCCATCATCGCATCCAGAAGCTGGCTGCACAGTGCCGCGCTCGCGCCCTACGGCTACACCAATGCCAATCCGAGTCCCTATTTTTCGCGGGATTTGTTTGAAGCGCAGATTGCCGTTCCCGGTTTTCCCCAGCCCTTGCACGTCTTCACGGCGCATTTGAAATCCGGACAGGCCGGCCCTGAATCATCGAAGCGCGCGGCGGAAGCGGGAGCGGTTTCCAATTTTTTTGCCACGGTTTATCCCGCCGCCAATGGCCAGCAAGCGTACGTGCTGAGCGGCGACCTGAATGAGGATCTCCTCCGGCCGCCGGACAGCAATCCGCAATCCATTCAGCGCCTGGTCAGTGCGCCGACCGGCCTGCAAATCACCACGCCGGTCAACCCTTTCACCGACAGCGAACTGACCATTTCCATCCGGGACGCCGGCGGCCTGACCAAACGCTATGATTACATCCTGCCGTGTGCGATGCTGTTTTCCAATGTCGTGAGCAGCCAGGTTTTCCGCACGGATTTGCTGGATCCCCTGCCGCCAAATTTGTACAGCGACGACGAAAACGCGTCCGACCACTTGCCGGTATTCATGGTTTTTGCCAATCCATTCAACGTGCCGTTTCGCCTGCTGTCCCTGGGGGTGACGAACCAGCTTGTCTCAATGAGTTGGGAATCCACCAGCAACCGGCAATATCACCTGGAAGTTTCATCGAACCTGGCAACCTGGACGCCGTGGGTGGCCAACCTTACCGCGACGGGTGCCGATTTCACGTTTACGACCAACGTGCCGGGTGATTTAAATTTCTTCCGCGTCGGGCTTGACCCGTAAAACGGCTTCACGGAATCCAAGCCAGGTCGGGATTATTGGTAATGCCTTGATGCGTTGCAAAATTCCAATATTCCTTGCTGGGAAATCGCGTGACATGGCCGTCGATGAAGAGAAATTGGGCGCCACGGTTGTGCAGGTTGGAATGCACGTTGTTCCACTGGGCGACGGCTGCCAGACCGCCATTGTCGAACAGCCAGACCACCTGGCTGGGACGCCGGATGTTGGCCATTTGCATGGTGTGATTGTTGAAATTTGTGCCGGTGTTGTTCACGTGTTCGTTCAGGCAATAGTGAAACAGGTTGTTGGTGTTTTTGCTGCTGTCACAACGGCGGGAATTGGCCGGGCAGATCCAGAGCGAATTGTCCGGATGAATGGTCCAATTGGTGCGCCACGGCATGTCCCGGTACCGTGGCAGGTTCATTTGTTCGGGCAGCTGGACGTACCAGGCCCGGTAGCCGGGGTTGGTCAGATCGGTGTCGAGCGGGGCGGACTTGCCCTCGGGCGGCAGGCAATCCTCATGATCTGACGCGTAAAGCAGGGTGGCTGCTCCCCATTGCCGCAGATTGTTCCGGCAGGTCGTCGCCTGCGAGGCGGCTTTGACGCGATGGAGCGCGGACAACAGCAGGGCGGTGAGGATTGCGATGATCGCAATGACCACCAGCAATTCGATCAAGGTGAATGCGCGTGAAGCCTTCATCAAGTTTGCCTTCCAATTAATAAGCGATGCTTACCATATCTGGCTATTTCATGCCAAGCGTTAATTGTCCGCATCCAGCTGGCAACGGGGTCCGGAACTATCGTTGAAAAATCGTAGAAGAGTTGTAGCTGCCGACGTGAGGAGGCGGAAACACGGTGAGATCAAAAGGCGGATTCCGCCTCCTCACGTCGGCGGCTACCGCTTAAACGGGCTGTTGGCTGGTGTCGTCTTCGACCCAGCCGCGCTGCTTTTCAGACAGGCTCTTACTGCGTCCGTCCGAACTTGCGTTCCAGTTCGCGGTAGTTCATTTCAATCAACGTCGGCCGCCCGTGCGGGCAGGTATAGGGCATCGCACAGTGACGCAAATCTTCAATGAGGTTTTCCAGTTCCGCCCCGCCCAACGGGTCGTTCGCCTTCACCGCATGACGGCAGACGGTCTTGGCGATGGTATGCTCGCCCAGCCGCGCCAGGTTCACCTCGCGCCCCGCCGCTTTCAATTCGTCCACGAGGTCGAGCACGAACCGGCGCGCGTCGGCGGTTTTCACGAACGGCGGCAGCGCGTCGAGCAGGAACGTCCGCTCGCCAAATTCACTGAGCCCCACGCCCAGCCGGGTGAGAGCGGCCAGCTGGTCGCGCAGGAAATTCGCGTCGCGCACCGGCAGTTCGATCGTCTCCGGCAGCAACAGCTTCTGCGACGGCGCGGTCCCGCCCTGCTCCATTCGCGTCAGCATCTGCTCGAACAAAATTCGTTCGTGCGCGGCGTGCTGGTCGAGCAATACCATTCCACGATCGGATTCCAGCACCACGTAGAGCTTGCCGACGACGCCGACGAGCCGGAGCGGGACGCTCAGGAGCGGCATGACACTGGTCGGGGGTCGGGCCGCCTCCACTTCGCTTCGCCGCGCCACAGGGTCAAGGATCGCGGGTGTGATGTTCGACGGCGAAGATGGAGGATTGTGGGTGGCTGATGGGGTTTGCGGTTTGGTCGCTGCCGGTTCAGCCGGGGTAAAGCCCATGCGCAAGGGCGGTTGCAGATCCGGCCTTTTTTGCTGTTCAATCGTCGGCGCCGGCTTCAGTTTTTCCGGAAAATTCGGCAAGGCGGGCGTGGGTTGGAGTTCCGGTTGTTTGGCAGCTTCGACCTTGAGCTTCTGGCTTTGGCCCACGGACTCGCTTCCGTGAAACGCCAGCAATGTTTCCTGCACCGCCCGCGCCATCAATTTCCGGATTTCAAATTCACGATGAAATTTCACCTCGCGCTTGGATGGGTGGATGTTCACGTCCACGGCAGCCGGGTCGATTTCCAGGAACAGGCAGCAGACTGGATAACGGCCTTTCATCAACGCGGTGTGATACCCCTCCAGCAGTGCGTAATTGAGTCCGCGGTTCTCGACCGGCCGGCGATTGACGAAGAGGTGCTGGCCATCGCGCGTCGCGCGTGACACCCCTGGCGCGCCGATGAAGCCCCAAACCTTGAGTGACGGGTGACGGGTGGCTGGTGACGGGTCCGGGTTGCCGGAAGATGGCTCCGGTTGCGCGGTTTCAAAGATGTCGGTTTCTTCCGGCTGGACGGAGTCGTCGAGCGGGGTGGAAAAATTCACGGACAATAATTTTTCGTCGCCGAGCAGTGCGCGTAATCGTTCGCGCAACGCGTCAAGCCGGCTGGAAATGGACGGGTCGGATTTTTGCGCGGGCAACTGCCAGACGAGCCGGGCGTCCTTCTGGAAGGTGAAGGCGACCTCGGGATATGCCAGCGCCGCCAGGGTGAAGTAGTGCTGGATGTGCGCCGCCTCGGTCTCTTCCGCGCGTAGAAATTTCCGGCGCGCGGGCAGGTTGAAAAAGAGCTGGCGCACCTCCACGCTGGTGCCGGTCGCGCTGCCGGCGGCCCTGACTTCGGCGATGGTCCCGCCGTTGACGATGATTTGCGTTCCCTCGGGCGAACTGCTTTCGCGTTCGCGGGTGGTGAGGATGAAACGGCTGACGCTGGCGATACTGGGCAGGGCTTCGCCGCGAAAACCCATCGTGGCAATCGCCGCCAGATCCTCGGCCTTCCGGATTTTGCTGGTCGCGTGGCGTTCGAGGCAAAGCAGCGCGTCGTCACGGCTCATGCCGGTGCCGTCGTCGGTCACGCGGATGAGACTGCGTCCACCAGTCTGGATTTCGAGGGTCACGCGCGCGGCCTGGGCGTCGAGCGCGTTTTCCACGAGTTCTTTCACCACGCTCGCCGGGCGTTCAACCACTTCGCCGGCGGCGATTTGATTGGCGACGTGCTCGGGCAGCAGGCGGATGCGATTCATGCGACGGGAAGCGTGAAACGTGAAACATGATTTGTAAAGTGCGCGCTTGATGGAAATGTGATTCTCACCCTGCGTTTCACAAATCTTGTTTCATTACGGCAGCGGCAGGGCAAAGGCGAACACGGCGCCGCGGCCCGGCTGGTTGCGCGCCCAGATGCGGCCCTGGTGGTCCTCGATGATTTTTTTGCAGATGGAGAGGCCGAGCCCGGTGCCGTGAGCCTTGCCGAACGTGGCAAAGGCCTCAAACAGTTTGTCGGCAATCTCCGGCGCGATGCCCGGGCCGGCGTCCTCGATTTCGGTGATGATTTCATTCCCGTCGTTGTGAAAACGCAGGGTGATCACGCCTCCGCGGGGCATCATGTCCGCGGCGTTATGGACGAGGTTGTAAAACACCCGGTTGAGGCGGCGCGGATTGAACCGGACGAGGACGGCGGGAGGTTCGTTTTGCAGTTGAATGTCCACGCCCTTGAGTTCCGCCTCGGCGCGGAGTTCGGCGACCAGATCGACGACATAGGCATGATAGCTGGCAGGTTTGACCTCCATGTCCGTGCGTTTGCCCTCGGTGAAGATGAGGATGTCCCCGACCATGTCGCTGATGCGCTCAACCTGTTTGCGAATGCGGGTACCGGCCAGGGCGCGCGCTTCCGGGCGGGAGCTGGGCCGGTCAAACGTCTCGGCGGACAGGCTGATGATGCTGAGCGGGTTCTTCAGGTCATGGATGATGGAACGGGCGAAATTGCCGACCACGGCCAGACGTTCGGCCTGGATGACTTCGCGGAGGTAAAGCTGGTTGAATTCGCGCAGGCGGTGGCTGATGTGCTGTAACAAGCTGAACGCCAGCGTCGGCGAACGCTGGATGAGCGAAAGCATCTCGCCGCGCGGGAGGAAGAAAACGTCCGTTTCCTTGATTGCCGTGACGGTGGCCGAGCGCGCGCGATCTTCGATGACGGCCATTTCGCCGAAGATTTCCCCGGGACCGAGCTGGGAAAAGACCCGGCGGGTGTTGGCGCCGACGGGGCTGGAGATGGCCACCAGCCCTGCTTTAACGAAAAAAACGCCGTCCCCGGGGTCTCCTTCGTGAAAAATGTCGTTTTGGGCGGGAAAATGCCTTTCCTGGGCGATCAGGCGCAAAGTCTGCAATTCCTGGGGGTCCAGACCCCGAAACAGTGCATTGGATTCAAGTGCAACCATAAACGCACTTTATGCAAAAACTTGGCATGGTAAAGCCAAGAGATGCTAAGACGAGCGATGTGGGTGTGAACAAAATCTAATTGGAACATATTGACAAAGTGTTGCAAAACCGTAACATTGAAGCATTCGGGTAGCAGCACGTTTCTTCAGCGGGGTTCCCCACCCCCACCTCCTTGGCGTCTGCTGCCCGGATTTTCAAATAATGCGGCTTGACCCTCCCCGTCGGTTCTTTTACCGTTTCCAACCCCATTGCGGGGGCGTAGCTCAATTGGTTAGAGCGCTGCCCTGTCACGGCAGAG
>CAZKTW010000047.1:0-18076 GCA_964555775.1 uncultured Bifidobacteriaceae bacterium | reverse complement strand
AATCGCGAAGCGGAACTGGTCCGGCCATCCTGCGTTGTATGCAGCGGTTGCTTAGGCGTCATATTCGTTTCACACCGAATAAATGTCTGACGACTAGCCAGAAAACCAAAACGGCGGCAAAGCCAACGGTGAAATCTCCGAAAAATGCAACGAGGTTATCAATGTCAATGCCCAGATTCTCACAATAATATCCGTAGTGCCAAGGTCGGCCCAACCCAAAACCACACCACAGTGGAGGAGTTGAAGAATGAAGAACCAACGGGACAAACGCCACGGGGAAAAGTAGCCAGAACAAAATCGTGGACTGAAAAAACGAGCGGCGCATAAATAAACCTAACGTCCAGGCAACGCGGGACCAACCAGCGTAAACCGCAAAGCGGAACTGAAAAGGCCATTTCGCGTTGCCTGCAGCGAGAGCCTGTGTGAAAACTCATTTTTCGACCATCCAGTCCATCTGCTCGATTCATCAAAGTTTCCCATATCGAAAATTTGATCGTTACCGAATTTCAAGTCAGCACTTTTCACACAGCCTCGCGCATGGTTAGGCAACACCAACATACTCAATGCTTCTTGAAAAGTGACAAAAAGAATGCCGCAACAACCAGCCACACAACGATTGCTGACGCGGAAATCAAACCAGTCACCACATATTTGAGGACTGGATTCTCCAACTTCTTGAAAACGGTCTTGTTGATAGCCCAAGCCATGCCACCACACGCTCCGCCAATCGCGCCGCCGATAGCCACCAGGCCAATCGGCAAAGCAATCCAAAGCTGCTCATACCACGCGAGCTTGGCGGATACCGGAGCAGGACGAATTGCTGGGCCTCGTGTGCCAATCGGTGAAACCGGCGGATTCACAATTGGCGTGGCAGGCGCTGTGGCCGCGCTTAATCTCAAATCTGAAGTTGGCGCAACTTGAGGCTGCGTCGCCAATGTCTGTGCAATCACTTGGTTGGCAACGACAGTGCCGTCCGCGCCACACACCGGACATGCAACAGCAGACCCCATCTGCCCATTGACTGGCTCAACTTCAAATGCGTATTTCTGACCACAACCACATTGAATCTTTATGGGTATCATAAACTGAATGCGCTCGAATGCCTTCAACGTCCAGAGCCAAGGCACACGGGACCAACCCGCGTGAATCGCGAAGCGGAACTGGAACGGCCATCCCGCGTTGCCTGCACCGATTTGATAGCCGACGTTGTCCGTAACTCTCTCATACTGTCTTCATAGCGGCGTCGAATCCGTCGGCGAGACCAAGGAACTCCTTGCCCCAACCGCTGCTCACACTGACCTCCTGAATCGGGCCTGTAGGCGCAAACAGCACCTCAAGGTCTAAACGCTTCGGCATATCACCTGACGCAATATGTGAAATGAGACCATCAACCTCTCGCAACGCGTCCGCAGCATTCTCCCAAGACGACCAAGCAAAGTCGTTGCCTGGGCGGGCAAGGAACTCTCGCGCTTCGTTGAGAACTTGTACCAATTCGGGATGTGTGGTTGTAGCTTTCACGGTGTCGCCCCAAGTCGGCTAACTGTTATTCAACAACTGCCGGTTCGTTTGTTCAAACTCAATCTTTGGCCAATATTAAGAGTTCCAACCCATTGATACTCAACGGAACTGGGCCTGATTCAACGACCACCGGTTCGTTTATTGAAGCATTCATTCGCCATCCGAGATCATCGCGTCAATCGTTTCCAGCGCATTACCTTCCAGCCTATTGTTCACATAAATCAAGCTTTCGCGGGCCGGTTTGCCGGCTTTGCCCTCCGCTATCAGTGCCCTGCCGGCTGCCCGTGCATCCGGGTTTGGCTCTTTCACCCTGTCGTAAGGCTGAAAGGTCTTTACGGCTTCCTCATATTTCCGGCCCGGTTTCAGGAGGAAGCGGGCGGCAAGGCGGTTTGGATTGGTCCGACTGCCCGGCAACGCCATTTGCTCGCTGACGGGCGGCATCGCATCCCAGGAGTTGAAAACGTGCGTGACATGGTGTCGGGCAAGACAGCCGAAATATTCCGGGGCCAGCCAATGCTTGTTGCGCATCTCAATCGCGTAGGGCCAGCCTTTCGGCAGTTTGCCCAGGAAGGTGTCAAGGTCGGCCACGAACTCACGCCCGTGTTCATAGTCGGTTGGCCAAAACCGGGAGAACTCGAACATGAGCACGCCAATTTTGACCCGCACGTCCTCACACGGTTTCAGGAATGCGGTCGAGAACAGGTCGGCGTTGAGGAAGTCCCGGTTTGTTTGCCCGGCCTTTACGCCGAATCGGTCCAGGTTGGGAAACTTTTTGACCGTGATGACGTCCGTCACCTTCAATCCAAATCGGAAATCGTCCGGCACGGCGTCGGCCAGTTTATGCAAATACTCGCGGCGGGGAAAATCGTAATAGGCGGCATCCACGCAAACCGTCTTAAACACCTCGCCGTATTCACTGAGGCAATCCCGCTCAAACCGTGTCCTGGCGACCTTGCCTCGGAACTCGTAACGCTCCCGCGTGTAAAGTTGGCCGATCCAGCCCTGATATTTCCACGATGACGTGCCAATGAACACACCTTGGGCTGCTAATGCCGCTATCTTTTCCTTCACCTGTTGGCGTTCAAAGGCCATGAGGGAGGCTGTCGCTGGTTGCGAATGATGTCAACTCGATGTCGAGGTTGCACAGCCTCCATCGCACGAGATGTCCGACCGGCGGCGCGGTCAGCAGTCCTTCGAAAAATACCTTCTTTAGTAGCAGCCGAGGTAACGAGGCTCAAATTTCTTTTGAAACCATCATTGATTTAGAGTCTCCTCATGTCGGCTGCCACTTCTTTAACAAGCCGCTGGACTTGCCATTCCCCAACCGAGGCAGATTGGAACAAATCAAAACGCCCTTGTTACTACTTTTGAAACTACTCGGCGGGATTGGCGGCAGGCAGAGCGCGAGAAACCCAATAAAAACTGGTGCACGCACCAGGAGTTGAACCTGGAACCTTCTGATCCGTAGTCAGATGCTCTATCCAATTGAGCTATGCGTGCGACCAAAAAGGAGCGTAAGTTACGGGGCAAAGCCGCCCGGCGCAAGAAATTTTCCCGCGCGTTCGGCTCAAGGTATGCCGGGCCAGTAACCCCCTGAATGCTTCGCCAGGACAAATCAGCGGCGTTGGGCGACGATCCTTCGGGGCTGTAGCCATGCGTCGTGCAGGTGCGCGGATCCCGTCCGGGAAGCGACCGGAGCTTTTCCCAAAGGCCAGACTCCTGGCCCGGAGCTTCCAAGGTGATTTGGCCCTTGGATTTATCACAAGGGATTGCTGGCGAAGGCAAATTCCCGGACAATCCTCCCGCCGACCAGGTGCTCCTGGATGATGCGTTCCAGCACTTCCGGCGTGCAGGAGTGATACCAGACCCCCTCGGGATAAACGACCGCGACCGGGCCGCGCACGCAGACGCGCAGACAGTTGGCCTTCGTGCGATAAACTTGCGGTTCCGGGCCGACAAGGTCCAGTTCCTTGAGCCGCCGTTTCAAATATTCCCACGCCGCGAGTCCCTGTTCCCGCGGGCAACATTTCGGTTCGGTCGGATCAGTGCACAGGAAAATATGACGCCGGAATTTTTCAAGGCCGAGCGTTTCGACAGCAGTTTGCAGCTCCGTTTTCATAAAATTTTGTCCTCGCCCGGTTGTTTTTCAAAGGTGAGGATGGCAACGGGAAGGAGAATAATGGTTCACCGCCAGAATGTCAGGCCAATCACGCCCGCCACGGCGATCAGGCCGCCGGCGAGCGACTGCCTCGTGATCTTTTCGCCTTCCACCACCCGTGCCAGCGGCAACAGGACGATGGGCGTGGTGGCGATGATGGCGGTGACGATGCCGGTGGGGGTGTTTTCGAGCGCCCATTGCATGCAACTGACGCCGATGGTCTGCCCGGCCAGGCTGTTGGCCAGCACCCACGGCCAGAGTTGCCATTTTTCGCGCGGGGAAAAGGAATCCTTCATTTGCGCATCGTCAATGTGGCGGCGGGCGTGCCGCCATTTTACCACCAGGAAAACCAGGCCGAGGGCGGCGGCGCCGCCGAGGACGCGCTGGTAGCCGGTGGTGCCGGGGTCGGGATGCTCGCCGGCCGCATGCGCGACGAAGTAGGCCTTGCGGCTCAGCACTGCGCCGAGCGCGCCACCGAGCGCGGCAATGGCGCTGGCCAGAATCCCGATCCTCAATGCGGGTACGGGAATTTTCAGGTGATCGCCCGGGGCCAGCGCGATGATCACCCCCGTGAGAATCACGACCACGCAAAAAATTTCCGCCAGGTTCAGCCGGGTGCCGAGCCAGAGCCATTCGATCAACGCGGCAAACAGCGCGGTGAGGCATTGGGTGAGCAGAACGGTCCGTCGGCTGCCGAGCCGCGGCAGGGCCTGGAAATAAGCGGTGTCACCCAGGCCGATGCCCGCCAGTCCGCTCAGGACGAAAATGGAAAGCGCCGCGCCGTGCGTGCCCGTGCCCAGCGTGTTCGCCCAGAGCGCGAGAAAAACAGTGGCGCCGACGATGCGCCAGAAATTGGCCTCCACACCACCCAGCCGCGTGGAGGTGCGATGGCCGCAGATGGCGGAGATGGAAAACAACAATGTGGTCAGCAGGGCGGCAAACATGTCGGATGCAAACGGGATTTTTCGGCCCGCCCCGGCCGGATGAACCGCTAAAGCTCCTCGTAAAACTCGTCCGAGGCCACGTCGTTGGCGTCTTCCACTTCCACGCCGCTATCCTTGAGGATTTTGGCGATGTCCGGCGCAACCCAGCGCTTGTTCTTGTCCTTTCGGGAAACCGGCTTGATGCGATAACGGCCTGAACTGTCGCTTTCCAAAATGCCACGATCAGCCATCCGCATCAGGACCTGTTTGGCCCAGTTGGGATCTTCGTGAAACTTCTTTTTGTTGCCGGCACGCCGGGCAACTTCCACGGCGCCGACATAGGCGCTTCCCCACGACTTGAGGAAATGGAAAATTTCGCGCTCATCACCATCCATGATGCCAATTTAGACAATCCGGGCGCCGGCGTCGAGGGTTTAAACCGCGGGTGGTGTCCTGATTCAAGGAGCGCGGCATTTATGCCGATTCATCGTCCCTTGCCATTTGCGCAATGAAGCGGGCCGAAGTCCGCGCTCGTTAACTCCCAATTTCCAATCCCTTTGACACCGTGCCGGCGCGGCGTAAACTGCGCGGGTAATTTTTCACTATGCCCACACATTACCTTGCCTGCGACCTCGGTGCGGACAGCGGTCGCCTCATGCTCGGCACGCTCGACAACGGAAAACTCATCCTCGAGGAGCTGCACCGTTTTTCCAATGGCCCGGTCAAAACCGGCGACGGATTGCATTGGAACATTGACGGCCTGTTCAACGAATTGAAGGCGGGACTGAAAAAGGCCGCCGCGCGCCGGCTGCCCATCGCCAGCATCAGCACCGATTCGTGGGGTGTGGATTACGTGCTTTACGATGGGCAGGGCCGGATCCTGCCGCCGGTGTGGCATTACCGTGACGCGCGCACCGCGGTTGGCGTCGAGAACGCCAAAGCGCGCGTGGATTGGCCGACGATTTATTCCGAGACCGGCATCCAGTTCATGGCGCTGAACACCATTTACCAGCTGGCCGCCGAGCCGCCCGCCCGCCTGGCTGGCGCGAAACAGCTTTTGCTCATTGGCGATGCGTTCAATTACTTCTGCTCCGGCACGGCCCGAAACGAGGTTTCGCTCGCCAGCACCACGCAGCTTTACAATCCGCAGACCCGAACCTGGTCGAAGAAACTTCTCGGCGCGCTCGGTTTGCGTGAGGAATTGTTTGCGCCCCTCTGCCCGTCCGGCACACGGCTGGGCCGGTTGAAAAAGGAGCTTGCCGTCGAAACCGGCCTGCCCCAAATCGAAGTCATCGCGACGTGTTCGCATGACACGGGCGCGGCGGTCGCCGCCATTCCTGCCAGCGGCGAAAACTGGGCCTGCCTCAGTTCCGGCACCTGGTCCGTCATGGGCGTGGAATGGCCGCAGCCGGTCATCACCGAACTGGGCCGCGGTTTTGGATTCACCAATGAAATCGGTTTTGGCAACACCGTGCGCCTGCTCAAAAACATTGTCGGTCTTTGGATTGTGCAGGAATGCCGGCGCCAATGGGAGAAGGAAGGGAAAAAGTACGATTTTGCCGCATTGGAACAACTCGCGGCCGAGGCGCCGCCGTTGGTCTCGCTCATCAATCCCAACGACCCGCGTTTTCTCAGCCCGGATGGCATGCCGGAAAAGATCGCCGCTTATTGCCGGGAAACCGGCCAGCCCGTGCCGGGCAATCACGGTGCATTCGTGCGCTGCATTTACGAAAGCCTTGCGCTGTCCTATCGCGCCGTCCTGCGGCGGTTGAACCGGCTCATTGGCGGAAGAATCGAGCGCTTGCACATCGTCGGAGGCGGCAGCCAGGCCAGGATGCTCAATCAATTTGCCGCCAATGCGGTGAAAATCCCGGTGCTGGCCGGTCCGACCGAGTGCACCGCGCTCGGCAACATTTTGATCCAGGCCATCACCCTCGGGCATCTGCCGTCGCTTGCGGCGGCGCGCGAAGTCGTGCGGAATTCATTCGAATTGAAAACGGTAACGCCGCAGGATGCCGCAACCTGGGACGCCGCCGCCGCGCGGTTTGAAAAATTGCTGGGGTGAAAGGGATGCGAGGCAGAGGCAGGGAATCACACTGCCATAAAAAGCGGCCAATTTCAAACCGACCAAAAAGGTTGGAACGCATCACGACATTGATATGAGCAAGCGGTTGAAAATCCTAATTATTCTTGCTGCTGCTGTCCCGTTAACTTTGGTGACACTGCGTTTGTTTGGGTTGGTCGTTCCTTTTCTTGTTCCTCAAAAGAGTATGACACCCGCCATCGCTGGAGGTGACAACCTAATAATGGAAGGATTTACATATTTGACACGGAAGCCGGCGCGTGGAGACATCGTCGTCTTCACAGCAGATGGCATCCCGCCTCTTGAGGACGGTGTGACCTACGTCAAACGTGTCGTTGGGCTGCCCGGCGAACGCATTCGTATTTCAGATGGGGCACTTTACATAAATGAGAGCATCGTTGAATTGAAGAACAAGGATGGAGTGATCCGCTATGTGAATTGGCCAAGCTCCCAATACCTCAGTTCGAGCAACAGCAATGTTATTGTTCCTAACGATGTCTATTTTTTGCTGGGGGACAATTCATCGAACAGTTTGGATAGTCGATTTTGGGGGTTCTTACCCGCCAAGAGCCTACGTGGCCGTATGTGGTTTTGTTACTGGCCGCCGCAAAATGTCGGCGCTGTCAAATGAGGTGACTATTTCTCTTCCTGACGGAGATCTGGGGCTCAAGAGCAGCCCTATATTACCGATAACTTCCCGTCAGACAGGCAGTTGGCCTTCCGAATTTGGCCTAAAAATCGCTCTGTTTGCATCAATATCATGCAGTGGTGGACGTATCAACAACTGCGCGCCAATAATGCCAAGACGCGCCTGGCTGTGGTGGAGAAACTTGCGCAATCCGACAATGCCGATTCCGTGGGGCCGCTCCTTTTTGCCGTCAAAGATATGGACACGGCTGTACGTTGTGCGGCGGCGCGGGCACTGGGACATTTTCAAGACCGGCGCGCGACGGAACCTTTGATCCAGATGCTGCGCGACGTGGTGCCGCTGGTCCGGGGAGCGGCGGCGGAAACCTTGGGGAGAATCGGGGATCCGCAAGCGGTGAACTGGCTGGTGGCGGTTTTGCGGGACAACGATCCGCAGGTTCGAACCATCGCCTCCCGCAGTCTGGAAAAACTCGGCTGGCGACCCGATACGGATTCCCAGCGGGTGCTGCATATTCTGGCGATGGGCAACCGGCATCAGATCGTGGCGCTGGGGTCGGACGCCATTGAGCCGTTGCTGGAGGTGTTGGAAACCGGCCCGCCCCACAAACAACTTGAAGCGGTCAAAGCGCTGGGAGAAATCAATGAACCGCGCGCAGTCCCGGCGGTGCTGCGGGCACTGAACAAAGCGAGCCCGGCGGTGCGCATTGCGGCGCTGGAAGCCCTGGAACATTTTGCCGACCCGTCCACCTTCATCGCCGTGGAACGGTTGCTGCGGGACTCCAATGCCAATGTTCGCGGCGCCGCCGTGGAAGCCGCGGGCCGGTGCGGTGGGCCTCAGGCGGTGCCGGCGCTGCTGCGCGTGCTGCATGATTCCTCCTGGGAGGTCCGCCAGGCGACCGCCAAGGCACTGGGTCTTTTGGGTGGAGCCGCGGCAGTGGAAGGGCTTTGCGGCCTCGTGCGCGACCGCGACCGCGACGTCCGGGAAAGCGCCATCGTCGCCCTGGGGCAAATCTGCGATGCGCGGGCGATTTATCCGTTGGTGGTGTCACTGATCGATCCCGAGAGCGGCGTGCGCAATGCCGCCGCCAACTCATTGCAGAATGTGGACCGGCATTGGCGGCAGGCCGAGGGCGTCCGGCAGGCGCTGCCGGAGATCAAGGCGGCGTTGAACCACCGGGATTACTGGATCCGGAACAGCGCGGCCAAGTTGCTGGAACAACTCAATGTTGATCCGAATGCCACGGAACCTGTGCCCGCCGCGACGTTACCGCCGCCGCCGACCCGTGATTTATCCGGGCCGGCCCAGCCCATCCCGGCCGATGTGCCCGTCAATTCAGACCGGGATTTGCCGCCGCCCCTGCCGGCGGCGTTAAATGAGGGAAACCTGAACGACCCGAAACAGCACCAGATTTTGTTGGTGGATGACGAGGATGTTTTCCTGGAAACCATCCGTGAGTTGTTCGTCATGATGAGCAACAATACCTGGCGGATCCACTGTGCGGCCTCGGCCGACCGGGCCCTGCAGATTCTCAAGGACAACAAGATCGAACTTGCCATCGTTGACGTCATCATGCCGGTGCTGGACGGCTCACAGTTTCTGCGCATCCTCCAGCGGCGTTATCCCGACCTCAAAAAAGCCGTGCTGACCGGCAACGCCACCGAGGAAAACCGTTCCACCTGTCTCGCCAATGGCGCCGATCTGTTCATCGAGAAACCCCGTTCGGCGGAGGGTTTGAAATCCATCTTTGTCATGCTGAACGAACTGATCACCTGGACCCCGCACGAAGGATTTCAAGGATTGCTCCGCCGCGTGGGTTTGCAGGATGTCATCCAGATGGAATGCCTGGGCCGCAATTCGTCCATCCTCGAAATTCACGACCAGCAGATGCGCGGGCGGATTTACATCGAAAATGGCAGCATCATCCACGCCGCCGTCGGCAATGAGGCGGGGGAGAGCGCGTTGCAACAATTGCTGGCCCTGGCTGGCGGTTCTTTTGAACTCCTGCCTTTCGAGGCGCCGCCACAGCGGACCATTGAAGGCCAGTGGGAATCTCTGCTCATGGAAGCGGCGCGGGTGCACGACGAAAAAGCATCGCAACAGGTGGCTGGCAAATAACCACGCCGCGGAATCGGCCGCACTCCATACGGCCGGTTGATTCGGAGACATTTGATTTGAGATGCGCCCGGGGCGCGGACCGCGAAGTCCGCGCGTTCCGGTTCGCGGGGTTCTGGTGCCTTCCACAGTTTCGCAAGATGCGGACATGGCTGTCCGCGCTCCGGCCCGGTTTGGGCAACCCACCTCCAAGCTGCGTCCTTGACCCGCCCGTTTTTCCTTTTCCATTTTTCGGTTTTGTCTCCATCTTGGCGGCATGGAATTGTCCGCTGCGGAAATCCGTCAAGCCGTCCAGGCCGCCCTCGCCGAGGACATCGGCAGCGGCGACGTCACGACGCTGGCCACCGTGCCGGAAACGGCGACCGCGCGGGCCGTGATGCGGGCCCGCGAACCGCTGGTCGTGGCCGGGCTCGATTTTGCCGCCGCCGCCTTTGACAAACTTTCCCCCGCCGTCAAAATCGAGCGGCGGGTCAAAGACGGGCAGCCGGTCAAAGCGGGTGATATCCTGCTGAACCTTTCCGGCCCGGCTCGCGCCCTGTTGAGCGCCGAGCGCGTGGCCTTGAATTTTGTTCAACGGCTCTCCGGCATTGCCACCTTAACCGCGCAGTTCGTGGATGCCGTCAAAAGCGCGCCGGTGCAAATCCTCGACACGCGCAAAACGACACCCGGCTGGCGGCGGTTCGAAAAATACGCCGTTACGTGCGGCGGCGGGCACAATCATCGACTCGGTTTGTTCGACATGGTGCTCATCAAGGACAACCATCGCCTGGCCCTGAGGAACGAGCCGCCCAACGCCATTGCCGCGGCGGTCCAGCGGGCGCGGGCCAATTCGCCGGACCTGAAAATCGAGGTCGAGGCCGACACGCTGGAGCAGGTCGAGCAGGCGGCCGACGCAGGCGCGGACATCATCCTGCTCGACAACATGAACCCGGTGCAGTTGCGGTTGGCGGTGCAAAAGATAAAGGGCCGGGCGAAGACCGAGGCCAGCGGCGGCGTGAACCTGGCCAGCGTCCAGACCATTGCCAAAACCGGCGTGGATTTCATTTCCATCGGCGCGCTGACACATTCGGCGCGGGCGGTGGATATTGGATTGGATTTTGAAAGTTAACCACGGATGGACACGGATGAATACGGATATCAGGAATATCGAAAAACCGAACGACTGCATGGTCTTCCCCCTCTCCTCCCCAAAAGGAGGAGAGGGCGGGGTGAGGAGGCCGTTTTGATCAGCCACCCCTCACCCCGACCCTCTCCCCGTTCGTTCCTCACGGGGCGCGGGAGAGTTATCCGTTATCATTCCATGTCTGATTTTATCTGTGTTCATCCGTGGTCAAAAAACCATGACCACGGACGCTAAAATCCTTTCCGCACTGCGGGAAAACCATGACGGCGTATCGGGCGCCGACCTGGCGGAGCAAATGGACATCAGCCGCGCGGCGGTCTGGGCGCGAATCGAGGAATTGCGCCGGCTCGGCTACGAAATCGAGGCGGGGCCGCATTTTGGCTACCGGCTGGTCCACACGCCGGACGTGTTGCACGCGGATGATCTGTTGGGGCGCCTGGGCCGGCCCAAGGTCATCGGCCGCGACATCCGCGTGTTCGAGCAGACGACCTCCACGAATGATGTGATTGAAAAACTTGCGCGCGACGGCGTGCGCGAGGGAGTGGTGGTTTTTGCCGAATCGCAGACCCGCGGCCGGGGCCGGCTGGGCCGCAAATGGATTTCGCCCGGGCGCAAGGGACTGTGGTTTTCCGTCTTGCTGCGCCCGGACATGCGGCCGCAGGAAACGACGCAATTGACCGTGGCCTCGGCAACGGCCCTGCTGCGCGCCATCGAGGCCGTTACCGGTTTGCAGCTCGAAATCAAATGGCCGAATGATATTTTGATCCGCGGAAAAAAAGTTGCGGGCATCCTGACCGAGTTGAGCGCGGAACTGGACAAGGTGCGGCACATCATCCTGGGCATTGGCGTGGACGTGAACCTTGGTCCGGGCGAATTTCCGCCGGAATTGCGCAAGCTGGCGACCTCGCTC
This sequence comes from uncultured Bifidobacteriaceae bacterium, assembly GCA_964555775.1. Lineage (GTDB taxonomy): Bacteria > Verrucomicrobiota > Verrucomicrobiia > Limisphaerales > UBA11358 > UBA11358. The sequence goes on along the minus strand of CAZKTW010000047.1, from coordinate 6,600 downwards.
AGAATCGAGGCTGGCCGGATGATTTCGCGGGCGGAACTGGCGACGGCCATATTGCGCGAATTGGACCGCGACTACGTCCGTGTCTGCGCCGGCGGGTTTCCCGCGCTGGCGGATGAATGGGAGGCCCGGTGCAAGACCATTGGCCGCGAAGTGACGATCCAGATCGGCGAGCGCCGGATTCGCGGGCGGGCGGAATCGCTGGATGACGACGGGGCGTTGCGGTTGCGCACCGAGCACGGTCATCTGGAACGCATCATCGGCGGCGATGTAACGCTTGAAAAATGAAAACTGTAGCGGCGGTCTATGACCGCCGGAATATCAAATGGAACCAATGAACGGCGGTCACAGATCGCCGCTACAAAAAATGATTCTGCTTTTCGACATCGGCAACACGAACACCCACATCGGCCTGGCAGACCGCCGGCGGGTGGTGAAGCAATCGGACATTCCCACGGCGGCGTGGTCTGACGGTACAGCGGCAAAACGGGTGCGGCAGTTTGTTGGCCAGGCAGTGCCTGACGGGGCGGTGCTGTGCAGCGTTGTGCCGCGCGCAACGCCGAAGGTTCGGGAGTTCATTGCCCAGTTTGGAACGCCGAGCACCTTCCCGGCACGAAAGAAAATGCAGCAACAGGCCGGGGCGGTGCCCGGCGTTCCAATGCTGGAGCTGACCCCAAAAACACTTTACGGCGTGGGCATTGAGTATCCGCATCCGGACACCATCGGGCCGGATCGCCTGGCGAATGCGGTCGCCGCGCGGCATCATTTTGGCGCGCCGGTGGTGGTGGTGGATTTTGGCACGGCCGTGACGTTCGACGTGGTCAATCGCGCGGGTAATTACGCTGGCGGCATCATCGCGCCGGGGCTGGCGGCGATGACGGATTATCTGCACGAAAAAACCGCGTTGCTGCCCCGGATCAGAATCCGCGAAATCAAGACAGGCATCGGCAAAAGCACCGAGGAAGCGATGTTGGTCGGCGCGGTGCATGGCTATCGCGGGCTCATTCGCGGACTGATTGCCGAGTTGAAGCGTGAACTAAAAGTGACAAGGCTGCCGGTGGTGGCGACCGGCGGTTACGCGCGGTTGCTGGCGTCCAAGCTGCCTGAAATCACGGCGGTTGATCCGTTGTTGACCCTGGAAGGATTGCGATTGACTTGGAATGCGTCGCTTCCGTGGTGAACCACCTCAAAGTTCGTCCAGTAAATCACGCACTTTCACGCCCAAGGCTTTGGCAACCCGTATTAGGGCATGGACGCTCGCCGTTTGTTCTCCGCGTTCGACTTGACCTAAATAGACTGGATGTAAATCTGCCTTTTCCGCCAGCTTTTCCTGACTCATATTGGCGGCCTTTCGGTGCTTTCGGATGGCTTCACCAATTACCTTTTGATATGGCAGCTTTTTAGGCACACCATTACGCAAGCAAGAAGGCGCCAAACGTAACACATTGTATAACCTTTTATTTTCGCCGTTGACTTTTCTGCATGAATGTTTAGAATCGCTATTAGATTTTTGCTGGATCGGGTTAAAAACTTATGAAAAAGGCGCGGGTGGTTTCGGTGGGCATTGCGTTTGTTCTCGCAACTGCTTTTATTTCACACGCTCAGGAGACCGCTACAACCGTTCCATCGGCATCGGCGGATTCCATCGTCAGCCTTGTGGCAGAGACGCAAGGGTTGGAATTGGTGCCGCCGGAGCAAGTGCCCCTCTGCGGGACATTCTGGCTTGTATCGCCGGACTCTGACGGCGGCATTACCGCTCCGTTGCCCTGTCCGCCGCTCAATATTTATGATGATCCCATTTACGCCATCGCTGAGGGCCAGTTTTTGGTGGATGGCACCGGCAACAGCCAGACAACCCTGAATACGCCGCCAATCGGGCGGTTGGCTCCCAGCAGCGTGGTTGCCGCCGATCTGCAGGCGGAGGCGGAAGCGTTGGTAAATCTGATTGCGCAGATTCAGGCAACAGAGGCAAACCAACAAATGCGGACCGTGTCGCGGGCAATGGGCATGGATGTCCCTTCTCCAGGCGAGGATGGCTCTGGCGAGGGCGGCCCTTCACCCATGTTCAGCAGCGCCTTCACAATTGATACGAACGGGTTGTGGCTGGAATTCACGAATGAGGCCAATGGAATGGCGTATCTGAACCTGCACGGCAGCACCAACCAAGTCTATGCCATCGCCAGCAAGAGTGATCTGTCCTTGACGAACTGGACTGTGGAAACAGAAGTCTGGCCAACGAATCAGGCGGTGATGCCCTTCACCGTGTCGGTACTTGGTCGCACGAATCTGTTCCTTTGGGCCTGGGACTGGACGGGTGTGACGAAAAATGGGAACACCACGCCCGACTGGTGGTTTTGGAATTTCTTTGATACAACGGACCTGTCGGACACAAATTTGGACAGTCAGGGCAATATGTTGTTATCGGATTATCAAAACAACGTTGATCCGAATATCATCCAATTCTCACTGCATTTCACCAACACGTATTTGAATACACCGACGGCCTGCGGCTCAGTGACGATTGTGGCTGGATCACCATTATACGAGGCCAAGCTGGTGAATGATACGAACATCGCCGATGCCGTCTGGGGACCTTACACTTCCACAAACATCACCGTCCCTTTGAACTCTGGTGACGGGCTTTACGTTGTTCGAGTCGGCCTGCGCGGCCTGTCACCGGATGCTGCGCAGACATGGCTGGGAATATCACTGACCCTGAAAACTGTTGCGCCGGCGTTCATCATCACCAATCCGATTTCCAGCACGGTCTCCCAAACGATGATTCAATTGCAGGGGTTGGTCGATGAATCGTTGAGCAAGCTGACTTTTGACGTGAGCAATGCGCTGGGCGCCATCACGAATCAGCAAGGTTGCTGGCAGTCGGTGTTCTTCGACACGAATCGCTTCCAATTCACCACGAATACATTTCAATGCTGCGACATCAAATTGACCAATGGTGTCAACACTATCACGCTTCGTGCAATGGACCTGGCGGGGAACATCGTTACGACCAATTTAAATTATACGTTGAGCTATGCCGGGGTGACCAACGCCCCAACGCTTTCGATTATTTGGCCGCATCCGAATACACCGATCGGCGACAGCAACGTGACGATTCAAGCCCAGGTGGACGATGCGACGGCAAATGTCACCGCCACTGTCAACAATAACACGGTTCAAGGCTTGGTGGAGCGCAGTGGTTTGGTCTGGCTGCAAAATGTGCCGTTGAGCGGTGGCACGAATGTGGTGACGATTATCGCAACCAATGCGGCGGGCAACGTGAACACAACAAACCTGACGGTTGTCCAAAGCCCCGTGACCCTGACAATAAACCCGATTGACAACAACCAGTTGAATCAGCCGCTCGTAACGGTGACGGGCACGGTAAGCCCTGGCCAGAATGTGTGGGTCAACGGCCAACAGGCGAACGTGGATGACAGCGGCAATTGGATGGTGAATGTTCCGGTGAGTCCGACGGGGACGGCGGAATTGAACGCGCAAGCCGGCACCGACCCCGACAGCCCGCTGGCGGTGCAAAGCCGTTCTCAGCCGCAGCCGGCGATGGTAGAACTGGCGAGTTATGTAAGTTCCTATCAGGCTGCTTGGACTGGAGTTAACTGTGGCGATGGGCAGTACAATGATTTTTTCTATTGGTCCCCGATTTCTGGCGGAACCCGTTCAGGGAACGGATACTTGATTAACCAGGGCGAGGATGACTGGAGTGGCAGTTGGAACGACCCGATTTCGTCTGGAGAAGGTGCTTTTTTCGCTTTCGCCAAGAATGGTTCGGCGGAAGTGACTTTTAATAATGTGGGTCCCTATTTCAATATTCTTATGGGGGCTTACGGGACATACGAATATCAGATGCGATCAGAACTGATGATTGAGCCCTCGGGCCAGCAGGCGGCGGGCGGGACGAGTTTATATCTGGTCAGCGCCAGTGCACTGGCCTTTTCTAACCCGTCCGGCATTAACGCGCCGAGTGCCGGTGATGTGCCGGTGGCGCCGGAAAATTTGAAGCTCAACGGTCAGGTATCGGTCAACAGCGGTATCACCAATGCAGACGGCTCAGTATCGGGCTTGGGACTCGTTTCTGGCCCGTCCGGCGCACCGCTGCCCTTGGTTGTGAGCGCACCAGCATCCCTTTATTCCTTCAACGGCAAGCTGGAGACGAATGTAAACCTGCAAATTATTGATGCCGCCACCGGGACCAACTTGACGGCGCAAACGAATACGGTGATTGTGGGACAGCAAATGAATCTGACCTGCCAGTTGAATGTGACGAATGCCCTGCTAAACAATAGCCTGCTTGCCAACTTCCAGTGGACGGTGCCGGGAATTACGTTTTCCGACTATGTAGCCACCGCCTCCTCGGCAGTGCTCTACACGAATTTCCCGACCGGCAATTCCAATGTCATCTTTTATTGGGCTGACGGAGCCAGCAATCGGGTCGTGCAATGCTCTGCTATGGTCAACGGAACAATAGTCACGGGCCAAGCGACGTTTAATGTGTCAAGGCCGGAGGCAACTTGGACTTTGACACGTAAAGACCATGTTGCTGTGGATGCGGACGTTTGTGGAGCAGATTTTCCAGGTTACTATTATTTACATACTGGGAAAAAGTGCACCACAAATGATGTGGGCATGTGGTATGACTTTCAATTAACGGATTTGAAAGGATACGCTGGAGCTTATGAATTTCAATTGGTCCAAATAGCAACAATTGATTGGAAGCAAAATCTTGATCTTACGAACCATCCTTATTGGTCTAAATACACCGAAGGTAGGGGGCTCGACGGTTCTTATCCGTTGAAGAGTTGGAGCGGTACTTTTGGCGATTATAACGACACACCGTGGGATGCTTTGCTTGATTACACAGCTTTTGAATGGCGGCAAGATACTTTTGAAAGCTACGTCTTGTTCAAGCCGGATGGCGGCAAACCAGTACCCATTAAATTAGCGACTTGGAATTGGTCTGGTCGCGCTAAGAAAATTGGCAACAATTCACCACCAACATTTGTCGGTGTTACTCCCTTCACCGACCCGCAGTCGACAATTGGAATGAATTGCGTTATTCACCCTCAGTGGACAAATAACATTTCCTATCCAGCCAACAATTGGACATATCAATCGTTCTGGTACACCACCCCATAAAATTCTGAAAGGAAAACAGTATGAAGCAAAGAATAAATCGAACCGTACAATATGTGCAAAATTTGAAACTCACGACGGCAATTTTGTTTTTTGCAGGAACTTCGTTCGTTTACGCGGACTCCTGCCTCACAAACTATGACAACTTGGCTTTCGGACTGGTAATTCAAAAAACGAATCTAATTGCGGGGGAACGAATTCCGGTGAGTATGACTGTTTCCAACATGCTTGGCCATGAGCGTAAGATCCCGTGGGCGACAGGAAATCCATGCGGCACGGGGTTTGGTGAATATATCATAACAGAAAAAACTTCTGGCAAGAGGTTGGAATGCCAGCTCACTCCCGACGATCGGAATCGTTATGTGAGCCAGAGCTTGGGCATCTTTGCTGGGCATGAAACCCAAATCTTTGAGCATGATTTAGTAGGAGGCTATGCTGTTACCAATGCAGGGGTATATTTGGTTGAGGCAACTGGCCGGTTTGAATTTGCAAAATCACCTGGCAAGTATTTTAACCTAACCACACCTCCAATCACAGTTTTGCTCTCACCAAGGGTAGAGGCCAACGCGTCGGCAAAATAGAGGTAGTGGTGCTGTCGCCGCTCTTGGCCTTGCTTCGATTTAGCGACCGCTTGAGGAATGCCGCCGAGCTTACGGCCATTTGCAGGCCAGGGTGGCGAAGACGCCGTGCGACGTGAAATGATTCAGGTTGCCGGCGCCCGGTTCCGAGTATTGGGAAAATCCGTAGCGCAGGGAACCGGACACCCGGTCGCTGAACCGCCGGCTCAGGCCAACCAGCAGTTGATGGCGGGTAAAATCAATTCCCAGGGGCACGCCGGCAGTGTTGTTTTGTCCGTAGTCACTCCGCGAGAAGTTACAGCTGACCTGCATTTCAGTCTTCGGATTCAACGCATAACTGGCGGTGTTGATGACAGTATAGACGTTGCCGCTGTAGGGGACGATGGACGGATCGCCGTTATTGGCCGTGGTCAGGCGCGACAGACTGTAAGTGAAGGCGCTGGAAATGTAAAATTGCCGGAGGGGCGTGAGGGTGGCGCTGAACCCGAAGGTCTGGGCATCATATTTTCCCGCCAGGATGGTTCCGCCGGGGGAAACCGGATTCAGCGTGGCGGCGTCCACAGCCGGGTCGGTCTTCGTCGAATAATAGGTGGTGCCGATCTGGTAGCTCAAAGTGGTCTTGAGCCAGTTTGCCGGTCGCAGGGTGAGTTTTGTGTCAAACGCAGCGTCATGAATGGTGCGTCCAAGAATGAAGGCCGGGTACCCGTTGGTGGGCGAGCCAATACCGCTGCCCCAGACGTCCTGCAAATGATTGTAGTCGGTGTCGCTCGATTGCCATCGGTATTCCGCGTTCAAGCTGGACCAGCGCCAGGGTGAGGCGTTGAAACCGCCGCGCAGATTGTAGCGGTAATTCGTGGCATCGGTCTGGCGGGTC